>CAJUKR010000001.1 GCA_910587025.1 uncultured Christensenellaceae bacterium
CACTCTTTCCCTACACGACGCTCTTCCGATCTGCCGCCATTATCGAAAAATCGTCATTCATGCCGTGTGTCCAGCAATAATCGGACGGAAACGATCTTCCGCTGTCTTTTTCGATATAGCCTGTCCCGCCGTCGAAATTATATTCGACGCCGTTTATCGTCAGACTGCCGCTCAGCGCATGTCGCATACTGATAATCCCGTGACGACATTCCATACGCGGCAAAAATCCGAACGGTCCCATTATATCGCCTTTTGCGGGCGTAAATTCTCCGAAAGAAATCTCTCCCGTCGCCGAAAAACCGTCACCATCGATATCGAGCATTATACCGCGTTCGGAAAACTCGGACGATCCGAGTTTAAGTCCGAAAGGCTTAACGAATTCGAACTCGTCGAATCTGAAAGTATAATCACCGTGATCGGTAACTATCTGCAACATGGCATATATGCCTTTATCCGTCCTATGCACGGACGGGATAAACGCAATCACCGAATCCCCCTTTTGAAGTTTGAAATACCAACCCTCGAATTTATCGCTGCGTTTCACTTCCGCCTCCTTCGCCGTCCGCCGAAATATCGGCGCAAATATGTAAATACGGATTGACATGAACCATGCAATGCTTTACGTCGGGAAAACCGGCTTCGATCCTGTTGTGGACTTGCTCCGCTATTGCATGCGAGTCGGAAAGTTTAAGATCTCCGTCTACGGAAATTTCGATCTCGACATATATTCTATTCCCGAAAATGCGGGTTTTTATAACATCGAGCGTTTTGACACCATCGGTGGAAAGTATCGCTTCGGTCATGTCTCTGACCGTTTTATCGTCGCAGGCACGATCCACCATCTTATCCACAGCGCCGCGGAACACATCGACGGCGACTTTCAGTATAAGCAGACATATGACGATAGACGCCACCGAGTCGAGCACTGTTACGCCGAGTATAGAGCCGAGTATTCCGGCAAACGCGCCGACGGACGACAACGCATCCGAACGGTGATGCCATGCGTCGGCCATAAGCGCGTCCGACTTTGTTTTTTTCGCAGCCGCGCGGGTATACCAGTACATCCCCTCTTTTACGAATATCGAAACTACAGCCGTTATAAGCGCGGGCAATCCCGGAACAGACCCCTCGTACGCGCCCGTTGCTATATCCCTGATTCCGACATACCCGAGCATTGCGCCAGTCCCCGCAAGCACTACCGCAAGTACGATTGCAGCCACGCATTCCATTCGTTCGTGTCCGTAAGGATGTTGCTTATCCGATGCCTTTGAAGCCATTTTTACGCCTACAAGAACGATCACGGTCGAAAATACGTCGGAGGCCGAGTGCACGGCGTCGGAGATCATCGCTCCCGAATCGGCAAAGATTCCGGCAAGCAATTTCGCGACCGAAAGAACGGCGTTTATTATGATAGTCACTACCGAAACGGTAATGACTATCTTTTCGTGTTTAAGCGTATTTTCATCCATAACTATACTTTGATTTCGGTTTCTTTATCCGAAATGTCCACCGAAGACAGTATCGGAACGATCTGTTCGGATATGAATTCTTCCGTCTGAGCTTCTGCTCTTCCGATGAAGTTCGACGGGTTCATGATTCCGTCTATACCGTCTTTTACCGAGTCGAACAGCGGATCGCCTTTTATTCTCTCGATAAGATCGTTATCGCCGCCTTCCTGCTTGACGACTTTGCCTGCTTCCATGGAATGAACGCGTATCGCTTCGTGCAATTCCTGCCTGTTGCCGCCCGCCTTTACGCATTCCATCAATATAGTTTCGGTCGCCATAAAAGGAAGCTCCGCCATAATATGTTTACGGATAACCTTATCGTAAACAACCATACCGCCCGTTACGTTTATGAGCAGATTGAGAATACCGTCTACCGCGAGAAATGCCTGAGGAATAGTTATGCGCTTATTTGCGCTGTCGTCAAGCGTACGTTCGAACCATTGCGTGGACGCGGTAACGGCTTCGTTGCCGGGCAAATTGATAACAAATCTCGCAAGCGCGCAGATGCGTTCGCTACGCATGGGATTGCGCTTATAAGCCATTGCGGAAGACCCGATCTGATTTTTTTCGAAAGGCTCTTCCATCTCTTTCATATTCTGAAGTATGCGAAGATCGTTCGCAAACTTGTACGCGCTCTGCGATATTCTCGACAACGCCGACAATACGGTATAATCCAGTTTGCGTGTATACGTCTGTCCCGAAACCGCAAACGCCGACTTAAAGCCCATTTTGCCGACAACGGCTTTTTCGAGAGCTTTGACTTTTTCTCCGTCGCCGTCGAAAAGCGTTAAAAAGCTTGCCTGCGTTCCCGTCGTGCCCTTTACGCCGCGAAGTTTGAGACCGTTAATAACAGCGGTAAGATCCTCGTAGTCCATTTGCAGATCCTGAAGCCACAGGCACGCGCGCTTACCCACCGTCGTAAGCTGAGCGGGCTGAAGATGCGTGAAACCGAGCGTAGGCATACCCTTATATTTAAGAGCAAAATCGGCAAGTTTTTTCATGACCTGAAGAAGCTTGTTACGAACAATCCCGAGCGCTTCGCGCATTATGATTATTTCCGCATTGTCGGTAACATAGCAACTCGTAGCGCCGAGATGAATGATCGGCATAGCCGACGATGCCTGACTGCCGAACGCGTAGACGTGAGCCATAACGTCGTGCCGCACTTCCTTTTCCCTCGCTTCGGCCACGTCGTAATTTATGTCCGAAACATATTTTTTCATTTCGGCAATCTGCCCGTCGGTAATATTCAATCCGAGCTCTTTTTCGCTTTCCGCAAGGGCGATCCAAAGTTTTCTCCACGTCGTAAACTTATTGTCGTCGGAAAAAACCGCGGACATTTCGCCCGAAGCGTATCGCGTAATCAGTGGATTCTCGTAAGTATTCTTTTTCATAAATTCTCCTTGGCGAGCCCGAAAAATCGTTCGGCATTGCCGTAAAATATTTTATCTGTTTCGGCACCCGAAAAACCGAGCCCCCTCATATCTTCCGCAAGCGCCGAAAAATCGGCATAACTTTCCATCCCTCTCGGATAATACTCGCAACCGTTGAAATCGGTACCGATCGCAACGCAATCACACCCAACCACGGACGCGAAATGCGCGATATGCAATGCGTATTTTTTTCTGTCGGTGTTTTCGCCGTATATCAAACTTGAATCGAGAAAGTTAGGTACAGCCGCAACGCCGATTATGCCCCCTCTTTCCGCGCACTTTTTCGCCATGTCGTCGGTAATGCATCTGGGATGATCGGACAATCGGCGAGACGCGGTATGCGTCACGAGCACTTTCCCGCGGCATTTATCCAACGCGTCAAAAAACGCGGTATCCGACAAATGCGACAGATCCAAAGCCACGCCATACTTTGCCATACTCTCTATGACGGAAAGTCCGAGCTTCGTGACCGGCTTTTCACAGCCGCACCCGCCGGCGAGACGATTGTCGCTGTTCCATGTAAGCGACGCGTAAATCGGAGAACACAACTTAAACAGCGTATCGAAATCGTCAGTAACAACAGAACCGAGGTCTTCGATCGCTATACCCGGAGACTGAATCGACCCGAACTCGGCAAATCGCGCCATGTCTTCCGCGGTCGGACGTAATTCGGTAGTCCACACGGCAAGCGCGGTTTTCGCATCCGCCGCTTTATACGAACAAAGTTCGTCATTCCATTTGTCGCGGTGCTTTGCCGTCAATAAATCGTTATGAAGATCTATAATCATACTTATAATTTACGTCAGTGTTTTGATGTTGGTGTTCAGATAAGAATAAATTGTCGTAAGATCGGAGTATCTCGGCTGCTTTTCTATTTCCTGCGTTCTGTAATCGAACATGAACAACAACGCATCGGCGGCGGACTTACAATATTTGAGCAGTCGTATGCGCGAAGAGATCCTGTATTCTCCGATCGGGACTATTTCGTCCAACGCGGGAATCGAGGAACAAACAATGCCATAAAGAAGATTACGATAATAAAAATATTTTTTGTTTTTCGTCGCTCTTATATACTCGAGTTCGGCTTCGATCTTCGCCTGCAAACTTCCGTAATGCGTATATACGACCGAACACAATTCGTCGTAGTTTTCTTCGAGTACGCCGACCAGACCGGACACGTCCGAAATTTTCAACTCGGTTATCATATTGCAAAGATTAACCGAAACGGATCTTGCCTCCTCAAGCGATACTGCATCTATCGTCTTGTCGCCGCTACCGTCGTCATACACACGCGGCTTCATGACTTTGAGAGCGTAATCCACGGCTTTGAGCATCAATGCGGCAGTCTCCTTGCCCGACAGCCGCACGCCGAGTCCGTAAAACAAAGTATAATATGCGAAAGTAAACGCAGTGCGACAGCAATACAACATATGCGACAATTCATCGCACTTCATATCGATAAACGAACCGTCGTATGACGAAACACGTTTGTATGCCGCGATAGCTTCGTCCACCTTTCCGCAGAAAGTTTCAAGCACCGCCAAATTTTCTTTATAATGCGGAAAAACATACTCGGGTACTATTTTTCGAACAAAATGACCGTATGCGCTGAACATAGAACGGCATTCGTCCCTCAAAGACGTTTCGGGAATATGCAAATCAAAATCGGAGATTTTGACGGCAACCACACGCGACAACGCGTGCATAGCCGTATCGCATATCGACACCGCAAGCTCGCCTATCTCTTTATCGGCAAGCATGGCGACGTCGAAATCGATAAGTGTGATTTTTTTGACCGCGCGCGCAAGCGTCATATACTCGCGCACCCGCTCGCCGTCATCGCTCCGACGCGGATATATCTTTTCCACAGCTTTGAAAAGCTCGTCAATAAGCGAAAACGTCTGTCTGAACGCAGTAAGCAAAAACGGACGGCGCACCGATTCGGGCTGACATGAAAGCGAAAGTTTTTCAAGTGGAGAGCCGAGCAGCGAAATTATTATTTCCGCGCCGCTGCAACTGCCCGCCGCGTTAATCCGCATAATGCCGCACAACAATCTGAAGTATTCGGCAAAAAAGTTATTGCAATCAAAGTCACAGACTTTTTCGAACTCTTTTTCCGCATCGGCATACTTTCCTTCGTCGAACAAATTACGCGCATTGCCGTATGCCAGTTTAGCCGCGGCAACGTTAACGATATTTCCCGAGGAACCGAGCTCGGCATACGAAAACGACCGACCGCAATGCGGACAGGAATAAACGTTGTCGATTGCCCCGTCGATATGCAAGCTCCTTCCGCAATCGGGACAGATAGCGTAAAAATCGGACATCCGAGCCTCCGTGAAACATTCGTAACCGCAACACGGCGGACATATCGCACAGGCGCGATTTTCCGCCGAAGAATATTTTTTGACGAACTACGGCGAAATAAAGCCGATAACGGCGTAATTTCTTATTTGTATTATACAACAAACAAACCGATTTGTAAAGAAAATTAGGTATATACAAAAACGGGACATCCGAATACGAATGTCCCGTTTGACTTCAATTTTCGATTATTTTTTGACGTTAAGATCTTTGAGCAGATCCGCGAACGGATTATTGCCCGCATCCTCGCTCCACTCGGTTTCGTCATCCTTGACCGAGGGTCTGTCCTTTCTCGGAGCGCGGGGCTTGCTTTCCTTTCTTTCGGGTCTTGCCGCAGCTTTCTCCTCGTCGGTCAATTCGGGCATGCACGCCTTTGCGCTGAGAGTGATTTTTTTCTCGGCGGGATCGATGGCAAGGATCTTGACCTCGACCTCGTCGCCCGTCTTGTAAATGTCGCCGATATTCTTGACATAAGTGTTGGACGCTTCGGAGACGTGCACAAGTCCTTCCACACCGGGAGCGATCTCCACGAACGCGCCGAACGGCATAAGCGAAGTTACCTTACCGGTAACGACCGATCCGACGGGATATTCCTCGATAGCGGCGTCGAACGGATGCTTCTGAAGCTGTTTGTATCCGAGCGAAACTTTGCCTTTTTCCCTGTCCGCTTTGAGTACGACGAAATCATACTTCTTTCCGACATGGATAATATCTTCGATGGACTTGAATTTAGCCCACGAAATATCGCTGATGTGTACAAGGCAGTCATATCCGTCTACGCTTACGAACGCGCCGAATTTGGATATTCCTTTTACCTTGCCGTTTACGATAACGCCGGGAACGACGTTAGCCCAGAAAATTTCCTCTCTCTCTTTGCGTTCTTTTTCGAGAATGATTTTCTGGCTCGCAACTATTCTGCGCTTCGTATCGTCGATCTCGAGCTGAGTCAGTCTGAGAGTTTTTCCGATAAACGGCTTAAGATCGTGCACATACTTTTCCTTGATCTGAGACGCGGGAACAAACACGGTATACGTACCGAGTTTTCCGAGCAGTCCGCCTTTGGTATCGCGCTCGACAGTGAGTTCGAATACTTCGCCGTCGCGAACCGTGTCGACGATCTTGTCGCCTTCCTTGATTTTGTCTACCTTTTTCTTGGAAAAACGGTAGAGCCCGTCCTCTGCCTTTGAGCTGAGAAGAATTACGTCAAGCTCGGTGCCCTGAGGAAAATCGGACGGATTATATGCATCATCGAGCGAAACCTCATCCGCCGCAATGTAACCATCGATTTTTGTTCCGAAGTCTACGGTAATGCCCTTTTCGTCGGCGGCCGTTACCTTGACTTTCATACGTTTTCCGTCTCTTAATTTGCCGTTTGTTCCAACGGCGTCGACCGCTTGCAGGAACTCTTCGTTCTGAGCTTCGGTGTAGTTGTTTTCCATGTACTGAATTACCTCCGTTATCGACTCGGTCGGAGCCGATGCGCCGGCGACAATGCCTACCGTGTCGTCGACATTAAATTTTATTCTTGATAGCTCCTCCGCTCCGCCGATCAGATAAACGGGACAAAAAACACCGCATATTTCTTTCAACTTCAAAGTATTGGAACTTTTTGCGTCGCCGATCACCAGAACCACGTCGCATTGTTTCGACAATTCTTCCGCCTCTTTTTGACGCTTTAGTGTAGTATAACAAATTGTGTCAAATATTTCAACTGTTTTGGCTCTATCTTTTCGAATTTTCTCCGCTATATTGCGAAATTTTTTTGCGGAAGCCGTCGTTTGCGCCACGACGCAAATTTTATCGTATTCCCAAAGCGTTTCGGGGATCTCGTCCTCTATTATCAGGGCGGTATAATCGCAAATCGAATTGATACCGACGACTTCGGGATGTTCGCGCTTGCCGAATATGACGATCTTATAACCGTCGGCATATTTGTCGGCGACGATCTTACGCGTTCGGTTTACGAAAGGACAGGTCGCGTCGATAACGGTCAGACCTTTTTTTTTCGCTCTTTCCGTTTCCTCTACGGGCGCGCCGTGAGAGCGTATTATGACCGTCCCCTCTTTGATATCGTCTATGCGGTCTACGGCGACTATCCCGCGCGACGCCAACTTATCGACGATCAACGAATTGTGTATCAGTTCGCCGTAAGTATAGATCGGCTTCGGATACTCGTTTTCGGTAAAAGCAATCGACCGCCTTACGCCGTAACAAAAACCGAGATTATGAGCTCTGAGAATTTTCAATGTCGATCCTTCCCGCGTCCGGCGATTTCGGCTTCGCGTTTCATTTCGCGTTTTCTCGCTTTCATGCGCTTCTTTTCCGCTTTGAATTCTTTTTTATACATTTTGCCGCCGTCTTTCATAAGGTCGATTAAATAACCTTTCGCGCTCTCGAGCGCATCGCGGACTTTGCCGCCGAACTCCGCAATTTTTTCGGCGTTCACAGGTCCCGATTCCGTAGACGGATAAACGGGCTCGCCTATATAAATATAATTTTTTCTGAAAAATCTCGGCTTACGGTAAAAATATACCGGCACAACGGGCACTTTTGCCTGAAGCGCGAACAAAGCCGTGCCGTTTTTGAACTGAAGCATATCGGCGTCTTCGTCGCGGTTTCGCGTGCCTTCGGGAAATATACCTACGATCTCGCCTTTGCGGAGATAACCGACGGTCTTTCTGATCGTGGACAGATCGGGCTTGTCGCGATTGATTGCGATAACGCCGAGTTTGGGAAATATCCATCTGCAAAACGCAGACTTGTAATGTTCTTCTTTCGCAATGAAATGACGGAACTTCGGAATAGCATAAAAAGACAACGGGATCTCGCGTCCGCTCCTATGATTGAGCGCAAGAATATATCCGCCGCGCTCGGGCAGATGTTCGACGCCGAGCGCCTTCCCCGGAAAAAGCAATTTCATAGGCAGGTATGCCAAACCGTAAAATAAGGTATACCAAGCCATATAGTTTGACTTTTTGTCAATCGCTTTTTTACACTTGTCTTTCTTTTCTGTCATTATTTCGAAATATATTCCGTTATTTTATTTACAACTTCGTCGGTACTCATATCTCCCGAATCGATCTCGATCGCATCGACGGCTTTTTTAAGAGGCGAAACGGCTCTGGTCATATCGCGCTTGTCGCGGTCTTCGATATCCCGCCTTACGGTTTCGTAATCCACGGACTGTCCTTTCGCGATCAGCTCATTATACCTGCGACGCGCTCTGATGTCCGCCGAAGCGGTCAGATAAAATTTATACTTTGCATTCGGCAGAACGGACGTTCCTATATCACGCCCGTCCAGTACGGAAGAATACTTCGCCGCGGTCTTGCGCTGAAGATCGAGCAATGCGGATCGTACCGAAGGCAATGCGGAAAACCTGCTGCCGTAATCGGATATTATATTCCGTCTGATCTCTTCCGAAACGTCTTCGCCGTCGAGATATACGCGCTGAGTCCCCATATCGTACCGTACGGAAATATCTATGCCGCCTATAAGTTCGGAAACTTTTTCGTCGTTCTCTTCCCAACCGTCGCGCATGGCTTTCAGTCCGACCGCACGATAAAGCGCGCCCGTATCGAGATATAGTATTTCCAATTTTTCGGAAAGCATTTTAGCGATCGTACTTTTCCCCGCTCCCGAAGGTCCGTCTATGGCAATATTATAATGTTTCCCGTTATCCATTTACAAGATCCTTTCGAAGCGACTTAGCTTCGCCGAGATATACATGATGCGGCTTCGATCCGGTTTCGGAAACAACGGTTACGAGCACGCGTATACACAACGGAAGACTTCCGTCGACAGACGGCTCTTTACATGAAAACAACGATCCGTCAATAACGCCGGATTCTCTGATCGCACGCGCCGGATAAAACGCGGTCAAATCATCCGTTGTCGAGATGATAATACTGATTACTTCGGAAATGTCCGGATTCCCGACAACGATTTCTCGCATCAACTCCACCGAAGCGCGTCTGATTTCGCTCTCCGTATTTTCTTTGACCGTTGTGGCGCCTCTGATCGCATATACGTTCATACGGTTTACCTCGCTGTTATTTTTCGCTCGCGGCGGCTATCCCCGCCGCACGTCCGCTCGAAAACGCGCACTGAAGATTATATCCGCCCGTAAGCGCGTCCACATCCAAAACCTCTCCAGCAAAATACAGTCCTTTGACAAGTTTGCTTTCCATGGTTTTCGGATTTATTTCCGTAAGATCCACGCCGCCCGAAGTAATTATCGCTCCGCTTATATCAGCCAGACTTTTTATCGAAAACGCCAGATTTTTTACGCTGTAGCCTATCGCATAACGCTGTTCACGCGTCACGGAATGCCCTTTCACCGAACCGCTTACTCCGCACTGACCGAGCACATACGGAATTACAGCTTTAGGCAACAGTTCGGGCAGAATATTCATAAGATCCTTATTATGAAATTCTCTGAAATCTCCCGACAAACGCGCATCGAGAGTTTCGGGCGAAAGCGCGGGCTTGAAATCGACGCAAAGCCTTACTCCGCGAAGATCATATCTGTTGATCTTACTCCCGAGAGTAAGAATAATCGGCCCGCTGACCCCTCGGTCGGTAAAGAGCATTTCACCGAATTCCGAGTACGTTTTACCGCCGAGGACGACCGTCGCGCGTACGTTTTTCAACGACAATCCTTCGAGCGGTTTAACATTGTCCGACAACTCAACGGCGGAAAGCGCGGGCACGGTGCGGACGACCGAATGACCGAACGACCGTGCGACAGCGTATCCGTCGCCCGTACTGCCCGTAGACGGATAACTCAATCCGCCCGTAGCGACGATCAAGCGATCGAAAACGAACTCTTCTCCGTCGCATGCGACAACAAATCCATCCTCTGTTTTTCGCACCGACCTTACGGTCGTGTTCAATCTCACATCGACGCCGTTTTCAGTAGCCGCGGAAACAAGCGCTTTGATAACGTCGCTCGACTTGTCCGATACCGGAAAAACTCTGTTTCCGCGTTCCGTTTTGGTTCGCACGCCGTGATCGTTCAAAAACGCCATGAGCGCAGGCGGAGGAAACGCGGTAAGCGAACTCATCATAAACTTTTCGCCGCGGACGATATTCGGAAAAAATTCGTACAATGCACAGTTGTTGGTCACATTGCACCGTCCTTTTCCGGTAATGTATATCTTTTTGCCGAGTTTCTCGTTTTTCTCTATCAGAGTAACGTCGCCTTTGCAGAAAGATGCGGCAACAAGACCCGCGGCGCCGCCACCGATTATTCCGATTTTAAGCAAATTATCCTACCTTGTTACCGAACTGCGCTCGTCGAAAATATTGCGCAGCTTTTTCCGAATAAATGCCGAGTGCGCGGAGCGGATCGACTCCGCCCCTCGCACCGACAAAATAACGAATTCAATTAAACGGGATGTACGCCGTTCTTCTCGTCGAACAGCGACGTGTCCACACCGTGACGGCGCGCATAACGCGCCTTGAAGAAAGGCATCGATACCTGAGGGAAGAGCGCGTAAGTAAGCACGTCTTCGTCCTGTTCGTAATACTTGCCCAGTTCGTCGCGGAGCTTATCGAGCTCGGGCGGAAGATTGTGAGGGCTGTACTTGATAGGCTTCTCCTTACCGAGAATCTTCTTGATAACTTCGGGATCAGGCTTGACGGGCAATTTGCCGTACTCGCCTCTCGCAACGCCCTTGGTTTCCTTCGTGACCATCTTATATCTTTCGCCGCAGATAACGTTGAGTACCGCCTGCGTTCCGACGATCTGGCTGGAAGGCGTAACGAGCGGCGGATAACCGAGATCGGCTCTGACTCTCGGAACTTCCTGAAGAACCTCTTCGAGTTTCTCGCTCTTACCCTGCTCTTTAAGCTGATTTATAAGGTTGGAAAGCATTCCGCCCGGAACCTGATAAATAAGCGCGTTGACGTCGACTTTGAGAACTTTTTCGGACAGGAAACCGTCTTTCTTCAGTCTGTCGGCAACATCGCGGAAATATACCGTGATCTCGTTGAGCTTCTTCAGGTCTATGCCCGTATCGTACGGAGTACCCTGAAGCGTTGCGACGAGCGATTCGGTAGCAGGCTGACTGGTACCGTTGCCGAGCGGCGAAAGCGCCGTATCGACGATGTCGCAACCCGCCTCGATCGCCTTGAGATTGGTCATATCGCCCGTTCCCGCCGTGTTATGCGTATGAAGATGTACGGGAATATCAACCTTATTCTTGAGTGTTTTTACAAGACGGTAAGCGTCGTAAGGAAGAAGCAGGTTCGCCATATCCTTGATACATATGATATCCGCGCCCATAGCCTTGAGTTCTTTCGCAAGCTTGACGTAATATTTGTCGTCGTATACGGGACCGGTCGTATAAGACAAAGCCGCTTCGACGGTACCGCCCGCTTCCTTTGTCGCTTCGATCGCGGTCTTGAGGTTTTTGATATCGTTGAGCGCGTCGAATATACGAAGCACGTCGATACCGTTCTTGACCGTGAGCTCGCAGAACTTCTTTACGACGTCGTCGCTGTAGTGACGGTAGCCGAGCAGATTCTGTCCGCGAAGCAACATCTGAAGTTTGGTGTTCGGGATAGCTTTACGAAGGGCGCGGAGTCTCTCCCACGGATCTTCGTTCAGGAATCTGATACACGAGTCGAAAGTTGCGCCGCCCCACGCTTCGAGAGCATAATAGCCCACTTTGTCGAGCTTTTCCGCGATGGGAAGCATTTCGTCCAGACGCATTCTCGTAGCGGCCTGCGACTGATGCGCATCGCGGAGTATGGTTTCCATTATTTTTACAGGTTTTTTGGTGATTGCCATAATAGATTATATTCCTCCGTTAATTAACCGAACATCGATATAAGCACGCCTGCCGCAACGGCGGAACCGATAACGCCCGCAACGTTGGGACCCATCGCATGCATAAGCAGATAGTTGTCCGGAACTTCTTTTTGTCCTACCGTCTGAGATACGCGCGCCGCCATGGGAACTGCCGAAACGCCCGCGCTGCCGATAAGAGGATTTATCTTGTCCTTAAGGAACAGATTCATGAACTTAGCCATAAGCACGCCGCCCGCGGTACCGAACGAGAACGCAAGAAGACCGAGAGCTATGATAAGCAATGTGATCGGTGTAAGGAATACCGCGCTGTTCGCTTTGAATCCGACGCACGTACCGAGAAGTATCGTGATAACGTTACAAAGTCCGTTGCTTGCCGTGGTTGCGAGTCTGTCCGTAACAAGGCATTCCTTAAACAGGTTACCGAGCATGAGCATACCGAGAAGCGGAAGCGCCGAAGGAAGAAGCAAGCCGACAAGCACTACTACTACGATCGGGAAAATTATCTTTTCCTTTCTCGTAACTTTGCGGAGCTGCTTCATCTTTATGCGACGTTCGCTCTTCGATGTCAGGAGCTTCATGATCGGCGGCTGTATCGCGGGAATAAGCGCCATATACGAATATGCGGCGATTGCGATCGCGCCGAGATATCCGTCCTGTCCGAGCACCGTCGTAACGTAGATAGCCGTAGGACCGTCGGCTCCGCCTATGATCGCGACGGATGCCGCGAGTTTGCCGAGCTCTTCGGAAGGTACGCCGAACACTTCGAGACCGAAAAGGAAGTACCCGCCGAACAGGGTAATGAAAATACCGAGCTGAGCGGCAGCGCCCAAGATAAGACTCTTCGGGTTTGCGATCAGCGGTCCGAAATCGGTCATTGCGCCGATACCGAGGAAAATCAACGGCGGGAATATTACCCACTCCACACCTTTTGACAGATAGTAGAACAGTCCGCCCGTTGTCGTAACCGTGGATTCGTAACCGCCCCCTTCGACGGGGATAAACTCCGTTATCGGGTGCTGATACAAAATCGCATGCGCGCCGGGTATGTTGGCAAGCAACAGACCGAACGCGATCGGCACGAGAAGGAGCGGCTCGAATTTTCTAGCTATAGCCAGATAGAAAAGTACGAACGACACAACGATCATGACATAGTTCTGCCACGTAGATTGCGCCACGCCCGTGCTCTCCCACAGGTTAAGCATAATTGCTCCGAGATCCATTAAACAGTACCTCCGAGATTACTTTATGTACGCAAGAACAGCGTCGGTTTCGACGCTCTCACCTACTTTTACCGCATACGATATAACGCCGTCTGCGGCTGCCACGATGTCGTTTTCCATTTTCATGGCTTCGAGAACGACTACCGACTGACCCGCTTTAACGGCCGTACCTTCGGCTGCGACAAGCTTTCTGATAACGCCGGGCATGGGAGACTTCACGGGAGTTCCGCCTGCCGGAGCGGCAGCTTTGGGAGCGGCAACGGGTGCGGGCGCCGCGACGGGCGCAGGCGATGCCGCGGGAGCGGCAACGGGCGCGGAAGCAACTGCTCCGCCTACTTCTTCGACTTCTACAGAATAAGATTTTCCGTTCACGGAAACATTGAATTTACGCATTATGAGAATTCCTCCGTTAATTTTTTTTGATAGATCTGATGACGAACGGCGGCGGAATGATCTCCTCGTCGTCCGTAGCGCTTACTTCATAGAAAGCAAGCAAAGCCGCGGTTATTGCGGCGACGGTTTCTTCGTCTTCCGACTCTGCGCCGGCGGCGACGGGAGCCGGAACCGTACCCGTACCGACATTTTTCTTTGCGGAACTCAAAGCATTGTCGACTGCGTTTACGCCCTTCGAAATTATCGTAATAAGCACGATAAGAACTATAAGAGCGGCAATGACTATCGCAAGTCCTATAACGCAAAGAAGCAATATCTCGCCGGGATTGAGCGCTTGTGTTATTGCCGAAATCATACGTTTACCTCTTTATAAGCGTCTGAAGCGCAGCGATAAGGTACTGACGCGAATGATTGGGCAGAAGCACGGTATCCACATAACCCTTTTCGGCTGCGACTAACGCGGAATTTTCGTCCGCATAAACTTTCGCGAACTTTTCTTCGGCTTTTGCGGAATCCTCGGCCTTTGCGATCTCGTCGCCGTAAAGCAGACGCGCCGCGCTCGTCGACTCGAGCGGAGTAACGGATGCGCTGTCCCACGCCATCGTATAATCGTAAGACGTCTTCGACGCGAACACGGTATATGCCGCGCCGACGGCAGCCCCGCAAATAAGAGCGATCTTCGGAACGGACACGTTTTCGTATGCGTAAATAAGATTGCTTACGTTGCGGATAAGACAGCAGGTTTCCTGCTTGGCATCGACGACGATACCCGTACTGTTGACGAGGTTGACCACCGCTATCCCGAGATTGTCTGCGGTATTTATGAAATCGTTGATCTTAGCGCTTCCCTTTGCGGTAAGTTTTCCGTCCACACCTACAACTGCGACCGTAGCGCCGTCGAGCTTTGCGAAAGCGGTAAGCGCTTCGGCAGCGTAACCTGCGCGAATCTCGATCGCAGACCCCGCGTCAAACGCCTCGGCAAGTACCGCACGGACATCCGACTTTGCGGTAAGTCCTTTGCATACTCTGTTGGCGGAGTCGGCGGAATCGGAAAATACCGAGCACGCTTCTCCGAGAACTTTGGTGAGAAGTTCTTTAAGCTCGGCATCCGATTTGACTATGTTCGTAACGACGCCCGACTCGGTATAATGCACGTTTGCGGCGGAATAATCTTTGCCGTCCGCAGATGCCGAAACGAGCATCGGGCTTGCCGTCGAAATTTTGGATTTTTCGTAAGCGATAAAGAGATCGGAAAGACCTGCAAGATATGTAAGCATACCGTAATTACTGCCTTTGACGACGGTAATAACGGGAACGCTTCCGTATGCTTTGGCGAAACTGCCGAGGATCTTACCGTAACCGTAAAGCGCGTCTACCCCCTCGAAAACTCGCGCGCCCGTTGTATCTATAACGGATACGAGCGGCATATCGGTGTCGACGGCACGCGTTACCAGACGGGCGATCTTTTCCGCACCGCGCTTCGACACACCGCCGCCGAAAACTTCGGAATTGGTGGCGAGAAGAGCGACGCTCTGTCCGCCTACGGAAGCAAGGCCGCACATAACGCCTTCTCCCTTGATCTCTCCGAGTTCGTTTGCTCCGCCCATAAAAGCGTCGAATTCCACAAAAGAATCCGCATCCGCGATCGCATCGATCGTGGCGCGAACGTTTTTCGTTGCCGACGCGTACGAGTTAAGCACACTTTTCAATTCGGAACTCATTTATTATTTTACCTCCGGTAAAGTATTTTTCAATATGAGATTATACACTAAAAAAAAACGAAAAACAAGCAAATAAAATACCGTTTTTCATTTTCTTTTAATATTTATACATTCTTGAGATATTCGACTTCCTCCGCGGTAAGTTTGCGGAACGCGCCGCGGTCGACGCCGCCCAGTCTCAAATCGCCTATTGCAACGCGCTTGAGAAAGTCCACGTGCTTCCCTATCGCCTCGAACATTCTCCTGACTTCGCGGTTCATTCCCTCCGAAATCGTCACTTCCACGGCGGTCATATTCGTCTTTCGGTTATACTCGATCAACTTCGCACGACACTTGCCCGTTTTGCGCCCGTCGAGTTCCACGCCGCGGCGAAGTACGTTCAGATCGTTCTCCTTAACTTCGCCCTCCACACGCGCGAGATATATTTTCGGTATCTCGCTGCTCGGATGAGTAAGACGGTTGCAAAGATCGCCGTCCGTCGTCAGAATAAGCATCCCTTCCGTGTCGTAGTCCAATCTGCCTACCGGAAAGAGTCGCGTATCGGGATAAGACGTGCGCACTATGTCGAGTACGGTCTTGCGCCCCCTGTCGTCGCTTACCGTCGTTACGCACCCTTTCGGCTTGTTCATTACGAGATAAACATGTTTGCGCGCAGGATTTACTCTGCGCCCCTCGCAAGTAACGTTATCGCCCGGCTCGATCTGAGTGGAAAGATCGGTGACGGTTTTTCCGTTGACGGACACAAGCCCGTCGGTAATGAATTGTTCGCATTTACGGCGGCTGGCGATACCGCACTCCGCCAAATATTTATTTATTCTCATACCGTAACATTATACGGTATCCCGAACGAAAAATCAATCGTTTGAACGTACTCCGAGTTCTTCGAACGCGTTATTTATCAGATCGCAGCTTTCCTCGAACATAGGTCCGCACGACAGGACGACACAAATGACTTCTTTTCCGTCGCGGCAGGCGGACGACACGAGACAACGACCCGCGACTTTGGTATATCCCGTTTTGATGCCGTTACCGCCTTCGAGCATGTTCAGGATCTTGTTCTTGTTCCGCATATCGCGATTGTAATCTTCGCCTTCGTACGGGCAATCGGTATACCTTTCCGTAGATACGATACGCCTGAAAATATCGTTGCGCATGGCGTAAGCCGATATCGCCGCAAGATCGCGCGCGGTGGAATAGTGTTCTTCATGCTGAAGTCCGTGCGGATTGACAAAGTGCGAATTGACCGCGCCGGCGTTTCTCGCCACGGTATTCATCATATACGCGAAATCGGATACGCTTCCGGACGTGACGCAGGCAAGCGCGACTGCGCAGTCGTTGCCCGATCTGAGCATAAGTCCGTAAAGCAGATCGATGATCCTGAGCTTTTCGCCATGCTTCAGATATATGGAACTTCCCTCCGTCCCTACGGCCTCGTCTGGTACGACGACTTCCTTGTTCAGATCGTCGGTGTTTTCTATCACCGTTATTGCCGTAAGTATTTTGGTAGTACTCGCAATGGGCAGTTTTTCGTCCGCATTACGTTCGAAAAATATGCGACCGGTAGTCCGCTCGATGACTATGGCACTTCGCGCGCTCGTCGAATATTTTACCGTCGAAAATCCCGACATAATGACCATGCACATAATAATCGATATTATGACAGACAGAGCAATTGCAATTTTACTTGATTTTCGATATTGCTTCACCGATCGCCTCCAATGCTTCGGGCACAAGCGCAAGAACCTTTTCATAAAGATTTCTGTCGCTCACGCCGATTATTTTGAATCCCTTTTCGTTCTTGACGAGAAAACCCACCGGTACGACGGACGCGCCGATACCGCTTCCGCCCGCAAACGGAAAGTCCGAAGATTTCCCCGTCATATCGCTGTACTCTCCGCCACCCGTCAAAAATCCCATCGTCACTCTGCTGATCGGTATGATGCCCGTACCGTCGTCGAGTATCAGGGGCTTACCTATAACCGTATCGGCGTCGATGATCGTTTTGATCTTGGAAAAGGCGTTGTCCATTACTCTCTCGACGGGCTTTTGCTCGTTATTTATTATCAACTCTGACCTCCTTTGCTTTTGTCGCTCTCATTTTGCGACCGAAAGCCTTAAACAGACTGTATATAATATTTGCAGGCGTAAGACTGATTATGCCGATTAGTTCTATATTTGCATTATTCCCCGCATAATCGACTATGAATTTTTCTTCGGTCTTCAAAATCTGCCTGTTTGCAATGACCGCTACCGCAGAATAATAGACGGAGCGTATCAGCTGTAAAGCCATTGCCGACAAAAACGCGTCGTTCGCTATACCGAGCGTCAGTTTCAGATTTATATATTTGAAATCCAATGCCTTCAGTATGGGACTCGAAATATAGTTGAATACGGAATCGGGATTCAGCATATCCGCAGTCAACGCTATGCCCACACTGCGTCCGTTGATCTTCAGCCAAAGATATCTTTTGCCGAGATCGAATCCGTCGTACGATATTCGGACGCGGATAATACTTATACCGAACAGTATGAACTTCATGAAATAATCGTTCTTTGTCGCCGCGGCGCGAAGATCGAGCGTCATACGAAGATCGGCGCCGAGAAACGTAAGAATTATTATCGCTGTACACAAAAATACCGACACATATACAGTATCGGTATTTTTATTCCAAATTATGTAATTTCGGTTCGGTGCAACTTACCCGATCATTCCGTCGTCGTTGCGGCGACCTCGGACGTAACGACTTCGACGTCCTCTCCATCCAAAAATTCGGGCTTTTCTTCCGCCGGAATCTCGAACTGATTGTAAAGACTGTCGGTATCAGCCTGACGCGTTTTAAGCTCTTCGATACTCTGCAACAAACTCTCGTAGTCGGGCAACTGATTTATGGTTTCCAGACGGAAGCGCTTGAGGAACTCGTCGGTAGTTCCGTACAACTTCGGATGACCGATGGCTTCTTTTATTCCCGTTACTTCTATCATTCCGAGATTAAGAAGCATTTGCATGGTATAATCGCAATTCACTCCGCGTATGGATTCCACCTCGAGCTTTGTCACAGGTTGCTTATATGCGATTATGGCTATCGTTTCCAATGTGGCGCGCGATAACTCCTTTTCTTTTATGGGATTAAGCACGCTTTCCACTTCGTTCTTATACTCGGGATTCGTACAAAATTGAAGTTTGCCGTTATATTCGAGCAAATGTATACCGCACGTCCCTCCGTATTTTTCTTTCAGTCGTTTGACAGATTTTTTAATTTCGTTTTTATGTATTTCCAGATTAGCCGATATTTCGTCGTATCCGAGAGCTTCTCCCGAAAGAAACAAAAGAGATTCGAGCACACTGTCCAGTTTATCCGTTTCCATTTAAGCCACCTTCCTCGGCGATTTTCACTAAATCTATTTCTCCGAAAACTTCCGTCTGCTTTGCCGTCAGAAACTGCAATTTCATCAGTTCCAACAAGGCCTGAAACGTCGTAATGACTTCGTTTACGGTAGTCTGCTCGGCAAAGAGTTCCGTGAATTTTACTTTGTTTTTGATCGTGAGCGCGCCGCGTATATATTCGATCTTGTCGTTTACGGTGAACGGATCGCGCACGATCTCTCTCGTCGTTATTTCAAGCGACCGTTTCTCCGCTCTTTCGTATATTTTGCGAAGAGCCTCGAACAGCCCTTCCATAGTCATATCCTTAAGAACGGTACGTTCGTCGCCAACTGTTTTATCGGGCTCGCGATAGTGCATGCCTATCGCTTCCATACGCTTGAGCTTCTCCGTTTCTTTTTTATAAAGCTCGTACTCCTCGAGACGGCGGATCAACTCGCTGCCGTCGTCCTCTTCCGCGTCCGGCTGAAGCACTTCCGGTTTCGGCAACAGCGACTTTGCCTTGATCTCAAGCAAATACGCCGCCATTCCGAGAAACTCGGACGCTTTGTCGAGATCGATCTGCTCGATATCTTCGATATACTCGAGGAACTGGCGTGTTATATCCGATACATATATATCGCAAATACGGATCTTGGCGCGCTTGATCAGATGCAACAACAGATCGAGCGGACCTTCGAACGCATCGAGTTTGACACGCAAGCCGCTTCCCTCTTCGAGAGCATCCTCGTCCGGTTCATAGTCTTTGATTTCTTCTTCGTCCATCAATACTCCGTTAATTGACCTCATACAAGACCGAACATCATTCCGAACAACGATTCCAGCCCGAGCCCGACCCAATACGTACAATTATCGAGATAAAGCCCGAGAATGTCCACATATTGCAACCAACTTATACTTGCGTACGTGGATACATAATATACCGCCATATGAAGCACGAAAAGACCGATCAGAATATAGTTCCCGTATGCGCGCAAAAAACCGATGAATTTATTGTCGCGTCTTGCGTACGCTTCGATGATCTTGAAGCCGTCGAGCGGTCCGAGAGGTATTATATTGAAAAAGAAAAGCGTCAGATTTACGGTCGCGAATATACTGAAAAACCAATACAGAAATCCGAACAAATAATAATTCATTACAACCGCCTTATCGATGAACATTACCAACGAAAGAAGGAAAAATCCCAATACTGCGGCAATAAGATTATAAGTAACGCCCGCTATCGCCACCGTAAAAAGTCCGCGACGCGGTTTTTTGAAATTATACGGATTTACCGGAACGGGTTTCGCGAAACCGAACCCCATAAACAGCAACATCATGAAACCTATTAGATCGAAATGCACTATGGGATTCATAGTCAATCGACCGTTCATTTTCGCGGTATAATCGCCGTTCCATTTCGCAACCAAACCGTGCGCGATCTCATGCGGAACGATAGCGAGATAAACGGCGAGAACAAAGGCCAAAAGGGCCAACATCGTCAGCCCTATATTGCCTGATACATTCCAAACACTGATAACAAAATTCATAATGCCTCCGAAAACCCGTACCGTTCCACAGCTATGTGAAAAAGTATATCATTTTCGCGGCAAATAGTCAACCGATATTAGTTACCACTGCTTTGCAATTTCGTCGAGTATGTCGAGATATCCCGGTTTCGTAAGTTCTCCCGTCGTGACGAGAGCACGCTCGAGCAACGGATCGCCGTCGGCATATACTATGATTTTTCCGACAGGACTTCCCGCGGGAAGCGGAAGCGCAACGTTTCCGTCGAACTCCACGGCATATGTTATTTCGCTCTTATTGCCCTTTTCGGTCAAAAGAAATCCGTCAGACTCGGGAGCGACACCCACGGCTTTTTCCTTTGAACCGCGCGCCTCGAATTTATTTTCGAGTTCGACTCCGCCGAATACAACCTGTCTTGTTTCGAAATGCGCGAAACCGAAATCAAACAATTTGCATATCTCCGCATTTCTTCCCTTGGACGTCTGCGCCCCGGTCACAACGCTGATAAGTCGCGTGCCGTTACGCTCGGCGGTTGCGGAGAGACAGTACATCGCTTCGTTCGTAAAGCCGGTTTTACCGCCGTCGCAACCTTCGTACGCTCTGATAAGTTTATTCGTGTTCGACAGCATGGTCTTGCGTCCGGAAGGATGCTCGAAATCGAACATCCAGATTTTGGAATAATCGAAATACGCTTCGTGCGATATGAGCGCACGGAACATTACGGACGCATCGTATGCGCAGGAATACTGATTGGGCGCGGGCAATCCCGTGCAATTGACGAAATTGGTATCGTCCATACCGAGAGTTGCGGCCTTTGCGTTCATTTCGGAAACAAATCCGTCAACCGAGCCCGACAGATGTTCTGCCATCGCGACGCACGCGTCGTTTGCGGACGCGATCGTTATCGCTTTGATCAGTTCTCCGACATTATATTCGGCATGCGCGTCGAGAAACGCCTGACTGCCGCCCATGGACGAAGCGTTTTCGCTGACTGAAATATTATCGTCGGGCGAAAGTCTGCCCTCGTCGATCGCATCGAAAGTCAAAAGCAAAGTCATGATCTTTACCATGCTTGCCACAGGTCTGTGTTCTTTAGAGTTCTGCTCGTAAAGCACCGTACCCGTATCGGCATCGATCAATATCGCGGACGGCGCGTTTACCGTAAACGAATCGATCACCTCCGCTCCTACCGAAAATGTAGCGATCGATGCCGAAACAGCTATTGCGGCAGCGCAAAGCGCGATGAGCAGTAATCTGGTATTCTTCATCATAAGTTGTTAATTACCTCCACATCTGCATTTTGCGCACAATGTCGGTAAATTATGTAAACTTACAGGAAAAACGAAAACAATATAACAAGCAGATACCTGACCGTAAGCACAATAAAGCCGAATATCAGCGGATACACCGAATTCATAACTATCTTCATAAGCGGAACGGAACATCCG
This sequence comes from uncultured Christensenellaceae bacterium, assembly GCA_910587025.1. Classification (GTDB taxonomy): domain Bacteria; phylum Bacillota; class Clostridia; order Christensenellales; family Pumilibacteraceae; genus Protoclostridium. The sequence goes on from CAJUKR010000001.1 coordinate 21,793, forward strand.
AATTTGCGCTGCTCGGCAGAGATCGCCGAAAGCATGGCAAACTGTGCGAACAAGATCAAGTCGAGGAGTATAGTGGTTGCCGAATAGCATATCGTAAGCGGCAAGGCGATCAGCCCGTACGACCGCACAAGAAGTATGACCGTACCGCCCTGAAAGTATCCGAGAATAACCGCCGTCGCCGAAAACAATATCGGAGAAAAAGGCAATTTTCCCACGAGCACCGACAGCGACAGAATAACCAAAAACAAAAAAACGGAAGAGAAAAAATATTGCAGAAATGCCGAGTGCTCTATAAGTTCGAAAAGCGACGGATTATGCGAAGCGAATGCGGCAAGCGAATCGATCGGCTTCAATGCGGAGATTACTCCTATCACCAGCCCGAATACAAGCGCAGCCGAATATATTATCAGCCATTTCATATGCGAGGAAATAAAGCAAACGAGCTCGTCAAACCGCGCGATCATGAAATATTTGAAATTATTATTCTTTGCCTTCATACGACAATATTATGAAAAATTCGTCAAAAATATGATATTTTCCAATATATAATCGCACAGAAACATATTATGTCAGTCATAGAACACGGCAATTACGATAATATCCAATCGATATATACGCCGTATCCTCTTGTCGGATTATTTGTCAGTACGTGCGTCAATGCGCCGGCGATGCAGCCGTTCTGCAATATCGGACTGCCGCTCATGCCCTGTAATATTCCGCCGGTAGCGCGCAAAAGATTCTCGTCCGTTACGCGAATGATCATGCCCTTTTCTTTCGCTTCGCCTTGTTTTACCGCCTTCACGATCTCTATATCGTAAAAAGCCGATTCAGTTCCTATCGTCGTAAAAATCTGAGCCTTTCCCGGCTTGACTTCCGATCTCGGCATAGTTGCATAAACCTCTCCGACCGCCGCATCCGAAAGATTGCCTCTGAGCCCGAAGTCCGAATTTTCCGTGATCGCGGCATACGGAGAACTTTCCGAACATCTTCCGATGAGTCTTCCCGCCTTCCCCGTAGTCGGTTTCTGATAACCGCAAATATCGCATTTATATACGCTGCCGGCGCGGCACGTGAACTTTGACGTGCAATCGGCATCGGAAATGGGATGCCCAAGCGCATAGAACGAGCCGGACTTCGTATAACATGTCACTGTACCCAGACCGGATATACCGTCCTTTGTCTGAAATCCGAGCTTCGGCTTGCCGGAGCATATATCGCGATCGGGTACGGTTTCGACTTCGGTCAGAACATTGTCGCGCAATACGGTAAGCCTGATCGGTACGGTAATGTCGTCGCTGTTATACAGTCTGACAATATCCGAGCGCGAACCGACCTTTATGCCGTTCACGCTCTTGATCACATCGCCCGCTTTGAGTTCACCGGAGGTAATACAGTCGTCCGAAACCGATCTTACTATGGGTCCGTCGCTGAGTAATTCTATACTCACCGGAAATCCGCCGATATATACTTCGCTCACGCTTACGGCATCCGCGCCGAAAACCGAAGTATGCGTCAGACAAATAGCAATACAAACGATCAATATAAACGAAGTAGCCTTGATTTTGCCCATAACTTTATATTGAGTCGGTCTCGCGTCTGTTATTCGCAAAAAAATAAGACCGCACTGCTCGCACGGTCTGACAATTTATGTATAGATCACTTAACGCGGTTTTTATAATTATCGCTCCATTCCTTAAGCTCGATCGCGGTCTGACGAGCCGCGGAGCTTATGTCGCGGGCGCCGGACAATCGAGTAATTTCGTCTATCATGCCCGATCTGTCGAGAAGCCGCACGTTCGTGGACGTCGTATGACCGTCCGACTGCTTTTCGATAAAATACTGACTGTCCGCCATAGACGCGATCTGCGGCAAATGAGTAACGCAAAGCACCTGACTGTTTCTCGAAATATCCGCGAGTTTTTTCGCCACTTCCTGCCCTATTTTTCCGCTGATTCCCGTATCGATCTCGTCGAAGATCATCGTTTCGATGCTGCCGTATTTGCTCAGCACGACTTTAAGCGCAAGCATAAAACGCGACATCTCTCCGCCTGAAATGATCTTCGCAAGCGGCAATAAAGGTTGTCCGAGATTGGCGGAAAGCATAAATTCTTCGTCGTCCGCGCCGAGGGAAGTAACCGCGCCGTCGAATTCGTCGATATCCGGGATTCGGGCAAACGCCACCTTGAATTCCGAATTATTCATCCCGAGCGTACTAAGCTCCCGCTTTACATCCGCTTCGAGCCTTGTCGCCCCCTTTCTCCGTATGTCCGATACGCAGATACAAAGATCGTAAAGTTCGGACTTGACTTTCTCCACCTTTCCGCAAAGATAATCGTATTCTTCGTCGCTTCCCGTGAGTAAATCCAACTCTTTTCTCAACGCCCCGAGTTTATCCGGCAATGACGAAAGTTCGCCGTATTTCTTCTTGATCACCCGAAGACGGGAAAGCCTGGTTTCGGCGCGTTCGAGATCGCGTTCGTCGAAATCCACATCGGACAGCATATCGGACAAAGTCGCGGATATGTCGTCGAGTTCGATCGACAAAGCCCCGAGCCGTTCGGACAGATTCCCGTACTCGTCGGTCAAAGACCCGATCTGCGATAACGACCTAAGAGCTTCGTATATTTTATCGGTGCCGCAATTCTCGCCCGTAAGCGCCGAAACGGCGCCGCCGAGCGCAAGTTTGATCTTCTCCCCGTGCGTCGCTTTCGTACGAAACTCGAGAAGTTCCGCTTCTTCGCCGTCGCGAATTTCGGCGCGTTCTATTTCATCTATCTGATACTTTAGAATATCTATGCGTTGCAAACGCTCGTCCGCGTTACCGATCGCGGCAATTTTCTTTTTTATATCACAGTACTCTTTGAATTTTTCTCCGAGCTTAGCCAGCTCTTCGGACAGATCGGACGACAGATATGCGTCGAGTATATACGCGTGTTCTCGCTTGTTTCCGAGCACCTGATACTCGTTTTGACCGCAAATATCGACAAAATGCGACATTATGCTTTTAAGCATCTTTGCGGTAACGGTCTTTCCGTTTATTCGTATATCGTTTTTTCCGTCAGCCGAAAATTTCCGAGACACGATGAGTTGCGAATCGCGCTCCAGTCCGTATTCGTCCAGAACGGTCGTTTTACTCTCGTCCACAAACGTAAAAAGCCCCTCCACGTAACCGCTTTCGGTTCCGTAGCTGAGCATGGTTTTATCATACTTACCGCCCATGAGAAGCATAAGCGCGTCGACGATTATGGATTTACCTGCGCCCGTCTCTCCGCTCAAAACGTTGAGCTTGTCGGAAAATTCCAATTCAGCATCGGAAATAAGCGCAAGATTCCGAATTGTGATACGTTCCAACATACGAGCTTAAAGCATCTCCTTCAACTGCGATGCGATCTCGTCGGCAAGCTCCGACGTTTTCGTCACGACAAGAACGGTATCGTCGCCCGCCACACAACCGAGCACGTTTCCGCTTTCAAGTCTGTCTATATTCATCCCTACGGTTGACGCGCCTCCGGGCACGGTACGTATAACGACAAGATTCTGCGCCGACGTGATAGACAGCACCGCATTACGGTAAATATTTTCTATATTGGACGAAAAATGTTTTGTATGCCCGACTTCTTTGACATAACGCTGACGTCCTTTGTCGCTGATTTTTACAAGCCCCAGTTCCTTTATATCCCTCGATACGGTTGCCTGAGTTACGGCAAACCCGGCGTCGATAAGCTCCGTAGCAAGCTCTTCCTGCGTTTCAATCGGTTTGTCTTTGATCAGTTCGAGTATTTTGAATTGTCTTGCATTACGCGCCATAGCCGTTCTCCTTGATTTCGCCGTCGAGCTTCTCGTGCAGTTTGGAATAAAAATTCTTTTCGTTCATCTTCACGAACACGGCGCCGATGTCCGATTTCGATACCTTGACCGACGTTACGTTCTCTTCTTCCACTCTCCCGTCCGCAATCACACAAGCGGGTTCGTCGCTGAAAATTTCGACGCATTCGCAGTCGTCGACGACCACGGGTTTTGCCGAGAGATGGTGTCCGCTTATGGGAACAAGAACATTGCACTTCACTCTCGGACCAATGATCGGACCTCCCGACGCAAGCGCATAACCCGTCGAACCCGTAGGCGTGCTTACGATAAAACCGTCGCACTTAAAACGGCTGAGCACCGAGCCGCCCACGCGTACGGTAAGCGTAACGGTGCGACCGATATTCTTTTTATAGAGCGCGATCTCGTTTAACGCGCGGACGCGTCTGCCGCAAATTTCGGTTTCGATCATCGCGCGATCGGACAGAGAATAATCGCCGGAGCAAAGACGCTCGACGCATTCTTCGAGACGGTCTTCGCCGCATTCCGTCAAAAAACCGATATGTCCGAGATTGATACCGAGCAAAGGAATTTTTCGCTCCGCCGCAAACCCGACGGCAGATAAAATCGTACCGTCTCCGCCGAGCGTAACGACGGCGTCCGGAACATCCGATCTTCCGCCCGATTCAAGCAAATTCCGCAAATCTTCGTTCACGACAAAACGAACGCCTTTTTTTTCGAGCAAGCGTTTGAGACGTCCTGTGACGAGCAGATCGTTATCCCGATCGGGATTTGCGTAAATTCCTATAAACATATATCAATTATATAATAAGATGAATAATTATTCAAGCGTTTTTTTACCGCTCGGCGTATGCGACGCTATTATTTTTCGTAAATTGTCTTCCGTAAGACCTGCGGACGCAAATGCGGACTTCACGGTAAGTTTATCGCAGTAAGAATTTTCGAAACCGAGCCCGATCAGCTTACACTTTTGTCCGACGGATCGAAGATAATGCGATACACTTTCTCCGAAACCGCCCGAAATTATGCCGTCCTCAAGCGTAATCAAAAGATTTCCGTTACGGTTGAGCTCGGATAGCATTGCCGTATCAATGGGACTTATGCTGTTTACGTTCACGATCGAGCAATCGACGCGGCTCGCCAGATCGATCATTCTGTTCCCCACGGCAAGAACGATCACCTTATTCTTGCTTTCTCCGAGCGTCTCCCATTTACCGAGCGAAAACGGCGCATCGGACGGAAATATCTCACGGTATCCCTTAGGATAACGGATCGCAAGAGGTCCGTCGAATGTCAAAGAAAAATCAAGCATTTTCTCCAGTTCGTTGCCGTCTTTGGGCGAAAGTATCGTCATGTAGGGCATTTGACGAAGATATGATATATCGAACAAACCCTGATGCGTTACTCCGTCCGCGCCGATAGCTCCGGCACGGTCGATAAGAAACCGAACGGGAAGGCGGTTCAGACATACGTCGTGAAGTACTTGATCGTAGGCGCGCTGAAGAAAAGACGAATATACGGCAAAGTACGGCTTCATACCCGCGGCGGCAAGCCCCGCACACATCGAAACGGCATGCTGTTCGGCAATTCCGACGTCAAAGCAACGCGAAGGATATTTTTCGTGCATTGCGGCAAGTCCCGTTCCCGAAAGCATAGCCGCCGTAACGGCGACGACTTTCCCGTCGCGATCGGCAAGCTCGATGATTTTATCGGACACGATCGAAGAATACTTACGCATATTCTCCGTCGAGCCTTCCACTCCGTGATATTTCTCGGGATCCTTTTCCGCTTCGTACAAACCGTTGCCCTTATTCGTTATAAGGTGCAATACGACAGGCTGTTTTCCGCTCTTGATCTGCGTCAGAATCTGTACCGTTTCACGTATGTTGTGTCCGTCGAAAGCGCCGTAATATTTTATACCGAGCTGCTCGAACATCTTGTTGGTTATCAACTGTCGTTTGATCCATGACTTAGTGCGCTCCGTCACCTTTACGAGCGCGGGTCCGATAAGCGGTATACCGTCGATACCGCGCTTGAAAACGGTTTTAAGCGAACGGTATCTTTTACTGAGCCGTAATTTTCCGAGATATTTCGACATCGCGCCGACATTCTTCGAAATCGACATGGTATTGTCGTTGAGAATAACGATCATACGAGTACCCGACTCGCCTATATTATTCAACGCCTCATACGACATGCCGCCCGTGAGAGCGCCGTCGCCTATGACGGAAATCACATTATAATTCTCTCCGGCAAGATCGCGCGCGCGAGCATACCCCAACCCGACGGACAGCGAAGTGCTGCTGTGTCCCGTCGAGAACGCGTCGCAGTCGCTTTCGCGCATATTTTCGAAACCGGATATGCCGCCGTCGACGCGTAACCCGACAAACGCGTCGCGTCTGCCCGTAATTATCTTGTGCGCGTACGATTGATGTCCGACGTCGAAAATTATTTTATCGCGCGGACAATCGAACACATAATGCAACGCGATCGTAAAATCGACCGAGCCGAGATTCGACGACAAGTGTCCGCCGTTTTTGTTTACGACGTCGATTATGTACGCCCTGACTTCCTGCGCATAGATCTCGAGCTCGTTCATGGAAAGCTTTTTGAGATCGGCGGGCGAATTTATTTTTTCGAGATATGACATTTACAGTCCGTCCGTTACTCTGAGTAAAAATGCCGACGCGATACTTTTCGGAAACTCCGTATCTCCGTCTATCCCGTCGAGAAGTTCTTCGGTTTCTTTTTCCAGGCGAAGCAACTCTTCCTTCGCACGATCCGTTCCGAGAACGGCGACAAGCGACCGTTCGTCCGTATCCGAATCGAGCAGGTCGTCACAAAGCTGAAACGCCGCGCCGAACGATCTTGCTATCGCACGCCACTTTTCGATATCGCATGCTCTGTCCGCCGCGATCGCACCGCCGACAAACGCCGCTTCGATAAGTTTGCCCGTTTTAAGCGAGTTGATTTTATTAAGCCGCACGGCATCGACGTCGGTTTCTTGCTCGAATTCCATCGCCTGACCGCCCACCATACCGAGCGCGCCCGAATCACGAGCAAACTCGGACAGTACGCCCACGTATTTAGCGTCGCATGCGCATGCGCGCGCAAGCAACTCGAATGCCAGATTAAGCAACGCGTCCCCTGCAAGAACCGCCGTAGCCTCGCCGTACACGATATGATTGGTAGGATTACCGCGCCGAACGTCGTCGTTGTCCATGGACGGCAGATCGTCGTGAATGAGCGAATACGTATGAATACACTCCAACGCGCACGCGCAGAGATAATCGTTATCCGAAGGCGTTTTTCCGTAAACGGATACCGTAGAAAGAAAAAGCACGGGACGAAGTCTTTTGCCTCCTCCGAGAAGACTGTACCGCATGCTTTCGGAAAGCCTCTCGGGCAAACCGATCGGAACACAGTCCGTAAGCGTCGCGTCCAGACGCGACAATATTTTTTTGTACTCGGTTTGAAAACTCATCTGTCCTCGTCGATCTCAAGCGGCTGTTCTATCAGCCTGTCCATCTGCTTCTTAAGCTCCGTTATCCTGCCCTTGGTCTTGCTCAAACCGTCCAGACACTCTTTCGTAACCGCAATACCCTTTTCGAAAAGTGCGATACCGTCTTCTACCGTAACGCCGTCCGCCTCGAGCGCGGCAAGTATATTTTCCAGTTCTTCTATCTTTTCGTCAAGCATTGTCAATCACCTTCGCATTGATTTTTCCGTCCGCCATTCTGACGGATATTTCGTCGCCGACACTAAGCCCTCGCACGGAAACGATTTCCCGTCCGTCTTTACATATCTTGGCGTATCCGCGCGACAGAATTTTGAACGGGCTTGCTCTGTCGAGCATTGCCGCCAGCTTTGATAATTCGTTTTCTCTTTTTTCGCAGATGCCCGAAATCCTGTCCGACATTTTCGACGCGATAAATCCTATACCTGACATACGCCTGCTCACAGTCAGTTCGCTGAGCCCCACGACAGCTGTCGCCGCGCGAATAACGGCGCGTTCCCGTCCGAAGTATAATGCCGAAAGACCGACCGTCAGTTTTTCCGCCAGTCCGCGCAGACGCGCAAGTTTTTCCGTAACCGGCTCACAGACCATATCGGCGGCTATGCTCGGAGTGCCCGCGCGCGCAGACGCGCAAAGATCGCAAAGCGTATAGTCCGTTTCGTGTCCAACCGCACTGACTACGGGAATGCGACTGTAAGCCACGGCACGAGCCACCGTTTCCGTATTGTATGCCTGCAAGTCGTAAGCGGATCCGCCCCCTCTTGCGATTATGATCGCATCTATGTCAGACATCGTATTGACGTTTTTCACCGCTTCCGCGATAAGTCCCGCGCTTTCCGTGCCCTGCACGCGCACATCGCAAACGCAAAGATCCAAATAAGGATTTTTGGCGCGAACCACGGATACGACATCGTGCAATACCGCGCCGTGTTCGCTCGTAATAAGCGCGACTTTATTTATTCGGTCGGGCAGACGCGGACGGTTTTCGAATAACCCTTCGAACTTCAGCTTCTCTCTGAGCTTCAACAACTCGAGCATCAGCTTTCCTTTACCGACGGGTTCCATTCTTTCGGTCACAAACGAAACCTTGCCCGTCCCCGCATAAAACGTCACCGTGCCGAGTGCGTCCACGCTCATTCCTTCGGATATGTTGTCGAGCGCACCGAAACTTACGCAGGACAAAGTGCAGTCGCCTTCCCTGAGAGTGATGAAAGTACGCGCGCCGTAGCGTTTGCATTCGTATACTTCGCCGCATACGGTCACATCGTGCAAAACGGTTTCGTCGTCGAATACCCCGCTTATATATTTATTAAGCTGTGATACCGTCAGTTTTCTTTGCATCTGAAAGCGGATTCGATCGTATTTTTTATAAGCATCGTAACCGTCATGGGACCGACGCCGCCGGGTACAGGCGTAATATACGACGCTTTTTCGCTCGCTTCGGCAAAAGCCACGTCGCCGTAGAGCTTGCCGTCGTCGCGATTCATCCCGACGTCGATAACTATCGCTCCGTCTTTTATCATATCTCCTTTTACAAACTCTTTTATACCTACCGCGGCAACAATTATATCCGCGTTTTCGGTATACGACTTAAGTCCGACGGTCTTAGAGTGGCATATCGTTACCGTAGCGTGTTCGGAAAGCAGTAACATTGCGGCGGGTTTACCGACTATATTGCTTCGGCCGATAACGACGGCGCTTTTCCCCGCAATCGGTACGCCCGTCGACTTTATGAGTTCGATAATACCGGCCGGAGTACACGGCTTCGTGCACGGCAAGCCGAGCATCAGTCCGCCCGCATTGACGGCATGAAAACCGTCGGCGTCCTTTTCAGGCGAAATAAGCGCAAGCATTTTCTTTTCGTTTATGCCTTTGGGAAGCGGAAGCTGAACAAGCACGCCGTCCACATTGGCGTCTCCGTTAAGCGCGACGATCAGTTCGGAAAGCTCCGATTCGCTTGCGCTACCCGGCAAATTATACGAAAAGGATTTGACCCCGACGTCCTCGCACGCCTTTATCTTGTTTCTTACGTATACTTCGCTTGCGGGATTGTCCCCCACTTTGATAACGGCAAGACCGACTTTGCGACCGTACTTTTTTTCGAAACGCGCCGCTTCGGACTTCAAATTTTCTCTCACGGAAAGCGATAACGCCTTTCCGTCGATGATTTTCGCAGACATTTATTTCTCCTTTATTACGGACGCTATAATGCCGTTCACAAACGAATAGCTTTTATCCGTCGAATATTTTTTCGCAAGCTCCGTGGCTTCGTTGGCGCTTACCGCATCGGGAATATCATCCCTGTACAGTATTTCGTATACCGCGACCATGAGTATTGCGAGGTCTATCTTGTAAATACGATCGGCGGCAAAGTCCCGGCTGTATCCGACGATCTTGCGTTTCAGCTCCTCCGCGCCGCTTATTATGCCCTTATAAGACGACGTAAGATATTCCGCGTCGTCGACGCTCAGCCCTTTCGAAAACAAGGACAGTGTAAAACCGTCCTCTTCTCCGCGAACGGTATATTCGTATATCAGCTTAAACAGCGATTCTCTTGCCGCCGCTCTTCCCATAAGTTTTCTCCGTAAAAAAATCCGCATACCCTAAGGCATGCGGATCGAATTGTTTTTCCGAGTATGCCTCTGTGAATAAGTATATCACAGCGGCTCGGATATTTCAACTTTTTTGATTACTCCGTCGGAATAATTCTTACATTTGTTGCCTTTGCATCGGTCTCGGTCGTAACGATCTGCAATATCTGCGCCGCCTGCGTGCCCGTCATTTCCTGGCAACGCACAATGACGTTGATATTCTCGGTCGTGCTCGTAACTACGGCGTCCGCAAATCCGAGCGACTTTATGAGCCCTTCGAGCACAAGCTCGGTCTCCATGCTCTCGGTCAGAGCAAGCTTAGCGGCTTCGGCTTCGGCTTTCGCTTCGGCAGACGATTCCGCGGACGCTATAATCTCGTCGTAATAAAGCATGGACTGTTCTCTCGACGCCGTACGATCTACTCTGTACGCCGCAAAGAAATCGGTGTACGTAGAGCCTGCGTTCGCGTCGGAGTCGGGATTGGCGGCAGTAAGATTGAGCACGATGTTGAGAACACCGGTAAGCACAAGCAATGCAACCATGCCCGTCAGGATGAAGATCTTCTTTTTCTTGCCTAACATAAATGGATACCCCCGAAAAAAATTTTTAAGTTGTTTTGTTGCCTTTCGCCAACACATTGATTTTATTCTCGTCGATCCCGAAATATGCCGAAACCGAAGAAATCAATTTGAGTTTTACGGATATATTGTTTCCGCCGTCGCAGATTATGATCACGCCTTCGGGCTTGGGAAACGTTTTATCGTCGCCGCTCGGAGCGCTTGCGCCCGACCAACTCACGAGGACGGTCGCTTCGCCCACTCCGTCGATCTCGGAAAGCTTCCGTTCCAGCTCCGTGACCACCTCTGTACAATAATCATATTCGCCGCCACCCGATTGTATTCCCGAATTTTGTGTCGAATTGCAAGAAGAACCGAAATAGATAAACATCATAACGGTAACGGCTATTACCGCAATGATTATTTCGATATGCTTTATCGATTTGATTTTTTCGAATACCGCCGTCAGCTTATCTTTTATTTTCATCGACATATACCCTCACTGTATTTTCTTCGATCTCCAGATAATCGGCAACCGTACGGCGCACGGTAAGTATAGTAACCGAACTGTCCGAAAACTCGCCTATAAGCCGTACCGTCACCGAATAAACCGCTATTTTTTCTCCGCTCGCGCTGCCGTCGATCTCGCATACGGTTTCGTAACCGTCGTTTCTCAGTACGCCCTCGAGCGATTTCGCCACGATGGAAAAATATGCGCCGTCGGTCACGTCCAGCACGCCCTCGTCGTATTCCACCGAACTGTCGAACATATTGCAGGAACCGAGATCGGCGCCCTTTTCGACAAGAGACGGAAGCGGAAACACAAGCACAAGCAGAAATACATAAGTGCTCGCTGTTCTCACAACCTTGTGCAATCTGGTTTTTTCGGTGAGATGCGTGATTATCACTCCGATAAGTCCCGCTCCCGCTACGGATAATATCCACGCCGTCATAATACAACATTCCCCGATGCAAGAATTATCAGCATAAAAATAAAGTACAAGAATGCAGCTCCCGCCATCAATGCGCCCGTAAGCGACACGGTTTTGGCAACGCCGGTCAGCATATCGCTCATCAGTTTGTCGCCGAGCGGCTCCACAGCGGCGGCGGCAAGACGGAGACACAATGAATATACGCCTATCTGAATCACCGCGGGCAGAACGGTCAAAGCGAGCAAAACAAGCGCAGTGTATCCGAGCGCGTTCTTTACCAGTATTCCGCCCGATATGACGAGATTGAACCCGTCAGACAGATATCCGCCTATTACCGGCACGAATTTGCCTATGGTAAATTTTGCGCTTCTTACGGATATGCCGTCAAACACAGAAGCCGTTATGCCCTGCACCGACAGAAATGCGGACAGAAGAAAAAAGCATGTACCGAACAGCCATTTTACCGTACTCGAGAAAAAATCCGCCGTCTTGCCCAGTTTGACTTCGCTCGTAAGATTTCCGACTATTCCGAATACAAACCCCGCTATCAGCATGGGAAGGAGTATTCCGGAGATAAGATTGAACAGTCCGCTTGTAAGCACCGCCACGGTAGGCTGAAACACGGATGCCGTCCCCGTCGCTCCGACCGCCGCCATAATCGTAAGAATTATGGGCAAAAGAACGTTGATCTGCGTACCCATAGACGAAAGCGTCGATGAGCACATCGTAAACATACCGACAGTCGCGCTCCCAACGACCGCGACTACCGCCGCCATGGCTGCGAAATGTACGATCTTGCTTACGCTTTCCGACGCGGACCCCCCTTTCACCGCGCCCAAAATAGAATACACTATCGCAACGGATACGACGGTTACGAGCAAACCAAGAAGCGACGTAAGGCTTGACCCGAAAAGAGAAAGCACGAAAGCGAGCAGATTCGAAAAATCGAGCGTAAAATTTCCGGAAGCTATCTTTTGCACTAGCGCGATCACATCCGTTTCGCCGAACAGCGACAGCTGACTTTCGCTGAGCCCGGCAAGCAATGCCGCCAATGCGTCGCCGTCAAGCGATCCTATTATGTCGTCCACATAGTCGGCGGAGGTTCCGTCCGCCGCTTCCGCCATCCAAAACGGAACGGTAAGTATGAGCGCTCCGAGCGTCAGCAGTATTCCAACAGCGAGATAACGACGTCTATGAGCTCTTTTATTACCGGGATCATTAAGCAAAATATCACCACCTTGCCGCCGAACGCGATCTTATTCGACAGCGTCGGTAATTTCGCGTCCTCCGCCGTATCGCAGGCAAACTCTATTATATAACCGGCTCCGACGATTTTAAGCAAATACTCAACGAGCGTACTGCCTATACCGGTCTTGTCCACAAGCTCGCGGAGCATAGTAATGATCTCGGTAAAATAATCGAGCACGGAAAGCACTACGGCGATGCCGCCGACCGTTCCTATCAGGACGGCTATATCCTGCCGTTCGCTCCTGACTATCATTACCGAAATCACGGTTATGACTCCGATTGCCGCAATTTTCAGTATCATCAATACAGACCGAATACGGTTTGCAACGCAGAGAACAAGTCGGTCAGCATATCGATAACGAGTAGCAGCACAATAACCAAGCCCGTAAGCGTAACAAGCGTCGCTATTTCGTCCTTGTCCGATTTTTTTAAGATCTGATTGACTATTGCGGTCAACAGTCCGACTGCTGCGATTTTGAAAATTATATCTATATTCATTACCAAAACAAAACTGCAAGCAACAAACCGAGTAAAAAACCGAGCTTGACGCACGACTTCCCCAGTTTGTTGTATTTGCTCTCCGAAGCCTCCCGATATTCTTTCAGTTTGAGTCTGTTATTCTCGTTTGCGCATTTTTCGGCTACGGAATTATATGTGCCGAGCGCCCCGAACATACCGTCGACGAAAACAAATTCACTTTTTGACAAATACCCAGACGGTAATTCTTTTTTATCCCCCGACATAGTGCTTACGGCGGCGGCAAGCTGTCTGGACAATAACGACGATTTCGTTTCGTACGAGGACAGCATTTTGGGAACGGTATCGAGCGTAAACGTCAGATTGGACGAAAATCGCAACAGCAAATCATCGAGCTCGACGAAATATTCCTTTCTGACTTTGAAGTATTTGCCGACGGCAAAACCCGCCAAAGTACAGGAAACCGTAAGAATAACGCAAAGCAGAAGTTTATCGGACATACACTTTTTCCAGTGACGAATCGTACGTTTCCGCTATATGACCGTTTCCGAAATCGTCGGACAAAAAATAATAGCGTTCGAACAGTCCGTAGCGCACGATGTCGTCGGTAAACGCGCGGCGGCGGAAATTATCCGGCGAAGACGAATGCGCGGACGCTATTACGGAGATGCCGCAGCCTACGGCTTCCCGCAGAATACCGATATCGTTCGCGCCGAATATTTCGTCCGTTATTATTACGTCCGGTCGCATGCTTCTGACCGCGCATTCGAAAGCGTGAGCCTTACTGCTTCCGGTGATAACGTCGGTATGCGTGCCCACATCCATTCCGTCGCGCCCGTCGCATACGCAGGCTATCTCTCCGCGTTCATCGGCAATAAGTACGTTAGGTGCGCTTCCGAGCTCGGACAACTGCCGCGCAATGTCCCGAAGCATGGTCGTTTTACCCGCGCCTGGCGGCGAAACTATCAACGCGCGGCAATGATTTCTTACTATGTCACTCATAATACCCGTCGCGCAGCCCTTGATTTCGTGGGGTATGCGAATATTCAACGAGCTGTAGTTTTTTACCGTAACGATCTTTCCGCCGTCGGTAACGACTTCTCCGCACACTCCGAGTCTGAGTCCGCCCGCAAGAGTTATATAACCTCTGACGATATCGTCGTTGTAAGCATATACGGAATGTTCGGACGCCGCCACCACCGCGTCGCGGATATCCTCACACGAAGCCGTAAAAGCAAGCTCGCAAGACGATGATACGCCGCGTTCGGTAAGATATGCCGACTTATTGTTATAACGCACGCAGACGGGTTTCCCCGCCCTGAGCCTGATCTCCTGCAGTTTCTCGGCATCGAGGTTGTCCGCAATCGAATTGAATACGGCAACCGGCAAAAGTTTTTTTAAGCGCGCGATATCGAACATATCACATTATATTTTGAGTGAAATAAGGCTATGACGAATCGACAAAAAAAGTGCCGAAAGCGAATCATTGCTTTCGGCACTTTTATAAACGAATATTTTTTATTTTACTCTGGACATATAGATACCCGTTCTCGTATCGACGCGGATCTTATCTCCGATATTGATAAAGAGCGGAACCTGTATAGCCGCGCCGGTTTCGAGCGTTGCGGGCTTATTGCCTGCTTTGGAAGTATCGCCCTGAATACCCGGCTCGGTTTCCGCAATGGTAAGCTCTACGAAGTTAGGCGGCTCGACGCTGAACGGCACGCCCTTGTAAGCCTGGATCGATACCATCATTTCGGGAATGATATACTGAAGCGCGTCACGGCACTCGTCGATATTTATATCGATCTGCTCGAAAGTTTCGGGCTCCATGAAATGACAAAAATCATCGTCAGCATAAAGGAACTGATAATCATGGGTTTCGATCTTGGCATCGAGAAATTTCTCGGTGGGGTTGAAAGATTCCTCGAGTACCTGACCCGTCACGACATTCTTATACTTTGTTCTGACGAAAGCCGAGCCTTTGCCCGGTTTTACATGCTGGAAATCAACTACGCGGAATACTTTACCGTCTTTCTCGAACGTAGTGCCTTTTCTGAAATCGCCTGCTACCATAAAATTCTCCTTGGATTCATTCGGTAAAAATGAGGTTTCTTATATTATAAGGGTTTTTCCGTAATTTGTCAAGTTCTCTATACCGTCTTTTTTAATTACGACCATATCTTCTATGCGAATTCCTCCGAATCCCTCGATATATAATCCGGGTTCTACGGTAACTACCGCATTCTCGGGCAAAGGAAGATCGTTACGAAGCGCAAGCACGGGCAACTCGTGTATATCTATCCCGACGCCGTGTCCGAGCGAATGTCCGAACTCTTTATCGTAGCCGTTCGCACGGAAGAACTCGCGCGCCATATTGTCGGCTTCCTTCCCGGTCACGCCCGCTTTAAGATGTTTGAGCACATACTGCTGCGCGGAAAGCACGAGCAAATACAGATCGTTTACACGCGAACCGGGATCGCCCAGACAGAACGTACGCGTCATATCCGAACGGTAGCCGTTCTTTACCGCGCCTATGTCGAGAAGGATTATGTCCCCTTTCGCAAGTTTTCTGTTCCCCGGCGTATGATGACAGTCCGCGGAGTTTTCGCCGAAAGCCACAATATTGTCGAACGCAAGACTGTCGGCGCCGTGCATAAGAAACTGATAAGTCAATTCCGCATCGAGTTCGCGCTCTGTCATTCCGACTTTAACCGCAGTCAACGCTTTATTAAGCGCGCTTTCCGCAATACTCTGCGCCGCCTTGATCTCGGAAATCTCATCGTCCGTTTTTACGATGCGAAGTTCCGTCAATACAGAGCCTATAGGCTTCAGTTCGAATTCTTCGAATGCTTTTTCCATTGCGCGATGCTCTGCGACGCTGACGCATTCGTCTTCGTAACCTATCGAAGAAAAACGGCGTTCGGAACATAATTTTGCTATATCGCCGTAAAGATGTTCCGCGTCGGTGATCGCGACTTCGCAATCGTTCGAAACCGATTTCGCGGCAACCGCATAACGGAAGTCGGTAAACAGATATTTTCCGTTTTCGGTAAGAACGACCGCGCCGAACGAACTTTCGAATCCCGTAAAATAGAATCTGTTGCTCAAGCTCGTGACGATCAATGTGTCATAATTTTCAAATAATTCTTTATACATAGTTCAATCTCTCCGCCGCGACGATCATGTCGCGCATGATTGCCGCATCTTCAGCCATTGTACCGTCCGACTCGCATACGATGTAAGGAGTCAATCTGTATTCGCTTATGAGTTTTGCCAATCCTTCGAACTCGGGGCCGTATTTATCGTCGGCGAATGTAAGATGCTTTAATTCGCCCTTATTGCCGTACATGATCTTCGAAAAATGGATGTGCATATTAAAAGTCTTTTCGTCGCCGAGTTTGTCTGCGGTATAATCGATTATTCGCTTATAATCGTCATAACCCTTCAGTCCGCCGAGCGTATACGAATTGATATGCCCGAAATCGAAGCACGGATACAGACGCTTGTCGAGAGTACAAAAATCGACCACTTCTTCTACCGTGCCGATCTGATTCATTTTGCCCATCGTCTCGGGACAGAGTATGAAATCGAAATCCAGATCGGACAAACTTTCAATCAGCCGAGCGATATTGCGCTTCGCTCTCTCCACGGCGTCACGTCTCTCCGCCTTTCCGCACGACGCGGGATGAAACACGGTACGCTTTCCGCCGAACATGTGTTCGGCAAGCACGGAACTTCTGATATAACCGAAAGATTTTTCGATCATATCGTCGTCCGGATTTGCGAAATTGGTATAATACGGAGCGTGCGAACTGATCTCGACGCCGTAGCGCGCGAACTCCGCGCCTATCTCTGCCGCTGACTCTTCCTTGATATTCACACCGCGACCGAACGAATATTCGAATGCGTTCAATCCGCGTTCGGCGATCCATCCTGCCGCTTCCTTTGTTCGCGTATGTCCTTCCGCATAAAACGAAAGCGAGTTTCCGCTCGGACCTATTTTCAACATATATCGGTCCACTCCTTATCTCTGTTTATAGTCGTAACGAGTTCATCTGCGGTTGCGAATTTTTTTATCGGACGGAGATATTTATGGAAATAGACCGTCAGTTCGTTGCCGAGCAGATTATCGGACGCAAAATCGATGATATTTGTTTCCACGGCAAATTTATTCTGCAAAAACGTAGGTCGCGAGCCGTAATTCGTTACCGAGCGATATCGCTTGCCGCCGATCTCCGCATACGTACCGTACACGCCGCGTTTGATTTCCATCATATCTATCGGAAGATCGAGATTAAGCGTCGGTATGCCTATTCCGCGCCCTCTGCCGTCGCCGCTCGTAACGCATCCTCGTATGTGATATTTCATTCCGAGCAACTTCCCCGCCGAATCCATGTTACCCGATTTCAGAAACGCTCGTATGGTAGTGCTTGAAACACGAACGCCTTCGAAATCGACGAGAGGCATAACCGTCAGGGAAATTCCTTTCGCATCGCATAGACTGCCGAGCACCGAAACGTCGCAACGATCCGAACCGAACGTATAGTTTTCACCGCAAACCAAATCGCGGACGTTATAAGTTTCGGTCAGTCTGTCGAAGAATTCGCGTCCCGTCAATGACGATATGCGACAAAAATACAACAAAACGCACAACTCCGCGCCGCACGCTTCGAGCAGACGTTTCTTTTCGGCGAAATCGTAAATGGATTCTTTACCGAGCAAACTGTCGGCAAAGGTCAATGCGCACGCCGTAGTTCCGTGTTCGGCGGAAAGTCGTTTGACCTCGCTTAAAAGCGTTCTGTGTCCGAGATGAACGCCGTCGAAATTACCCAAAGCTACGGATATTTCTCCGCCGAAAGATTTTCCGAATTCCAATGATCGTATCATGAAGCGTCAGTCCTCTTTCAACCAGGTAGTTATTCCGATCCCCCTGTCGCCGCGCGATGCGATACCGAGAAGTTCGCCCCTGCAGTACAGTACAAACTTTCCGTCCGGCGCGTCGGCGCAGTCGAGCGGCACGCCGCTCGTCGCTTTTTTATATAAAGCATCGTCGGCTTCGTACTTCGGCAACGCGGCAAGCGCCGCGGACAAAGGTATTACGTCGTCTGCCGTAAGATCTTCCGGACGCACAGACTTGTCCGAATAAAAATTCCCGCACCGAGTACGTTTTATCGACGTCATAACGGCAAGCGAACCCAGCTTTTCGGCAAGGTCGCGGCATACGCTTCTTACGTACGTTCCCGCGGAACAATCCATACGAAACAGATATTCATTGTCCCCGACTCTACGGACAAGCTCGAGCGAATTTACGAATACGCGCGATGTTTTGAGCTCGGGCACTATTCCCGCGCGCGCCAATTTATATGCCCTTACGCCACCTACGGACTTCGCGCTGTAGGCGGGCGGCAACTGATCGATTTCACCGGTCATGCCCGGTAATGCCGCAACTATTTCGGCTTCGCCAGGCAAAATATCGGTACGCGCCGTTTCCACGCCCGTCGAGTCGATCGTATCAGTCATAACGCCGAAACGAAATGTCGCTTCATAGGTCTTCGATTTGCCGAGAAAGTAATCGAACAGTCTCGTGCCTTTCCCGACGCCCATTAGCAGCACGCCTTCCCCCATCGGATCGAGAGTGCCCATATGTCCTACCGCGCGCGTGCCGAGCGCCTTTCGCACTTTGCCGACCACGGCGGACGACGACATACCCGAAGGCTTGTAAATGTTTACTATTCCGTTCATGCTTCGTCCGTATCGCGAACGGCTTTCAGTATCTTTTCGATGACTTCTTCTTTCAAGCCGAAAATGCGACAGCCCGAAGCGAATTTATGTCCGCCGCCGCCGAACACTTTTGCGATCTCGTCGACGTTGCGACCGCGACTGCGAAAACTGACCTTGAACTCCTCGGACTTTTCTTCGCAAATACTGACGCCTATCTCCACACCTTTTACCGCAATGGCATAATCGATAAGCCCTTCCGTATCGTTCGCTTCCAGTCCGACGCTTTCGAGCATTTCCGCCGTAACGGCTATCAGCGCGACTTTGCCGTCGAGATAATAGCGCATGGACTCGATCGATTTTGCGATAAGTTCGGTCTTTTTTCTGCTTCTGCTACGATATAATGCCGTCGCCAGTCCGTAAGTGTCCGCGCCGAAAAGCGAAAGCTTATACGCGGTTTCGAGCACTTTCGGAGTGGTGTTGCTATGCATAAAATGTCCCGTATCGGTAGACAAACCCATATAAAGATAATCGGCAATCACCGCGTCGATTTCTCCCGTCGGCTCGAGCAAATCGAAAACAAGTTCGCAAGTGCTCGACGCATCGGCGTCTACGATATTATGGTCGCCGAATCCGCCGTGCCCGCGATGATGGTCGATCCAAGCCGTTTCCTTGGCCGATTTATAAAAGCCCTCCATACGTCCGATGCGATCGCGCGCGCCGCAATCGACAGCGATAAAAAGATCGTACGACTTACGGGTTATGCGGTTGAACACCTCGGAATAGCGTATGAAAGAATACGATTCCGGAAGAGGCGAAGGACTGCCGACGTCGACTATTTTACCCTTTCGCTTGCAATATTCACGCAATGCAAAAGCAGACCCAAGGCAATCGCCGTCGGGTCTGACGTGCCCTATAATGAGGATACTTTCCGCTCTGTCAATTGCCCCGATTATGGGATTCATGCTCCGCTATCTCCTTCAAAATAGAGTCGATCCTGCGTCCGTACTGTTCGGAAGAGTCGATCTTGAATACAAGCGACGGCACCGTGCGCATCGACTTCAATGCTACAGACAACTCATGCCTGATAAATCCGGCCGACGCATTGAGCGCCGCAACCGTCTTATCGCAGTCGTCAAGCGTACTTATATACAACGTCGCATACTTAAGATCCTTGGATACCGTGACGCCGGTAATTGTCGCAAGCGGCGAAACATCGGGATTGCGCAATTTGTCGCGCATGATCACCGACACGCATTTCTGTATTTCGCTTGCCGTCCTGTCTGTTTTATAACTCATTTTATACGTTCCGTCGTATACGCTTCGATCTCGTCGTCGAGAACAAAGTCATTGAAGCCGTCTACGGAAATACCGCATTCAAAGCCCGCAGCAACCTCTTTCGCATCGTCTTTGAAACGCTTGAGCCCGCTTAACGTTCCCTCGTATACCGTGTCGCCCTTGCGCTTGACAAGTATTTTAGCGCCGCGCTGCAACTTACCGTCGAGAACATACGAGCCCGCCACCACGCCGACGCTCGAGATCTTGAATATGTTTCTGACCTGAGCTTTGCCGAGATATACTTCCTGATACTTGGGCTCGGTCATTCCGTTCATTGCCGCTTCGACCGCATCGAGAGCGTCGTAAATTACGCTGTAAGTATTTACGTTAATCTTGCTGTGATCGGCGATTATGCGCGCTTCCGCGTCGGGTTTTACGTTGAAACCTATAACCATTGCGTTCGTAACTTCCGCAAGCATCATATCCGACTTGTTTATCGTGCCTACGCCGCAATGAACGACGGATACTTTGACTTCTTCGTTGACGAGCTTGGAAATCGAACTTCTGAGCGCTTCCGCGGAACCCTGCACATCGGCTTTAATAATAACGTGCAGATCTTTGAGCGTATTCATATCGAACGTCATTGTCGACGTTTCGCCGGCATGGGCAATCTTATCCTTTTCGATTCTGCCGTCGGCGATCTCTTTCGCCGTCTTTTCGTCGTCGACTACCCACATATCGTCGCCCGCATTGGGCACACCGGAAAGACCCGTCACCGAAACCGCCGCGGAAGGAAGCGCCGTCTTGACGAGTTTTCCGTTAGGATCGGTCATCGTTCTGATCTTACCGTAGGTCGTTCCGCAAACAACGGCGTCGCCCTGCTTGAGCGTTCCGTTACGCACAAGTATGGTAGCGACGGGACCTTTGCCCTTATCGAGCCTTGCTTCGACAATCGCGCCGCGCGCCTTTCTGTTCGGATTCGCTTTATAATCTTTGTAATCCGCAAGGAAAAGAATTTCCTCGAGCAGTGTATCTATGCCCTGATTCTTCTTTGCCGAAATGGGAACCATTCTGACGTCGCCGCCCCACTCGTCGGAAATAACGCCCTGAACGGAAAGTTCCTCTTTGATCTTATCTATATTCGCCGTCGGCTTATCGACCTTGTTGATCGCCACGATCATGGGAACGTTTGCCGCTTTGACATGAGATATTGCCTCGACCGTCTGCGGCTGAACGCCGTCGTCCGCCGCCACGACAAGGATTACTATATCCGTGACTTTCGCGCCGCGCGCGCGCATTTCCGTAAACGCTTCGTGTCCGGGCGTATCGAGGAACGTAATAAGACGCTTTTTCTTCTCATACTCCCACGTTACGGAATACGCGCCGATATGCTGCGTTATTCCGCCCGCTTCGCCGCTGACGACGTTTGTTTTTCTTATTGCGTCGAGCAGGCTCGTCTTACCGTGGTCTACGTGACCCATGACGGTAATTACGGGAGGACGCGAAACAAGATCGCTCTCGTTATCCGCCTCGTCGTGCAATGCCTCGGCAAGCTCTTCCTGCGACTGCGCGACCTTTCTTTCGAGCGTGATACCGAACGAGTCCGCTACGAGGAAAAGCGTGTCGAAATCAACGACGGAATTTATCGACGTAACGGGTGCGCCGCCCATCATAAGCATTTTCTTCATGATCTCCTGCGCCGGTACGCCGATCATCTCGCTGAGCTGTTTTACCGTAACCTGCGAAGTCGTGATCGTTACATTATCGATCACCTTCGGTTCCACCGCAGTCTGTTCGTTCTTCTTCTTGTTTTTGAGCTTACGAACTCTGATTCTGTCGTCGTCTATATCTTCCTGTATAAAGCCCTTACGAATAAGCGTGCGCTTTGTCATCGCCTTCTTTTCTTCGTATTTTGCGGGCTCTTTTTTCTTGTCTTTATCCGAAGTCTTTCTCGTCTTTGCAACAGAACTTACCGTGGGAGGAGGTGTGGTCGTTCTGGGCGACGAGGGTCTGGGCGCGCCTGCGCCCGCAGACTGAGGACGTGAACCGGGATAAGGTCTTCCGCCCGGAGCAGAAGGCGTTCGCGGACGTCTGGGAGGATCCTGACGAAGATTGACAACGCCTTTAA
Source organism: uncultured Christensenellaceae bacterium (assembly GCA_910587025.1). Classification (GTDB taxonomy): domain Bacteria; phylum Bacillota; class Clostridia; order Christensenellales; family Pumilibacteraceae; genus Protoclostridium. Next base: position 44,067 of record CAJUKR010000001.1, read on the forward strand.
CGTAGCTCGGGATATTATCTATGCGCTTGGTCTTGATCGCAGCGACGCCTGCCGCGGGCTTTTCGGGCGCGGGAGCGGGCGACGGTTCTTCGACTTTTTTCTCCGCAGGCTTTTCGGGCGCGGGAGCGGGCGACGTATCCTGTTTGATCTCCGTCTGCCGACTCGCCTGTTCCGCCTGCGCGGCGGCTTCCGCCGCATTGCGAAATTCGACAGCCGCTTCCCTGCATGCGGAGAATACCGTGCTTATGCGACCGTACGCTTTTTCGAGTTCCGCACGATATGCCAAAAATTCACCGTTCGCACTTGTCTGTGCGATCAGTTTTTTAAGACCGTCCAAAGAAAATTTCGATTGTTTTTGTTCCTGTGCCATATTACCTCCCCACAGACTCCGTCACGGCTTTCGCCATATTCGCGTCGAGCAAAGCCGCTAATTTACAATTCGGTTTATTGAGCAGATCCTCGAGGTTTTCGGTCGTCCTGATAAGAGGGACTCCGAATTCGGTCGAATACCGATCTGCCTTTTCGCAAAGATTTTCGGATGCGGACGGCGAAAGTACAAGCAGATATTTGCGTTTCCTGCTCTGCTTGATACTGTCTATACCGTAAAGGATCTTTCCCGACCGTACAGCAAATCCGAGATAACTTTCGATTTTACCCATTCTTCTCCAATTCGTCGTAAATTTCCGAACCGACTTCCGCGCCGAGCGCCTTTGCGAGCAAATTGCTTTTTCTGGCGCGCTTAACGCATTCCGTCGCAGAGCAAATATATGCGCCTCTGCCGCTTTTCTTGCCCGTCGGATCGATTTCCACACCGCCCTCGGGTGTTACGCGACATCTGACAAGTTCGCGCTTGTCTTTCATCATGCGGCATGATATACACATTCTCTGCGGAATTTTTCCCATCAGTCCTCGAGACCTCCGACATCCTCGAGCGCATCGACGGACAGATCTTCCGTCGTCGCATCATCCTCTTCCTCCATGTTTTTACGCACGGACGAGTAAGGCTTAACGTCGATTTTCCAGTTTGTAAGCCGAGCAGCCAGACGGGCGTTCTGTCCGTCGCGACCTATAGCGAGACTGAGCATATCGTCGTTGACGATGACTTTCGCGCTTCTCTCCACTTCATTCGCCTCGACCATAATGACCTTCGCGGGCGAAAGCGCTCTCGCAATAAACTCGAGCGGATCTTCGCACCAAGGGATGATCTCGATCTTCTCACCGCCGAGCTCGGAAACGATGGAGTTGACGCGGAGACCGCGGTTACCTACGCACGCGCCTACGGCGTCGATGTTTGCGTCTTCGCTGTATACGGCCATTTTCGTACGGAATCCGGGCTCGCGCACAAGTCCTTTGATAACGACCTGACCCGATTTGATCTCGGGCACTTCCGCTTCGAAAAGTTTACGCACAAAGCCGGGAACGGTTCTGCTGACCTGAACCTGAGGACCTCTCGTTCCCTGCTTGATTTTCTTTACATATACTTTGACGCGCTCTCCGACATAGAACTTATCTGCGGGAAGCTGATCGGCGGGAGAAAGCACGGCATCGAGTTGCTTGACTTCGACGTAAACGTACTTCCCGTCTATGCGCCTTACGACGCAGGAGATCAGCTCGTCTTCCTTCTCGCTGAGTTCGTCGTAAGCCACGCTGTTTTCGAGCTCGCGCAATTTCTGCATAATGACCTGCTTGGCATTCTGAACGACTATGCGCCCGAAATCCTTGCTGTCGATCTCCTCCGTAATCTTGTCGCCCACCTTGTACTTTTTATTGATAAGTTTTGCGTCCTCGAGGCTGATCTGAGTATCTTTGTCTTCCACCTCTTCGACTACGGTAAGCGTAGCGATAAAGCGAATAGCCGAACGCTCGGGAACAAGCATTACCTCGACGTTCTTTGCATTGCCGTGCTGCTTCTTGTAAGCGAGCGCAAGAGCGCTTTCGAGAGTCTCGATAAAGATTTCCTTAGGTATCTTCTTCTCTCTCTCGAGCGCGTCGAGAGCGGCAAAAAACTCCTTGCTGACCATTTTTATATTCCTCCGAAATTATTCCTTGATATTCAGCGACCTACCCGAACTTCACGAGCGGTCGTACGAGCGCGATTCTGTTCGCTTCTATTCGTATTTCCTTGCCGTCGGACGATATGGTCACATATCCGTCCGTACGTTCCGTCAAAACGCCTTCGTATACTTTTACGCCCTTAAGCGGAGCGTAAAGTTTCACCTCTACTTCCTTGCCGTAATTTCTTTCGAAATCGCGCGCGGTTTTGAACGGTCTGTCCAATCCCGGCGAAGAAATTTCAAGTACGTATGGCTTGCCCCCCGTGGGGTCGATTTCGTCCATTATGGGTTCTATCGCGTAATGAAGCGACTCGCAATCGTCCAAACTGATGCCGTCCGGAACTTTATCGACAAACACGGTAATTATTTTCTGACCGTATTCCGAGCGCTCTTCGATATCGACGATTTCATAGCCGAGCGAAGTTATTTTCGGATTTACGGCGTCGAATATCGTTTTATTCACTGACTGTCGGAGCCTCCGATAAAAGTTAAGAGCGGACTCGCAAGCCCACTCTATAGCATACACTATTCAAGTAATATAATTATACCATACGCGTCATTGCAATGCAAGCGTTTTCATCATATATTTGCTAAAATTTTGGCATACGCTTCGGCAAAAGGCAATGCGCGGCGAGTGTTTTTCGGACGCACTTCCCTGAATTTCGACGCATCTGCGAACTTGGTTATCTCGGCAAGCGGAGGCTCGGGAATATGCAACTTTTCCAGATACGGTCTGAGCACGTAAATATGCCAGTCTACCGGAAACCCGGTAAGAGTATAACCGTCGAAAAACCTGTAAAAGTCGGGCAGAACCTGATCGAAAGTGGGCTTACCGATAAAATCGGAAGCAAGTACGCCCGCAGCCAGTCTCGCTTCTTCGGACATCTCCGCCGCGGGACGGATAAGCGACGAAAAAGTTTCGGTGATTTTTCCGCCCTCGAGTCTTACGGCGCCGATCTCGATCGGCTCGCCCGGAGCATATTTATTCTGCGACGAAGTAAGCACGGAAAAAACGACAAGCGGCTCGGTAGTAAGCGGCTTCCGTTCCCCGCCGTACATACGCGACTGGGAAAGCGCGGTATACGGAACGGGACGGACGTAGCGGTAATCGTCGTCCACGAGCCTGACGACCTCGTTGATCTCGAATACGGTTTCCGCGCACTCCGAAAAATGACGCAATCCGAATTGCAATGTCCCGTCGCCCGCGCGCGCGTCATAGTCGAGATATCCGTCCGCAATAATATACGCTCCGTCTTTGAGCGAATCGATCGCGCTCTCTCCTTTCACGCTCGGAAAAAACACGCATCTGATCTTTCCCGTACCGTCGTCGAGAGAGAAAGTCGCGAACTTTCGCTTCTCTTCCTCGTTTTCCGCTTTTTTTGGAGTATACTCACGCACGCGGGCATCGATCACACGCCCGTAAAGCGTCGTAAATTCAGGTTGCAGACAATCTCCGATATACCCGGCGGTACCTTTTATCTGATCGCCGTAAACGGCGCGCCTGTCCTTCGGGTCGATGCGTCTGCCCTCGTCGGGACGGGCGTACGAAAATTTCGGACGAAACGTTTCGAGATTCAGCACCTGTCTGATCTCGTCGGTATTGTCGGCTTTCGATCCGATCGTCACGGTAAAATCGGCAAAAAAGCGATCGTCGAGATACCCTTTGAGTTTGATGTCTAGACCGTTTTCCGTAACGTAAGCGGCAATGCTTTCGGGAAGATTGATGATAACCGACGGCTTATCCCCCGTCACGATCGCCGTATTCTCTTTCGCTATGGACGAAAACACCAAAGCGCTCTGCTTGCCGAAAAACTCCGAAATGCTTCGCATGATCTCCCCCGAAGAAAAAGCGATCGGGGATGCCGACAGCGTGACGGAAACGGACGGCGGAAGCAGTGTACGGGCGACTTCGATAATACGCGATCTGGCTTTAACGAAATCCTGCTCCCGCTCCTTTTTGTAAACCGCTTCGAGAGTGACCTTAAAACGCTCCGAATCCACCTTTGCGGATACAAAGCGAACGTACGGATAATCGCCGCATGTATTATAGAATTTTTCGTTGAAATCAGTCAACCGACAAGCTCCGTCAACATTGCGATAAATTCGGCTTCGGCATCCGCAACCGACATAGTCGCGAATACCTCTCCTTTTTTGAACAGTACCGCCTTATCCTTGCCGCCGGCAATACCGAGATCGGCATCGGACGCTTCGCCCGGTCCGTTCACGACGCACCCCATTACCGCTATTTTCATTGGTTTTTTAACGTTCTTCACGATACGCTTGGTTTTATGTACAAGCGATTCGAGATCGTAAAAACAGCGGGCGCACGTGGGACATGATACCACTTCGGCGTAATTTCGGTCGAGACCGACCGCGCGGAGTATACCGCGCCCAACTTCGACCTCTCGCACGGGGTCGCCTGTCAAAGACACTCTGACTGTATCGCCTATGCCGTCGATAAGAAGCGAAGCTATACCCGCCGAGGACTTGATAACGGCATCCTCGCCCGCCCCGCTCTCCGTGATGCCCACATGAAGCGGATAATCGCAAAGCTCGGACAGTCTGCGGTAAGCGGTAATGCATTTTTTCACGTCGCTAGACTTTACCGAAATCACTATATCGTAAAATCCCTCACGCTCGAGCGCGGACACCGAACGCAAAGCGCTTTCGGCAAGCGCTTCCGCCGTAGCGCCGTTATATTTGGCTCTTATATCCTTTTCGAGCGAGCCTCCGTTGATGCCTATACGAATCGGACAACCGTTCGACTTGCACGCCGAAACCAACTCTTTCAACCCGCTCGCCGAAGTATTGCCCGGATTGTAACGTACTTTGGCGAAACCGATATCGGCGCAAGCGACGGCGAGTTTACAGTCGAACTGTATATCCGCGACAAGCGGCATTCCGCATTCCGCAATATATCTCTTGCATATCTCGACATCGCGCATATCGCGTACCGCAAGACGCGCAATGTCGCAACCGGCTGCGGCAAGCGCGGACAACTGCGCCGAGGTCGATGAATAGTCGGACGTATCCGTATTCGTCATCGACTGCAAAGCTACGGCACTACCGCCGCCGATTGTAATGTTCCCTATTTTTACGGTTTTTGTCATAAGTCAGATAAACCTCGAAAATATTCCGATTATGTCCACGACGACAACGAACCCGAGCAGAAGCGCAAGACCTATGCCGTGGATATACGCTTCCACCGTGCGATTGATCGGTTTTTTACGTATCCATTCTATCGCAGTAAAAATCACGCGCGCGCCGTCAAGGGACGGAACGGGCAAAAGATTGAAAATAGCCAGATTGCTCGCGATCAACGGCAAAAGCAAAAGCAGATACTGCCAGCCCGTTTCCGCCATCGTAGCAATCGCCGTAACCGTACCTACGGGACCGGTAAGCGATGTAATCGGCACACGTCCCGTGATCAGCTGACCGAACGACGCAAAAACCATGCCCGCCATTTTGAACGTAAACGGAAACGACAGCCCTACGGCTTCGAAAAACGAAACGTTTACCGTTTCATACGAGATGCGGATACCGATAAGCGAGCTTTCGGTATAACCGCCGTTTCCGTCGGATACAAGCATTTTACGCTTTGTTACCGGAACATCGAAATACTCGCCGTCACGTTCCACCGTCAAGACAACGCCGTCGCCGTCGGTAAGACCGCCGGTAAGTTCCGTAAACGAGTCCAGTACGCCTATACTTATCCCGTCGACTGCCGTAATGCGGTCGCCGTCGGCGAGACCGGAAGCATACGGTTCTCCGTTATCCGGATTCTCGTACAGATCCTGCACCGTCGGTACGGTATATCCGACTGCGATAATATAAATAAACGAAAACAGGAACGCCGAAAAAAGGTTGAATCCCGCGCCGGCGAGAAGTACGAGAATGCGTTTCCACGGTTTTTGCCGTGTAAAGGTAAGCCGCTTATCGGACTCGGACACATCCGCATTCGAAACAAATTCCCCGACCGACATGAGCGTATCGGACGCATCGTCGTCTTCGCCGTAAAACGAGCAATAACCGCCCAAAGGCAGCGCTCTGACGGAAAAAAGTTCTCCGCTTTTTTTCGATCTGCGCCCGATAATCTTCGGTCCGAAACCTATCGAGAACTCATTGATATGAAATCCCAGCAATTTGCCGACAGTATAATGCCCCAGTTCGTGAATTACGATCATAAGCATGAGTACAAGCACGGCAAGAATAATGTAGAGAAAAATCATTTACAGCTATACTTACTCCCGAAATAGTCTTTGATCTTGCGATCGAGAACGAGAAGATCTTTGTAACAAAAATCCCTCACTATTTCGTTTATGCTCAATGCCTCCTCGATTATGCCGCAAATATCGGTAAAACGTACTCTGTTTTTGACGAAAAGTTCCACGGCGATCTCGTCTGCCATGCTGAATATAGCCGGCGCGGTGCCGCCCGTACCGACGCATTTCTTTGCGATCGCAGGCGCGGGAAATCTTTGTTCGTCCGGTTTTCCGAAAGTAAGCGGGCGGGAAAAGTCAAACGGTTTAACGCCGGCGTTCACCGATCTCGACGGATAAGTCATTGCATACTGTATGGCAAGTTCCATGTTCGGATACGACATAAGCGCAAGCGTGGAATTGTCTTCGAATTCCACCATGGAATGTATGACGCTCTCCGGATGAATGACGTAATCCACTTCGCACGCGCCGAACAATCGGTATGCCTCGATTATTTCCAACCCCTTATTCACCATAGTCGCGCTGTCGACCGAAATCTTACGACCCATATTCCATGTCGGATGTCGTACCGCCTGCTCGGGAGTGACGGCGGAAAGATCGACATCCCGTCTGTCGAAGAACGGTCCGCCGCTTGCGGTAAGAATTATCTTCTTCACGTCCTCGCGCCTGTCCGCCCGAAGGCACTGAAAAACCGCGGAATGCTCGCTGTCGACGGGAATTATTTCGGAACCGCAACGCTTCGCTTCCGCCATGACGAGATCGCCCGCGCAGACTATGGCTTCCTTATTGGCGAGCGCGATCCGTCCCCCCTTTTCTATAAGTTTCATAAGAGGAGGAAGCGCGGCAAGTCCGGAAATCGCCATGACGTAAATATCCGCTTCGATCTCTTCGGCAAGCCGCTCCGCGGCATCCTCGCCCGTAAATGCGACGACGCCCGGGATATCGACGGGAACGACGGAAGCCGCGAAATCGGGCGAGAATTCTTCCGCCTGTGCCCTCAGAAGCGTTACGTTTGTGCCCGCGGACAAAGCCGTGATCTTGTATTCGTGCGGAAAACGGCGCACAACATTCAATGTTTGTACGCCGATGCTTCCACTGCTTCCGAACACCGCTACGGTTTTCAAACGACCACCGCCGATGAGAAGTATATCACTATCGTAATGAACAGATATGTCACCATAGACGCGACAAGCGTACCGTCTATACGGTCGAGCGCGCCGCCGTGTCCAGGTATCAACGTGCCGTAATCCTTGATCTCGCAGAAACGTTTGATATAAGAAGCCATGAGATCGCCGACCTCGGTCGCGATCGCAACGCACAGTCCGAGCGACAGATACAGCGCAAGGCTGATAAATACGTTTTCGTTAAATCCCGTGAGTCCGAACACACCGGTAAACGAAAGCGCAAATACGAGCGCCGCCGCGACCATGCCGCCGAACAATCCTCCGATCGCGCCCGAGACAGTCTTTTTCGGGCTTATGATGGGAGCGAGTTTCGGACCTTTGAAAAGTTTTCCGACGAACAGCGCGAAAATGTCCGCGCCCGCCCCGCATGCGAAAGTCATTATGATCGCAATGGGGCGATAGTTCGGCGCAAACGAACCGGAAGCGTACGGGTCGTATTGCCACCCGGTAAACGCCAATCCCGCGTCAGCACCAGAAAAATAGTTCAACCCGATAAAGTATACCATGATACCCACGGGATAAATCATGCAGATGAACGTGCTTATAACGTTTTCGAAAGTATGTTTGGAGCTTGCCATATTTACGATAAAGCAAACAATAAACATTGCGATCAGAACTACGAAAAACGCCGTAATACCGCCGTAACCGTTGGAATGGAACGCCGCGTTAAGTTCGTGTACCGTTTTGAATGCGGCATAACCCACGAAAATAAATACAACTATAACGCCGAACATCGGCTTACTGTACTTGTTTTCTATGGCGCGAGTCATTTCGTATGCCGTAAGGATCATAAGCAATACTATAAAAGCGTCGTAGATCTCAGCCACAACGTACTGCGACAGAAACAGCACCAACGCCATTATCGCCAATAATACAATTCCGAATATTACTCTGTTTTTCATTACTCCGATATTTTTCCGAATCTTCTGTCGGTAGCCGAATAGTCGGCAATGATCTTGTCAAGCTCGGCTTCCGAAAAATCGGGCCAAAGCGTATCCACGAAATATATTTCCGAGTATGCCGACTGATAAAGCAAAAAATTACTTATGCGATGTTCGCCGCCCGTCCTGACTATAATGTCGGGATCGGGCATTCCGCCCGTATACAACACTTCGGAAATGTCCTGTTCGGTAATCTCGGTCTTGCCCGAAAGCGAATTCACCGCTCGGACGATCTCCGCTCTTCCTCCGTAATTGAAACAGATATTGAGAACTCCTCCGCCCAGTCCGTGTGTCTTTTCGTATGCATCGGATACCAAAGCAACGGTTTCCTCGTCCAGCACAGACACATCGCCGAGAACATTCAGACTTATGTTTTTTCGCGTAAGGATCGGAATATTCTTTTTCAGATACTTTTTGAAAAGTCCAAGCAAGCCCGAAACTTCGCTTTCGGGTCTTCCCCAATTTTCCGTCGAGAACGCAAACAAAGTCAGATAGCCGATCCCGCGCGAAAATACCGCGTCCGCTATCCTGTCTATCGTCTTTACACCTTCGCGATGTCCCAAACTGCGCGGCATATGGCGGTTTTTCGCCCATCTGCCGTTGCCGTCCATGATTATCGCTATATGCGAAGGATAACGGGCATCAGATTTCAAGGATCTCTTTTTCCTTATCCTTGCTCATCTCGTCGGTAGACGCGATGTACTTGTCGAGATATTTCTGAACGTCCTTTTCGAATCCCGCAAGCTCGTCTTCGGAAAAATTCAGATCTTTTTTAAGTTTCTTCGCTCTGTCCAGACTGTCGCGACGTTCGTTTCTGAGAACGACTTTGCAGTCTTCGGACATCTTCTTGACCTGTTTGACGAGATCCTTTCGTCTTTCTTCCGTAAGCTGCGGGAAAACAAGACGGATAACCTTTCCGTCATCGGTCGGATTGATACCGATATCGGAAGCAGCGATAGCCTTGACGGTTTCTTTCGCCGCGCTTCTGTCGAACAGGTTTATAACAAGCATACGCGGTTCGGGTACCGAAATATTCGCCATTTGCTTAAGCGGCGTCTGAGATCCGTAATAATCGACGGTTATATTGTCGAGAATTTTCGGGTTTGCCCTGCCTGCGCGTACGGTAACATACTCGCCCGACAAATGGTTGATTGCTTTCTCGAGTTTCTCCTCGAGATTGAAAAGCTCTTCTTCGAGTTCGGGTAACATATTCTTCCTCCGATTTTTACCAGTATATCATAATCTTATGCAAGTCGCAAGCTATTTCAGCCTATATACGTGCCGATTTTTTCACCCATAGCGGCTTTTACGATGCTGTTCGGCTCGTCGAGAGCAAACGTGATGATGGGGATATTATTCTCCATACACGTCGTGATCGCAGTCGTATCGAGCGCCACAAGTCTGCGGTTGATCACCTCGAGATAGGAAAGTTTATCCAGCTTTTTCGCATCGGGATTCTTTTTCGGATCGCTGTCGTATACGCCGTCCACGTTTTTCGCCATGAGAAGCGCGCCCGCGCCGATTTCGGCGGCACGGAGAGCGGCACCCGTATCGGTGGAGAAATAGGGATTGCCCGTTCCGCAGGCAAACAATACAATGCGTCCCATCTCGAAATGACGGAGCGCCTTACGGAACAAAAACGGTTCCGCAACGGCAGGTATGGAAAGCGCGGTTTGCAAACGCGTCTGCACGCCTTTCTTTTCGATCGCGTCCTGAAGCGCGAGCCCGTTCATTATCGTGGCAAGCATGCCCATATGGTCTGCCGTAACGCGATTCATATTCGTGCCCTGGCGTCCGCGCCAGAAATTACCTCCGCCCATGACGACCGCAACTTCGATACCCTTATTATGGAGTTCTACGATCTGAGACACGACATGTTCGACCATCGAGGGATCGATACCCGATCCGCTGTCACCGGCAAGTGCCTCGCCGCTGATTTTCAGAAGAATTCTCTTATACATTGCTCTCTCCATGTGATTTTTAAGAAAAAGGAACACCGAAGCGTTCCTTTTAAGTTTTATTTTCCGGACATCTTTGCGACTTCCTCTGCGAGATTGTCGACTTTCTTTTCCAGCCCCTCGCCCATTACGAGGCGAACGAACTTATTGAGTTTGATTTTCGTTCCCGTCGCTTTGGAAACGTTTGCGACGAGCTGCGCCACGGTGACCGAAGAATCTTTCGCAAAAGGCTGATCGACGAGACAATTCTCCTTAAGGCTCTTCTGCAGTCTGCCGACAAGCATTTTTTCGAGAATGTCGTCGGGCTTGTTCGCGTTCTTGGGATCGTTCTTTGCCTGAACGAGAAGTATAGCCTTTTCTTTTTCGATATAATCGGCGGGCACTTCGGACACATCGACGTGAGAAGGCGAGAACGCCGCGATGTGCATTGCGATGTCATGCGCCATTTCTTTGATCTCCGCGGAAGCGGGCTTATCCGTTTCCACTTCGAGCATAACGCCGATCTTACCGCCGTTGTGAAGATAAATTTCCTCAACGCCCTCTTTAACTTCGAATTTCTCGAAGCGGCGGGCGGTAATCTTCTCACCGCATTTTGCGGTTTCCGCGTTCATAAGTTCGGTAACGGTGCTTCCGTCGATTTCGGTTTCGAGCAAAGCGTCAACGGATGCGGGCGCGTTGTCGGCAACGCCTTTGGCAACTTTTGATACAAGCGCGCGGAAACCGTCCGTATTGGCTACGAAATCGGTTTCGCAGTTAAGCTCCACAAGTACGCCGACATGATCGGACGTATAACCGCCGATAAGTCCCTCGCTTGCGATGCGGCTTGCTTTCTTTGCCGCGATCGATACGCCTATTTCTCTGAGATATTCGACTGCCTTTTCCTTGTCGCCGTCGGTATGAGTGAGAGCTTTTTTGCAGTCCATCATTCCGGCGCCGGTGATCTCACGGAGTTCGGCAACGTCCTTAGCTGTAAAATTCATATTATCGTTCCTCCGATATTATTCGATTATTCCGCGTCGCCGGACTGAGCCTCGGCGACGGTAGCGACTGCCTGAGCGGCTTCCGCTCTTTTCTGAGCGAGCGCTTCCTCGCCCTCTCTCGATTCGATAACGGCGTCAGCCATTGCGCCCGCGATAAGTTTGATGGCGCGGATAGCGTCGTCGTTGCCGGGAATAACGTAATCCACTTCGTCGGGATCGCAGTTGGTGTCCACGATGCCTACGATGGGTATATTGAGCTTACGCGCTTCCGCAACCGCAAGATGCTCTTTCTTGGGATCGACGACAAAGAGCGCCCCGGGAAGGCTGCGCATATCTTTGATACCGCCGAGATTCGTTTCGAGCTTGTCGCGCTCCTGCGTGAGCTGCATGACTTCCTTTTTAGGAAGAAGCGAAAATTCGTTCATGCTCTCCATCTGATTGAGCTTGTTGAGACGATCGATTCTCGAACGGATCGTCGAAAAGTTCGTCAGCGTACCGCCCAACCAACGCGCGGTAATGTAGTACATGCCGCAACGCTGAGCTTCGGTCGCGATCGCTTCCTGAGCCTGTTTCTTCGTTCCTACGAAGAGAATCGATTTACCGCTGTCGGCTACGCTCTTGATAAAGTTGTAAGCCTCGTCGATAAGACCGACCGTTTTTTCGAGGTTGATGATATAAATATCGTTCCTCGCGGTGTAGATGTACTTCTTCATTTTGGGATTCCACTTTCTCGTGGCGTGACCGAAGTGTACACCTGCTTCCAGCAACTGTTTCATCGAAACTACGTTTGCCATTTTGTTCCTCCTGTTAAGCCTCCCCGCCGCTTGAATTTTGCCCGAGGTCACGGAAATTTTCCGCACAGTCACGGACGGCAAAGCGGGTGCGTATTCAAACGCAATAATTATAACACAAAGAAGTACCGGAAAGCAAACGTTTTTCGGTACTTCTGTATAGCTTTATTGCGAATATTTTACTTAAAATGTCATTCTTTTTTACCGCAATCGCCCGCCGAAGGACAACCCTCGCAGGATTCGTCGCACTCTCCGTCCGAAGTGGCGCGGAGATACTCTTCGAACACCGCTTCCTGCACGGCTTCGTCTTCTACGGGATAGAAGAAATCGTCGTCTTCCCCTTCCGTTTCCTCGATCCTGAATATTACGACTTCGTCGTCAGCAATTCCGTCGATTTCTTCCGCGGGCTGAAGAAGAGCGTAAAGCTCGCCCTCGTATTCCACAACGGCAACCTCATAAAAATCCATGGGTTTATCTTCCTCGTCAAAGAGGGTGATGATTTCTTCGTCGTCGATAAGTTGTACTTTCTCGTCCATATTTTACTCCTTGCGCGTTTTTGCCGCGCTCATATAATCACTTAATATTATTTGCGCCGACAGCTTGTCGGTATACTTTTTCATGTCTCTCTTTTTTACCCCGCCCTCGGCAAGGTATTCTTCGGCTTCGAGCGTAGTCCATCGCTCGTCGTAATATTCGACCGTCAATCCCGTTACTCTTCCCAGTACGCGCCCGAACGCACGGGTCTTCGAAGCTCTCTCTCCTTCCGTCCCGTCCGGCATGAGCGGCAAGCCGATAATTATTTTTTCGACCCCGTCGTCCGCAACGATCTTTTCCGCGACCGAAACGGCGTCCCTCATACTTTTCACCTTTACGGATGAAAGAGGATATGCAAGGATCTCTTCCGTATCGCTTTCGGCAAAACCGACATATCGGTCGCCGTAATCTATTCCGAGAAGTTTCATTATTCGTATTATACCATATCGGACAATGATTGTAAACAAAAAAGCGGAAATATTTCCGCCTTGTTTGTTAATTGCCGGATTCGCAATTACCGTTTTCGCAACAATCGCAGTTGCAATCGCTTCCGCATTCGCATTGCATCGAAGCCGCCTGACCGCCGTTCTGCATTTCTTTCATCTTGGATCCGACTGCCTGAGTCACATCGTCGACGAGCTGCTTGCACGGCTTGCACGTTTTGACAAGTACGGCGCCGAGTGCGACTCCCGCCGTAAGCCCTATGAGCATACCTTTCATAAACACCTCCGTTTTTATTCTTTGCGGAGGCGGAAATATTATGCGTCTTTTCTTAAGCAAAAAATTATCTTGCCGAAGGCTCCGCGACCGCGCCTTCCTTCTTATAATTTTCAAGATAGTTTTTGATCGCCGCCTTTATCGCGCCTTCGGCGAGGACGGAACAGTGTATCTTCTGCGCGGGAAGACCGCCGAGTTCCTCCACCACTTCGCGGTTCGTCAACGCAAGAGCCTCATCCACTGTCTTGCCCTTGATCATTTTCGTGGCTATCGACGACGTTGCGACCGCCGCCGCGCAACCGTACGTCTGAAACCTGACTTCCTCTATGATACCGTTTTCTATACGCATGGTTATCTTCATAATGTCGCCGCAAGCCGCGTTGCCGACCTGACCGACGGCGTTTGCGTTCTCCACCTCTCCGACGTTCGCGGGAGCGCGGAACTCGTTCATTACTTTTTCGTTGTACATAATATATTTATCTCCTTGGATTCCGAATAAACGTCTTAAATCACAATGACGTAAGCGGGCTCATTTTACGCAGCCGCTCTACCTCGCGCTTGAGTACGTCGACTACGTAATCGACGTCGTTCTCCTCTGTATTCTTGCCGAAAGTAAAGCGTATCGAGCCGTGCGCGATCTCGACCGGCACGCCTATCGCCATGAGGACATGCGACGGTTCGAGTGACCCCGACGAGCATGCCGACCCCGACGAGCATGCTATACCCGCAAGGTCGAGGGACAACAGCAACGACTCGCCCTCGATAAATTCGAACGTCACGTTCGCATTCTGCGGAACGCGGTTTTTCATTCCGCCGTTGACGCGTATGCGCGGGATCTCCGCGCCGATCCTTTCTATGAAACGATCGCGGAGCGCGCGCACCTTTTTGTTGTTTTCTTCCATTTCTTCGACGGTGAGTCTCAGCGCTTCCGCCATTCCGACCACGGCGGGGACGTTCGTCGTCCCTCCGCGCATAGTACGCTCCTGATGTCCGCCTATCATGAACTTGTCCGGCTTTACGCCGCTCTTGACGAACAACACTCCGATGCCTTTCGGTCCGTAGATCTTATGTCCCGAAAAAGACATGAGATCCGCGTTGGTATCGCGCACATCGATCTTCATACTGCTCATAGCCTGCACCGCGTCGGTATGAAACAATGCGCCGCGCCTATGAGCCGTTTCGGCAAGCTCTTTTACGGGCTGAACGGTACCTATCTCGTTGTTCGCCGTCATTACGCTGACCAGTACGGTCTTGTCCGTCAATGCTTTTTCGAGCGTTTCGGGCTTTACCGTTCCGTCCGAATCGACGGGCAAAAACGTCACGTCGAAACCGTGTTTTTCCATATACTTCACGGACTCGAGAAGCGACGGATGTTCGATCTGTGTCGTGATGATATGATTGCGACCCGTTTCTTCGCGATACCTGATCGCAGTTCCTTTTACCGCCCAGTTGTTTGCTTCCGTTCCGCCCGACGTAAAATATATTTCCGTACGCTTTGCGTTTATACAATCGGCTATCGTCCGACGCGCGTTATCTACTGCGGCGGCGGCTTCTCTTCCGTAAGAATGCACCGAATTGGCGTTACCGTATATATCGGTCATATACGGCGTCATGACTTCGAGCACACGCTTGTCTATCGGAGTCGTTGCGGCGTAATCGAGATAAACTCTTTTCATAGATCCTCCCGCCCGTGAGCAACGCTCGCAAGCGAACTTGTTCTGAATATTTCGTTGATTTGTTTTTCTATGGCTTCGAACGTGGATTTGTCGCGGCACGACTTTCCGCACTTCTTTCCGCAACCCGGATCGAGCGTACTTCCGCAACCGATTTCGAACGAATCGTCCACCGCGACCAGAATATCGTACAGGGAAATATCGCGAGCGGAACGCGCAAGCGAATAGCCGCCGCTCGCTCCCCGCGTGCTGACCAACACTCCCCCTTTGACAAGACTGCTCAGTATCTGCTCGAGATATTTCTCGCTCAGTTCGGCTTTTTCGGCAAGCAGCGGCAAACAGACGGGAGTTTTCTCTTCCGTCGCAATCAGCGCGCACGCCCTTATTCCGTATACCGCTCTCGATGACAGTTTCATAATTCCTACCTTTTTACTATGGTATTTTATCACGACAATATGTATATGTCAAGAAAAAGCATACCGAAACAATAGGATTTTTCAAAAAAATTACGGATCGCTCCGAAGAAACGATCCGTAATATCGTATTATAACATCGTTATTTATCCGTTCGTATCATCCGAGTTCGGGATAAAGCGGAAACGATGCGCAAAGTTTCGCAACTTCTTCCAAAACTTCGGCAAGAGCCGCTTCCTTTTCTTTTATAACTCGGCTTATAAGGCGCGCTATGACGCGCATTTCGTTTTCTTTCATTCCGCGCGAAGTCGCCGCGGGTACGCCCACTCTTATACCGCTCGTAACAAAAGGCTTTTCGGGATCGTTGGGGATCGCGTTTTTATTTACGGTGATATGGCAATCGTCAAGCAGATGTTCGAGTTCTTTTCCCGTAACTTTATTCTTAACGAGCTTGATAAGCATGAGATGATTATCCGTACCGCCCGATACCATATCGATATCCTGCTTGCGGAACTCGTCCGCCATTGCGGCGGCGTTAAGCACGATCTGATGCTGATAAGCCTTGAATTCGGGAGAAAGCGCCTCTTTGAAAGCAACGGCTTTTCCCGCGATAACGTGCATAAGCGGTCCGCCCTGCGTACCGGGAAAAATCGATTTGTTGATCTTCTTCGCGATCTCTTCGTCATTCGTCAGTATCATGCCGCCGCGAGGACCTCTGAGCGTTTTGTGCGTCGTCGTGGTGACAACGTCGGCATACGGGAACGGCGAAGGATGCTCGCCGGCAACGACAAGACCCGCAATATGCGCGATATCCACCATAAAGTACGCGCCGACTTTATCGCATATTTCGCGGAAACGCTTGAAATCTATGACGCGCGGATATGCGCTCGCGCCAGCGAGAATGAGCTTGGGCTTGCACTCGAGAGCAAGTCTTTCCACTTCGTCGTAATCGATCGTCTCGGTTTCGCCCGACAATCCGTAAGGAACTACGTTATACTGTTTTCCGCTGTAATTTACCGGACTGCCGTGCGTAAGATGACCGCCGCAGGCAAGGCTCATACCCATATAGGTGTCGCCCGTTTCGAGTAAAGCAAAGAATGCGGCATGATTGGCGTTCGCTCCGCTGTGCGGCTGAACGTTCGCGTAATTACAGCCGAAAAGTTTTTTTGCGCGCTCGATCGCAAGATTTTCCACTTCGTCCACGTACACGCAACCGCCGTAATAACGCTTTGACGGATATCCTTCGGCATACTTATTCGTAAGATGCGATCCGACAGCGTTCATAACGGCTTCGGTAACAAAGTTTTCGCTTGCGATAAGTTCGATATTTCCCTGCTGACGTTTAAGCTCGCGCTTCATAGACTCGGCGACTTCTTTGTCCGTCTTTTCGATGATTTCAAAATTCATTACTTTTCTCCTTATGCTTTGGGCGCTTCGATCTTAAGCGCAAGTTCTTTGAGCTGCTTATCCTCTACGGGCGAAGGCGATTCGCTCATAAGATCGGACGCATTCTGTACTTTCGGGAAAGCGATTACGTCCTTTATGTCCTCCGTTCCGGCAAGAAGCATCACGAGACGATCGAGTCCGAACGCAAGTCCGCCGTGCGGAGGCGTGCCGTACTTGAGCGCCGTTACAAAGAAACCGAACTTTTCCTTGATCTGCTCTTCGTCGAATCCGAGCAAACCGAATATCTTGTTCTGAATTTCCTGCGAATGTATTCTGACCGAGCCTCCGCCGGCTTCGTAACCGTTGATGATAAAGTCATACGCCTGCGAACGCACTCTTGCGGGGTCTGTATCGAGCAAAGGAAGATCCTCTTCCATAGGCATGGTAAACGGATGATGCTCCGCCACGTATCTCTTTTCTTCTTCGTCGTAATGGAACATAGGGAATTCCGTCACCCAGAGGAAATCATAAGAATTCTCGGGAATGAGCTTGCCTATTCTCGCCAGCTTAAGACGAAGCGCGCCGAGAGAAGCGAACACGATCTCGTCGGTATCTGCGCCGAAGAATATGATATCGCCTACTTCCGCGCCCGCGCGCTTAACGATTTTTTCGGTCAGCTCGTCGCCGAGGAATTTTATTATCGGAGACTGAAGCCCGTCTTCCTTTACCGCGATCCACGCAAGTCCTTTCGCTTTATACGCCTTGACGAACGGAAGCAAAGCGTCGACGTCCTTTCTCGAAAGTATCGCCTGATCTCCGCCTTTGTAGAAACCTTTGGCGTTTATCATTCTGACGGAACCGCCGCGTTCGATCGCTCCCGAGAATACCTGGAAGCCGCACCCTTTCGCAAGATCGGATATATCTATAAGTTCGAGTCCGAAACGCGTATCGGGTTTATCCGATCCGAAGCGTTCCATTGCCTCTTTGTACGTCATACGACGGATCTTTTCGGGAAGTTTTATGCCTTTTGTTTCATCGAATACGCGGCGCATCATTCCTTCCGCGATCGACATTACGTCTTCCTGATCCGAAACATACGACATCTCGAGGTCGATCTGAGTGAATTCGGGCTGACGGTCGGCGCGGAGATCTTCGTCGCGGAAGCATTTGGCAACCTGATAATATCTGTCCATGCCGCTTATCATCAATATCTGCTTATAAAGCTGCGGAGACTGCGGCAACGCGTAAAACTCGCCTTTGTGAACTCTGGAAGGAACGAGGTAATCTCTTGCCCCTTCGGGAGTGGAACGGCAAAGGAAGGGCGTTTCGATCTCGATAAAACCGTTCTCGTCCATATAGTTTCTCGCCGAATGACAGATCTTGCTGCGAAGCATGAGTATTTCCTGCAGACGGGGAGTTCTGAGTTCGAGATATCTGTATTTCAGGCGCGTAGCGTCGTTTACGCCCGCGGCCTCGTCTATCTGGAACGGAGGGTTCTCGGATTCGGACAGTATACGAAGTTCCGTCGCAAGAATCTCTATATCGCCGGTCTTAAGCTTCGGATTGACGCGGTCTGCGTCGCGCTTTCTCGGCACGCCGCGCACCGCAAGCACGTACTCGGTCCTGATCGATTCCGCTTTTGCAAAACCGCTTTCGCCTATTGACGACAAATCGAAAACGACCTGTACGATACCGCTTCTGTCGCGCAAATCGACGAAGATAAGTCCGCCGTGGTTACGCCAGCTGTTAGTCCAGCCGGTGACCGTAACTTCTTTTCCGAGCATCGAAGAATCGATCCCGGTGCAATACGCGGTTCTTTTCATACCGCTCATAAGTTCAGCCATTTTTCTTCTCCTTCATGCGCGCCGCCAAATCGCCGAGCGCGCACTCCTCTTCCGTTCCGTCGGAAAGATTTTTTATTTTGATTTGTTTGGATTCCATTTCGCTTTCGCCGATAACCACTCCGTACTCGGCTTTGATTTTATCTGCATACTTGAATTGAGCTTTCAGGCTTCTTCCCGTCATTTCGGTATCCGCCGATACTCCCGCGGCGCGAAGCCGCGCGACGGTTTTTATGCACTCGTCCGCCTGCGCCGGCGACTGGCTCATAACATATACGCACGGACGCTCTTCGCCGAAATCAATGCCCTGCTTTTCCATCAGCATCAATATACGCTCGAGCCCTATCGCGAAACCAACGCAACCCGTAGGTTTTCCGCCGACTTCGGCGATCAGATTATCGTATCTGCCGCCGCCGCACACGGTGCCTTGCGCGCCCAATTCTTCGGTAACAAACTCGAACACCGTTCCCGTATAATAATCGAGACCTCTGACTATATTGTCGTCGCGAACGAACGGAATATCGCGGGACGTAAGCAACGAAGTAAGTTTATCGTGGTGAGCGCGACAATCGTCGCAAAGGTAATCGGCGATTTTCGGCGCGCCCGAAGCAACGGACTTGCATACGGGAGATTTGCAGTCGAGAAGGCGCAAGGGATTGCGTTCGAAACGCTCCTTGCAGGTTCCGCACATCTCGCCAAGCATCGGTTCGAAATACGCTTTAAGCGCTTCGATATAACGTTTGCGGCATGTCGGACAGCCTATCGAGTTCAGATGAAGCACGATGTTTTTCATTCCGAGTCCGACAAGCGCGTCATAAGCGAAAGAAATGCAGTCCAGATCGAGATAAGGACTCGTCGCTCCGTATATTTCCACCCCGAACTGATGAAATTCTCTGAGCCGCCCCGCCTGCGGACGTTCATAACGGAAGCAAGGCGTGATATAGTACATCTTGAGAGGCAGACTCATTGCGTCGAGCGAATTTTCGACAAAACTGCGCGCGACGGGCGCGGTACCCTCGGGCTTGAGCGTGATCGACCGACCGCCTTTATCCTCGAACGTATACATTTCTTTGGACACCACATCGGTGCCGTCGCCTATGGAACGCACGAAAAGTTCGGTATGCTCGAAAACGGGCGTACGTATCTCGCGCGCGTTATACAGGCTTGCCGTACGACGAAGTTTGTCTTCGATATAGTGCCACCGATCGCTTTCGGACGGGAGAACGTCTTTTGTACCTTTCGGAATATTGATCATAATATCAGATAATATACTTTTTCAGATTCAAGCTCTTGACTTCTTTGCTGAGATGCTCGAGAACATAATTTTTATCGATTTTGACCTCGATCATTGGATGGCTTCCGTCGGCATTGAAAGAAATATCGTCGAGAAGGCTTTCCATAACGGTATGCAGTCTGCGAGCGCCGATGTCCTCCATCGCTTCGTTTTCGGCAACGGTAATACGCGCCATTTCGCTTATGGCGTCGTCCGCGAATGACAGCTCGATATTATCCACCTTGAGCAATTCGGCATACTGTTTCGTGATCGCATTTTCGGGAATGGTCAGTATCTTGATAAAATCGTCGTAAGTCAGACTGCCGAGCTCCACACGTATGGGGAAACGTCCCTGAAGTTCGGGGATCAGATCTTCGACCTTGGCGAGCATAAACGCGCCGGACGCGATGAAAAGTATGAAATCGGTTTTGATACTGCCGTACTTTGTCTGCACTGTCGAGCCTTCCACTATGGGAAGAATGTCACGCTGTACGCCCTCTCTCGACACGTCCGCTCCCGAAGTATTGCCGCGGGCGGTAATCTTATCTATCTCGTCGATAAAGATGATGCCTTCCTGTTCGGCGCGACGGAGCGCTTCGGCGTTTATGGCGTCGATATCGAGTCTCTTTTCGCTCTCTTCCACGGTAAACAAAGTCATAGCTTCCTTTACCGTAAGCTGACGAACTTTCTTTTTCTTCGGCATGAAACTGCCGAGCATCTCGCCGAGATTGAGTTCGAGTCCCATTCCGCCCGGCAAATCTATAGGCTTCGGAGTTTCGATAACTTCGACGTCGATAAGGCGTTCGTCTTCACGTCCCTCTGCAAGCGACTTCTTGAGAGTTTCACGCATCACGGCGGTAGATCCGTCCGCGTTGTTCTTCTTGTTTTCCGCAAGTAAAATGGCAAGCACGCGTTTCTCCGCCTCGGCTCTCGCAACCGTTTCGACCTCGGACATTTTTTCTTCTTTGACGAGATGCACCGAGGTTTCCACAAGATCGCGGATCATCGATTCGACGTCGCGTCCCACATATCCCACTTCGGTAAACTTCGTCGCTTCGACTTTGATAAAAGGCGCGCGGACGAGCTTTGCGAGACGACGGGCTATTTCCGTTTTGCCGACGCCTGTGGGTCCTTTCATTATGATATTCTTGGGCGTAATCTCCTGACGGAGCTCTTCGGGCAACCGACTGCGGCGGTAACGGTTTCTGAGCGCGATGGCTACGGCGCGCTTCGCCTCGGACTGTCCGATAATATATCTGTCGAGTTCTGCCACGATCTGTTTGGGCGACATACTCATATTACACCTCCTCCACGGTAATGTGACCGTTCGTGAAAATGCAGATTTCGCTTGCGATCCTGATACTCTCTTCCGCGATCTGCCTTGCCGTCATGTCTGTATTTTTGCTGAGCGCGCGCGCCGCCGCAAACGCAAAGTTTCCGCCGCTTCCGATGGCGCATACGTCGTATTCGGGCTCGATAACATCGCCGCTTCCGTCGACGAGGAACATTTCGTTCTCGTTTGCCACTATCATCATAGCTTCCAGTTTGTGCGACATCTTATCGCCGCGCCAGAGCTGAGCGAGTTCGACGGCGCTACGCATGAGATTGCCCGCAAATTTGCGAAGCATCTCTTCGAATTTTTCGCAAAGCGAAAATGCGTCGGCAACCGATCCCGCAAATCCTATAACGACCTTATCGTCATATAAACGGCGCACCTTTACGGCATTGCCTTTCATTATCGTGGACTGACCCGCGGTGACCTGTCCGTCCCCCGCAAGCGCGATTTTGCCGTCTTTTCTCACGGCAACTATTGTTGTTCCTTTCAGTTCCATATATGTCTCTCCGTATATTTTTTTATGGATTCGTCCGAGCGCGCCGCCATAAGGCGTTTTCGCTCCGTTTTGTCTCTTACGTCGATGGGCGGCAACAATCCGTAATTCGCGTTCATCGGCTGAAAATTTCCGTTTTCGGTCGAAACGTATCTTGCCAACGCGCCGATAATCGTATCGTTCGGCAACGGCTCGGGCTCGCGTCCGCGAAGCAATTCCAGCACATGCAACGCTACGGATTTGCCCGAAGCTACGGACTCGACATACCCCTCCACTCCCGACAGCTGACCGGCCACGAACAGATCGCGGCGACCGAGCGAACGGAAACACGCATCAATCGCTTTCGGCGCATCTATAAACGTGTTTCTGTGCATAACGCCGTAACGCATATACTCGGCATTTTTCAGCGCGGGTATAAGCCCGAATACCCGTTTCTGTTCGCCGAACTTCAGATTGGTCTGAAATCCGACGAGGTTGTACATATCACCGGCGACGTTCTCCTTACGAAGCTGCAAAACCGCATAAGCGCGTCTGCCGTTTCTCGGATCGGTCAGTCCCACCGGCTTCATAGGTCCGAAACGTAAAGCATCGCGACCGCGAGAAGCCATTACTTCGACAGGCATACATCCTTCGAAAATCTCGCGCTTTTCGGGTATATGCCCGTCGGCTCTTTCCGCTTTTACAAGCGCGTTGTAGAATACTTCGTACTCTTCTTTCGAAAGCGGACAATTGAGATAATCCGTATCGTCGCCTTTGCCGTACCGAGCCGCGAAATACGCGCTCGACATATCTATGCTTTCCGCCGAAACTATCGGGGCTTCCGCATCGTAAAAATGCAACGAACCGAAGTATTTTTCTATTATGCCGTCCAACGGCGAAATCGTCAGCGGACCGGTCGCGATCACGGTAAGACCATCCCCGAGCGACGACGCCGTTTCGCAAACCTTTTCGATATTGTCGCAGGCGTTTATTCTTGCCGTGACTGCCGCCGAAAACTTAAGCCTGTCGACCGCAAGCGCGCTGCCCGCGGGCACTGAGCACTTATCGGCTTCCTCGAGCACTTTACTGCCGAGAGTGCGAAGCTCGCGCTTCAACAATCCGTGCGCCGTAAGATGATCGTTGCTCTTGAGCGAATTACTGCACACGAGTTCGCAATAACCGTCCGACGTATGAGCCGGACTCTTTTGCTT
The DNA here is from genome assembly GCA_910587025.1 of uncultured Christensenellaceae bacterium. Classification (GTDB taxonomy): domain Bacteria; phylum Bacillota; class Clostridia; order Christensenellales; family Pumilibacteraceae; genus Protoclostridium. Next base: position 67,051 of record CAJUKR010000001.1, read on the forward strand.
CGGCTTGCATTCGATCAGTCGCACCTTTACGCCGGCTTCTCCGAGCGTCAGCGCCGTTTCCGAACCCGCAAGCCCTCCGCCGATAACCGTAACATCAGGCTTTCTCATCATCGGGAGCCTTTTCGAGGAAATTGCATTCCCTGTTCGAACACTTATGATATAACCCGTCTTTGCGTTGTTTCAGTACGATCAGGCTGCCGCACTGCGGACACTTTTTGTCTATGGGCTTATCGTAAAGCGCGAACTTACACTCGGGATAACCGCTGCAACCGAAGAACACTCCGCGGTGATAATTTATCTTGCGCATCGGCTTGCCGCAATCCGGACAAGCGGGCAGAACTTCCTCTTCGCCGTATTCTTTCGTATTGCGGCATGTAGGATAATTCGGACATGCGAGGAATTTACCGCGCATACTGTCCTTTATTATCATCTTAGCTCCGCACTTGTCGCAGATCACATCGCTTTCCACGATAACCGGCTCGGGACGCACTTTGATGTTTCCGTTCTCGTCTATCTGCTTTGTGTTCTTGCACTTGGGATAAGCCGAGCAAGCGAGGAACTTACCGAAACGTCCGTCGCGGATGACCATCGGCGCGCCGCACTTATCGCAAACGTAGTCGGTTTCCTGCGCGGGCGCTTTGATCTTGTATCCGTCGCCCATGGCTTTTTTGATCTCGTCCTCGATCCCGACATAAAATTCCGCGACTATCTGCTGCCAAACTTTGCCGCCGTCCTCGATCGTGTCCAGCTTGGTCTCCATGTCAGCGGTGAACTTAACGTCCATGATCTCGGGGAAATAGCGAATGAGCATGTCCACGACTTTGAAGCCGAGTTCGGTAGGTTTGATAGACTTGCCCTCGCGCTCGGTATACGTACGGCTTTCGAGAAGCGAAACCGTAGGCTGATAAGTCGCGGGTCTGCCTATGCCCTTTTCTTCCATTGCCTTTATCAGGCTCGCTTCCGTGTATCTCGCGGGCGGCTTGGTAAACTTCTGTTCGTACGAATATTCGACGAAACCGAGAACTTCGCCCTCGCTCAAATCGGGCAACTTCTTCATTTCGTCTTCGTCTTTTTCTTCCTTTTCGTTATATATCTTCGTATATCCTGCGAAAAGCGGAGTTTTTCCCGTCACCTTAAAGCCGTAATCGCCGCAAGAAATATCCGCGGAAAGCGAATTATACTGTGCGTTCGACATCTGGCTGGCAAGGAAACGTTCGTATATAAGTTTATATAATCTGTAGTGGTTGCGGTTAAGCGCATTCTTCAGGCTGTCGGGCGTGCGCTGAAGCGATATCGGTCTGATCGCTTCGTGCGCGTCCTGCACGTTGCCCTTCGATGCGTAAACATTCGGCTTTTCGGGAATATAGTCCGCACCGTAATTCTCGGTGATAAACTCTCGCGCAGACGAAATGGCTTCGGGCGAAACTCGCGTCGAGTCGGTACGGATATACGTTATGAGCGCGACTTTGCCTTCGCCCTGTATATCAACGCCCTCGTAAAGCGCCTGTGCGGACTGAGAAACCTGTTTAAGGCTCATTCCCAGCTTATTGATCGCATCCTGCTGCATAGTGCTCGTACGGAACGGCGCGGGTGCGTGCGACGACGTGACGGACTTTTTGACCGCCGCCACGGTATATGTCCGACCGTCCAGTCCGGATATTACTTCCTTGAGTTCAGCTTCCGAACCGATCTTGAATTTTTCGTTATTCTTAAGCGCAAGCGACGCTTTGATCTTTGCGCCGCCCGCTCCCTCGAGAACGGAGAAAAACGGCCAATATTCTTCGGGCTTGAAATTCTGTATTTCACGTTCGCGTTCGCAGACAAGACGGAGAGTGACGCTCTGTACTCGTCCCGCGGACAGCTTGCTCTGTATCTTCGTACAAAGCACCGGCGATACTTTATAGCCCACGAGTCTGTCGAGAACGCGCCGCGCCTGTTGAGCATCCACCAAATTGCGGTCGATCTCTCTCGGAGATTCGAGCGCCTTTCCTATGGCTTTCTTTGATATTTCGTTGAACGTTATACGGGCTTTCCTGTCGTCGGGAATGCCGAGGATATTAGCTATATGCCACGAAATCGCCTCACCTTCGCGATCCGGGTCGGTCGCGAGCAAGACTTCTTCGGCGTTTTCCGCTTCCTTCTTCAACTCGGCGACTATTTTCTGTTTATCGGGCATGATCTGATATGTCGGGCGGAAATCGTGTTCTACGTCGACGGCGAGCGTTTTTGCGGGAAGATCCCTCACGTGCCCCATCGTTGCGAAAACCTTATAACCGTTTCCGAGATATCTCTGTATTGCGGGTCTTTTTCCGACACCCTCTATTACAACAAGTTTCAAGAATGCACCTCGTTATTTAAGCAATGCAAAGTAATTCTGCATCTGTTTTTCTATTATACCCTCGAGTTCCATAAGCGACAGGAGCGAGGAAACCTCAAACGGAGCCGAGCCCAGCATTTCAGTTATTTCGTCGAAATGCCGTCTGCCTTCCGAAAGAAACTTATAAACCTTCTTTTCTTCGTCGGTCATGTCGGGAAGTTCTTCCCGTTTTCCGTTATCGTAACCCACTCCGAGGTCTTCGAATATATCGGAAACCGACGTTGCCGCGATCGCGCCGCTTCTGATGAGATTGTTCGTGCCGCGACTTCTGTCCGAAAACACTCCGCCGGGAACGGCGAATACCGTTCTGTTCTGATGCGCGGCATAATCGGCTGTCATTATCGCGCCGCTGCTTTCGCCCGCTTCGACGACGATCACGGCTTCACTCAGTCCGCTAAGCAGCCTGTTTCTTTCGTGATACGCGAATTTCGTCACCCGCGTGCCGAGCGGATATTCCGAAACGAGCAGAAGTCTGTCCTGCGGACATTTCGCCATAAAATCGGGCAATGCGAATTTATCTATACCGCAGGCAAGAACTATAATCGCGCTTCCGCCCGCGGCAAGGCAACTCCTGACCGCATATGTATCGATACCCGTCGCGTGTCCGCTCACTATCGTAAACTTACACGCAAGTTCCGCGCCCCATTCGTTTGCGACACGTTTACCGTAATCGGTCGAACGGCGCGTGCCTACCATACATATTTTTCTGCCGAGAAGAAGATCGGCATTGCCTTTCGTATACAATATCGCCGGAGGCTGAACATCGTCGACGTCGAGCGATTCCGGATAACCCGCAAATCCGCGAACGATAAGCCGTATTCCCTTACCTGCAATATTCTTCAGTTCTCGGTCGAGAAACTCCTCGTCGTGACTTTTCGACATCCGCGATTCGGCGTTACCGACAAACTCCGAAAGTTTTTCGGACGGAAACGCATCGAACAATTCGAGCGCCGAACCGTAAATCCCGAGAAGTTTGTTTTGCTTCGACGCGGGAAGTCCGCTCGTCGACAGCCAATACAACGCCTTGCGTTCGTCCGTCATTGCCAATATCCTCTGTCAAGACTGCGGTACTGAATGGCCTCGGCGACGTGCTTCTTAAGCACCTTTTCGCTTCCGTCGAGATCGGCGACCGTCCGCGCGACTTTCAATATACGGGTGTATGCTCTCGCCGAAAGCCCGAGTTTCGTAAACGCGGTGCGAAGCAAAGCCGCACTGTCGCCGTCGATGTCGCAATAACGCTCGAGCTGAGCGTTCGACATCTGCGCGTTGCAATACGTCCCGCTTCCGTCGAACCGATCGAGTTGACGTCGACGCGCCGTATTCACACGGCGTCTTACGTCAGCCGAACTCTCGCCTTCGTTCTTGTCCGACAGTTCCCCGTAGGTGACTCCGCCCACCTCTATATGTATATCGATTCGGTCGAGAAGAGGTCCCGATATACGCGAAAGATATTTTGCGACCTGCGCGGGCGTACACGAACATTCCGCAGTCTGCGAGCCGAGATTCCCGCACGGACATGGATTCATACTCGCGACGAGCATAAAACGCGACGGATATTCCACCGTACGAGCCGCGCGCGATACGACCACCCTTCCGTCCTCGAGAGGCTGACGGAGTATTTCAAGCGCGGTACGCGAGTATTCGGGCAGTTCGTCGAGGAATAACACTCCGTTGTGCGCAAGCGAGATCTCGCCCGGTCTTGCGCCGACTCCTCCGCCGGTAAGCGCGATGCGCGAAGCGGTATGATGCGGGGAACGGAACGGACGTACGCCGACTATGCCCTCGCTGCCGGGAAGAACGCCGGCAACGCTGTGTATCTTCGTCGTTTCGAGCATTTCGTCCGCGCTCATATCCGGAAGTATTCCGGGCAGACACTTGGCAAGCATGGTCTTCCCGCCGCCCGGCGGACCTATCATAAGTATATTGTGCCCGCCCGCAGCGGCGATCTCGAGCGCACGCCTTGCGGCAAGCTGACCTTTTACGTACTTCAGATCTTCTTTTGCCGGATATTCCGAAAAAGCCGAGTACACGTCCTTGACGGCAATCGGCTCGACCTTGCTTTCATCGGAAAGGAAGGCTACCGTTTCGGCAAGCGACGACATCGCATATACCGAAATCCCGCCGACGTACGACGCTTCGCTTTCGTTTGCTTTCGGGATAACCATACGCCTGAGCCCGGCCTGTCTTGCGGCAATGATCATCGGCAGAATGCCGTTGACCCTTCCTATGTCGCCGTTGAGCGAAAGCTCGCCCACGAACACCGTACCGTCGAGAACGTCCTGCGAAATCTGCTCGGTCGCGCAAAGCAATCCGAGCGCGATCGGAAGATCGTAACAAGACCCTTCTTTCTTGGTATCGGCGGGAGCCAGATTAACGGTTATCCGTTTGGGAGAAAGGCGGAAGCCGCTGTTCTTCAGCGCGCTCCGCACCCTCTCTTTCGATTCTTTCGTTGCGGTATCAGGAAGCCCGACAATATCCATACCGGGCAATCCGTTATTGATGTCGATCTCCACCGACACCGAATATCCGTCTATGCCCTGCAGTCCGAAACTGTTGATTTTTGCAAGCATTCCTTTCCTCTTTAGATTTCGATAATATTAACCTCTTACAGTATGACGAATGATCTCGCCGAAAGAAGAGGACGTATCCGTAAGGAATACTTTTCTGTTCTTCGTCAGCGTAATGTCGAGCGCTACTACGGTGAAATATATATGCACCAAAACGGTGAGCACCGAAAGCAGTATCGAGAATACGTTGAGTCCCGCATTGGTCGCAAGACTGAAATAGTCGGGAACGAGCGTCGTCCCTATCTGATCTCCGCCGAGCATGACGAGCATTGCGTTGAGAACGACGAATACGGACATGACCGTAAATACTTTAAGCAGACGCTTGTCCTTGACTACGGCAAAGCCGATCAGCATAAGCGCAAGCGACGGCACGATCGTCCACTCGCCCGCTCCCATAAAGTATACGGACACCGTAAACGCAAGATACGACGCAAGCAGAAGCAAGTTCGCGCGGTTGCGACGCATTATGAAGATCACCGCGGTAACGACAGCCACGAGCAAAGCGAATATGCCCGCGAACGCGACCGTCGGGAATTTCGAACCGAGCACGCTGTAGTTCTGCATGAAGATCGTATAAACGGACAAAGCGTTTTCCGAGAAGAAATACAATGCGCCTTCGCCGCTCGAATAAAGGAACGGTTTGATAAGGAGCTGTTCCATAACCGCGCCGAAACCGATAACCCCGTCGGCGAAATATGCGGGAAGCGCAAGCAGATACATGAGCGCCACGCCGAGCAATACGCAGAGCGGAACGTATATAACGTTATAAAGCGAGCTGTCCTTGAAGATCATATCGAAAGACGGTTTGGTCTTTACGATCTTTATAATGGATTTTACGAAAGCGTATACGACGTAAACGCCTACGATCGGAGCCAGGATAACGGCGTCCGCATTCAAAAGACAGGACAGGCTCATCCCCACCGTCGCGCCGAAAATATTTTTGGTCAGCAGGAAATAGAAAGTCAGCACGAGCGCGGGCACGAGTACGGCATATTCGCTTCCCCACATCGACGACATAACGAAGGACAAGGGGCTGAGATAATAAAGTCCGGCAAGCGTGAGCGAGACATAGCGGTTCACATACTTTCTTGCGATAAAATATACGATAAACAACATCGCAATATCGGCGAGAAGATACGGGAATTTTACGAAAAACTGCATTGCGATATCATCCGCGCCGACGCCTGCGGTCACTCCGAAGCCGCCGAACAATGCGTAAAGATATCCCATGATCGGAGCAACGCCGATGAAGCCTGTGGTATATCCGTTAAATCCGCTGTTGACCTTCATAACGTTGTTTGCGATATCGTAAACGGTCTGATACGAATATCCGTAGCCGTTGACGGTGAATGTCAGAAGCAGTCTTACGGCAAGTCCGACGACCAGCACGATCGCAAGCATATAAACGGTTTTGAGCTTGCCCACGGTAAGCGTGTTTTCATCCGAAACGGTGTGATATTTACCTATAACGAAAACAGCCGCGACGGCAAACGCCGCCGTGAGCAATGTGAAAAGTATAATAAGGACAAGGCTGATAGCCAGCGTGTCGGTATTGATTTCGGACAGTATGTTGTTTAACAATGTAACCTCCAAAAAAACACGAAAAGAGTTTGTCGCAAGGCAAACTCTTTTCGGCTTTTATTTTGCTTCTTTCAGTTTTGCCGCTTTACCGGAGAGTTTTCTGAGGTAGTAAAGCTTAGCTCTGCGTACCTTACCCTTTCTTACGACCTCTACCTTATCGATACGGGGCGAATGAACGGGGAAAGAACGCTCGATCCCGACGCCGAACGATACGCGGCGTACGATAAACGTTTCTCTGAGACCGCCGTTTTTACGTGCGATGACCGTACCCTCGAAAGCCTGAAGACGCTCTCTGTTTCCCTCGACGACTTTGACGTATACTTTTACGACGTCGCCGACTTCGAACTTCGGCACATTTTCTTTCATGTACTCTTTTTCGATTTCAGCAATCAAATTACTCATGACTGTTACTCCTATAATTCAAATACACGTTCTTGAATACAATATCCTGCAACAGCGGAACGCATAAGTCACTAAACGTGATTTTAACACAAATGGAAAACATAGGCAAGTATTTTCGGGTAGTTTTACGAAATTTTTTGCAATATATTATATTATGCGAAAACCGCGACCGACCGAAGCGATCGGGTCGCGGTTTTTCGACGCTTTATGCGGCGACGAGCATACCCGGCCAGGCAAAAGCGGATATTATCAGGAAGACGAGTCCGAGAATACCGAACACTCCTATGATTATCCACGAGTACCATTTCGGAGTGAGCGACCATGCGCCGCCCGTGAACAGCCCGCCGAAAAAGTTTATTACAAACAACAGCACGAAACCAAGCACGCAGTTGATCGCTATTTTGATTATCATGCGGAAACTTATAAGTTTTCCGCGCGTCAGTATGCCGATTACGATAAGAACGGCCAGGACGACGGCAAGCACCACTACGAATACCCACCACTGATTCGTAAAAGACCTGACTACGCTGTCCCACCAGCTCCCTGCGCTTTCGGCGCCCGCTTCGATTTCGTCTAACATTTCGTCACCTCGCTTTCAATCCGTTTTCGATTAGTATATTATCACAAATCGGATCGGTTTGCAATAAAAGTCGGGGCGCGAAAAACGTTTTTAATCTGATTCTAATCAACAGCTCTTGCCCGGCTTTTTCGCGCTTTTGCTTTTGCCGCACTTGCCTGCCGACGAAGTCTTGCTTCCGGTTTTGGACGAACAGGAAGCGCATTTTTTCGTCGCGGTCGGTTTGCTATCGGCAGACTGCGCCGCCTGGCGCTTGGTACGCCCGATATCGACGTTGTCAGCTTTCCTGCTTCTCAGACTGCGCACGGGATGTTCGCCTTCCTGAAAACGATAGTCCTCGCCCGCTTCCATGATATATCTGTCGATGACTTTATGGCTTGCCACGCAATCGGACGCGCCGTTGACTTTGCGGTTATATTTGAAGAACTCCGCCGTATCGGGCATACGCGACACCTCTTTCCAGCTGTCGCCGCAAGCCGTCTGCGTAACCGTCTTTTTAAGCACATCGCGAATATAAGCCTTGTTCTTTTCCGACATGGACGAGAACGAAATAAGCTCGGGGAAAGCGCCGTCGGGAATGACCTGCTGCCATTCCTTGCGCTCGTATTTCTTAAGAAGCGAAGCGGCGTAATGCAGATGCGAGATCTCCTGAGCGAGATGCTCTTCCCATATCTTTTTCAGATTTGCGTCGCACTCGTCGTTCATCATCGAATAGTACAGATAGCACTCGGCATACTCGTGCATTAGCATGCACTCGAGCCAGGTCATCGACGAATCGGTAAGCGACTCGTAGAGCGAAACGTGCTGTTCCTCGATCATGGCTATCTCGGTATAAAGTTTGCGTCCGAGATCGGAAAGATCGTAGAACGCGCCCTGATTCATATAATAATTCATCGTCTGCTGCTCTGCCGCCGTGATTATCATAGCGTGCAGTTTGGAGAGCGGCGACGCTTTTTTCGAGTCCATGCGACGCTTTATATCGTCCGTCGGGAAACGATGTTCGGATATCGTCGGGCGTCCGGGCATGATCTCCGTATACTTGCCTACCAGTCTCTCGGCTCTTACGCCCATATCCATTTCGAGCAGATCGGCGTAACGGTACAAATGGTCGAAGTCTTCGAGAAGCGCGAAGTCGAGCGACTTACGGATATATTCGTCGGGCTCGCTCTGCGCCATAAGCGCGGTAAGGTCTACGGCAAGCTGTTCGTACCCTATGGTATGCTCGAGCACGGTTTCGTCCTTCGGCTTGAGATTGGCGATCTTCTTCTGCTGTTGCTGTTCGATGCGGCGCACGATCGAAATGTCGCGTCTGAGATCTTCGTTCGTCACGTGACGCGCCATGTTATGCAAGAACCACTGCGCTTCGAATTCGGTGCCGTTCATCAGAATAATGCGCACCTTCGAATACGGGTCGGCTTCGTTCTTGTCATACGGTTTCGGACTGAGCTGTTTCCAGTTTGAAAAGCTGTTCAGCTTTTCGGGCTTTTCCTTAAAAGGATTGAAAGACATAAAAAAATTCCTCCTGTTGTCAAGAAGAATTTTTCACACTTTTATTATTTTTATTCGCTTATTTTTTACCGTCCTTCATTTTCGACGAAAACGCGAATACCGCGAACACCGAAACAACCGCGGCATATGCGAGAACAATCATGAGATACATTCCGAAATTCATAAAATCGAGCGGCTCGGAATTCATGATCGCGCGGGAAAGAAGCACCTGCGGATAGAACGGCATACACTTACAGAACACGGCGAGTCCCTCGAGCATTTCGAGCGGGAAATAACATCCTCCGAATATGCCCGCGACGTTGATAAGCACGCTCGTAAGCGGCGGCGCGCTTTTTTCACCCAAAACCGTACCGCATAACAGCCCGAGCGAAACGAAAAGGAACGCGGACGGTATCTGCGATAACAGCGACAGAATAGCTATCCCGAAATTATACGAATTCGGTTCTCCTCCGATATTCTCGCCTTCGATAACTCCGATAACGTCACCCGCCGCGTAGCATATAAACATCTGCGCCAAACATAGAATAAGACCGGGGATCATATACCCTATAATGTACTCATGCGCGCGAAGCGGAGACGAAAACAGCCTTGTCAAAAACGCCGAAGATCGGTCTTGCGAAACAAGCAACGTCATAATAAGCATAACGAATGTCAAACCGAAAAACGCCATCGAAGGCGCATTGTTCCGCATTCTGAACGTAACGGGGATCTGAGATTCCAACGCGGCGACCTGATCGATGGGCAGATTTTCCGCCTGCGACGCGAACGAGCCCCGAATAACACAGTTGATAACCGCAAAAAGTATAAGCATAAGCACGGGAAACCCGAGCACGAAAATATAGCTCAGCGGATTGACGAGCATTTCTTTCATATTGCGCTTTGCGAATACGATAATCCTTTGCATATCAACCCTCCGTGGCGACGGACACGAACGCGTCCTCGAAATTATCCGCGCCCACTGCGGAAACTATCTCGGCGGGCGTCCCGACTATCCTTATCCTGCCTTTCGACATTATGCCCACTCTGTCGGCAAGCGCCTCGGCTTCCTCGAGATAATGCGTCGTAAGCAGCACGGTCGTCTTCTTTTTCAGCGACGATATGATCTTCCATAATTCCCGTCTGGCGATGACGTCAAGCCCTAGCGTCGGTTCATCGAGAAACAAAACCGAAGGCTTTGTAACAAGCGCCATCGCGATAGACAGCCGACGCGCATAGCCTCCGGACAATGTTTTCGCGCGGCGCTTCTCGACCTCTCCCAGCCCGAGATCGCGTATTATCTCGTTTACGGACGCAACGCTTTCGGTTTCGTTCATTCCGTATATCCCGCACATGAACATAAGATTATCGCGAACGGTCAGAAGAGAGGCGACCGCCGTTTCCTGCGGACTTACTCCGATAAGAGATTTGACTTTATCTCGCTCCCGAACGATATCGTGACCGAATATGCGCGCTTCCCCGCCCATGGGAGCAAGCCTGCAGGTAAGCATTCCGATCGCGGTGGTCTTGCCTGCGCCGTTGATCCCGAGCAAAGCGAACAATTCTCCCTCGCCGACGGTAAGGTCGAAATCTTTGACCGCCTCGACGTCGCCGAACGACTTACACAAACCGCGGGCTTCGATTCCGTAGATGTTCATATACCCCGCCTTACAAGATCGGCAAGCGCCCCGGGCACGGTCTTATCGAAAACGTCGGCGGTGGCGATCCACAGCCCCATCGTTTCGTCGCCGAGCACAAGCACGTTATCGCCCGCCGAAATATTATATTTGTCACGCGCGGCTTTCGGGATCACAATCTGTCCCTTTGTTCCCACTTTGGCTATTCCGAAAAAATATTTGTTTTCTCCTACTTTCATTTGTCTCTCCGCAAAATATATATGCAATTCAAGATATTTTGTAATACTTTTCATACAAATAATACCATTCATACCCGCAAAAGTCAATCGGAATTGTGAAATTTTTCGAAAATGCGAAAAAATATCCGCGAAACCGTTGCGCAGTGTACCGAAAATAGTTTACAATTATATAGGCGGTTTATCCGTCCTATACAATCCGATAAAACGGAACGGAGAATTCTATGGATTATGTTTATGCGATAATGGGATTGCTCGGCGGGCTGGGCGTATTATTGTTCGGCTTCAAGGTATTATCCGACGCTATAGAAAAACTTGCCAACGACAAGCTCAGATCGCTGTTCAATAAGACGACGGGCACGGGCAAGTTGGCGGGGGTCGGAATCGGACTGGTCACGACCGCCGTGGTGCAATCCTCGGGCGCGACTACGATCATGACGATAGGCTTCGTCAATGCGGGCGTTATGTCTCTCGCAATGGCGGCGGCGATCATCATGGGCGCGAACATCGGTACGACGGTCACCGCTCAGATCGCGGCGCTGTCGGCGTTCGATTTCACGGCGTTCATACTCCCCCTTGCGTTTATCGGCATTTTTATGACGATGATATGCAAAAAAGACAAGATCAGGACAATAGGCTTTATACTCGGCGGTCTCGGACTTGTGTTCGTCGGACTGGAATTCATGAGTATGTCTATGAATACTTTTTCTCAGCCCGGTTCTCCGCTGCAAGGTGTTCTCGCTGCGATAGATAATCCGTTCCTGCTCATACTCATCGGCATGATTTTCACCGCGTTGCTCCAGTCCTCTTCCGCGCTCACAACTATACTCATAACAATGGTCGGCGCGGGACTTGTGATCGGCAACGGCGGGAACAGCGTACTGTTCGTCATCCTCGGATCGAATATAGGCTCGTGTATCACGGCGATCATATCCTCGATCGGCGCGAATACGAACGCAAAGCGCACGGCATTGATACATCTGATGTTCAATGTGTTCGGAACGATACTGTTTACCGTACTCCTGCTCGTATGGAGCGAAAACGTATGCGGCGTCGATTTCATGAACGTAACGTTCGGCAGTTGGTTCGCCGACGCGCCGCAGACGCAGATCGCGATGTTCCATACGTTCTTCAATCTTATCTGCGTTCTCATCTTCTTCCCTTTCATAAACATTTTCGTCAAGATCGCGACGCTCGTCGTCCGCGACAAAAAAGCGGAAGAAGAACAACACGAAACGACGTTGCTCGACGACCGTCTGCTCACTACCCCGTCGATCGCGGTACTCCAGGCAAGAAAAGAAGTTACGCGTCTCGCAACACTCGCGATCGAAACGCTCAACGATTCGGTCAACGCGTTCATTGCCAAAGACACGGGCAAAAGCGGAGATATAAAAGAGAACATAGCGAAAGCGAACGAGATCACTAAGCGAGTGACAAAGTTCCTTATAAAACTTTCGGGTTCGGAAGTATCGTATCGCGACGAAAAGATCATTTCGGCTTTGCACGAGTCGCTCGGCGACATAATGCGTATCGCCGACCTCGCAGACAACATGACGAAATATACCGTTCATTACGTGGACGATAAACTCGATTTCTCCGAATCCGTCATCGGCGAAGTGCGCGAAATGAACGAAAAACTCCGCAAGCTGTTCGATGCAAGCATGATCGCATTTAACGACTATGACGTAAATTCGGTCATCAAAGCCGAGGAACTCGAAAACGAAATCGATGCAATGAGAAAGCGCACGATCGACGGACATATCAAACGTCTGAACGACGGCACGTGTCAGCCGCAGTCGAGCAGTATCTTTATCAACCTCGTCGGAAATATAGAGCGTGCCGCCGATCACGTACTCAATCTCGCCCACGCTTTCGATAAAAAATAGCCGCAAATTTTTAGTGAAAACAACGCGAAAATCCTTGCGTATTCCCGCATTTTATGATATAATGCGCAAGGTTAAAGGTTGTGCCACATTAGTCTAGCGGTTAGGACGCTGGCCTCTCACGCCGGAAACAGGGGTTCGATTCCCCTATGTGGTACCAAAATCCCCCATGCACACGCATGGGGGATTTTTTTGTATCAATAAATAAAACCGATCAACAACAAGGTTGCTTAATTACAAATCTCCGAAATAGTCTATAAGCATTTTAATATCTTCTTCTACTTTAAGCAACCTTTCCGAGGATAAATCAAACTCTTTTTTTCTTTTGCTCCAATTATCGCAACCGTTCTTTGTACTAATAAGTTCTTCACGGTTTGTGCAATAATGCTTATTGCACTTTACGTAATGAAGATTAAATTGTTCATATATGCGTTTATAAAATCGACAGCTTCTACATGTCGTCCACAGTTTCGTCATTGTTTTGCGCCTCTATCACTGTTCTGATTGCCGAAATTTCCGTCAACAGATCGTTCAAATAATATCGTATCAATAACTTTGATCTCTTCTGTCTGTCACGATATTTGTAATTGTTGCAACTGTCATGAACAGTTACCGTACAACATTTCGAGCAACACCAACCGTATCCGGTTTTGTTGAATTGCTTTATACCTTTTGTAAAATACCTATCCAAGTATTTGCAATCGAAGCACTTTCCTTTTCCTTTTTCCATTAGTATCTTCCTATTTTTTTATCTTATGACACAATATTTTCACCTAACAGATGCAAATCCATTTTTTTGCTCCGTATAATGATATAATAACAAAAATCAATCACTAAAGGAGTAAATTTATGATTACCTATTTACAAATCCAAACAAGATTGGCAGATGCTATAAAACAGAGCGAATTTACGCAAAGCGAATTGGCACGAGAATTGGGCATACGACAGCAACAGATTTCATGCTATATAAAAGGTCAGAAAATGCCTGCGCTCGACACGCTCGCAAATCTTTGCAAAGTACTTGGCATAGACACGAATTATATCCTCTGTCAGGATTAAACACAATGCCGCGACAGTAAAAAATTAAAAATCATAATTCACCTTCAAAATAATATATTTTATATACATTATGATTTATAATCATGCTTATCACTACCGATTATATATGATTATCAATCATAAGTCAAGCATTTTATGATTAAAAATCATACAATAATTTTATATTATTTACGGGAAAAATCATGATAACCATCGAACAAATCAAAGTCAGACTGACGGAAGCAATAAAGCAAAGCGGAATGAAACAAACCGATCTTGCGAAAATGCTGAATATTTCGCAATCTACGATCGCGCATTATATCAAAGGCGATATTGTGCCCGCGCTCGATACATTCGCAAATCTTTGCAAAGTACTCGACATAGATACAAACTATATTCTTTGTCAGGAATAAGTTTCGTGCATATTCCCCGATCACATAAAATTTTGCGGAAACAAAAAACGGCTTCGGAAAACTCCGAAGCCGTTTTTATTTATGTTTACTTATTTTTTCTCGTTCAGGCACGCAATGCCGGGAAGCACTTTACCCTCGAAGAGTTCGAGCGAAGCGCCTCCGCCCGTCGAGATGTGCGACATCTTATCGGCAAAGCCGAGCTGCTGAACAGCCGCAGCGGAATCGCCGCCGCCGATGATCGTCGTTGCTTTGCCATGAACATCGGCAAGAGCTTTGGCAACCGCCTTCGTACCCTCGGCAAGTATCGGATTTTCGAATACGCCCATAGGTCCGTTCCAGATAACCGTCTTTGCGTTCCCCACTTCTTCGGCGAAAAGTTTACGGGTCTTGGGTCCGATATCGAGTCCCATCATATCCGCAGGTATCTTGTCTGCGTCTACGTGTGCGACTTCGATAACCGCGTCGATCGGATCGGGGAAATCTTTTGTTATGACCGTATCGATGGGAAGCAGAAGTTTTTTACCCGACTTAGCCGCTTTTTCCATCATTTCTTTGCAGTACTCGATCTTTTCGTCATCGACAAGCGAAGTACCGACTTCGTATCCTTTGGCTTTCATGAACGTATAAGCCATTCCGCCGCCGATAATGAGCGTATCGCACTTTTCGAGAAGATTGCTGATAACGTTGAGTTTGTCCGCAACCTTTGCGCCGCCGAGGATCGCAACGAACGGACGTACGGGATGATCGAGACTGTCTGCCATGACCGAAAGTTCTTTCTCGATCAGGAAGCCGCATACTGCGGTCTTGACAAGACCGTACTCGACGATAGCCGCGGTCGAAGCGTGCGAACGGTGAGCGGTACCGAACGCATCGTTTACGTATACGCCCTTGTCTCCGTCGATAAGAGCGGCAAGTTTCTTACAGAAGTTTTCGTCCTTCTTCTCTTCTTCCCAATGAAAACGGAGGTTTTCGAGAAGTACGCACTCGCCCGCTTTGCATGCGGCGGCTTTTGCCTGAGCGTCCGCGCCGACTACGTCGGAAGCGAAAGCAACTTTGCCGCCGAGAAGCTCGTTAAGTCTGTCCGCAACGGGCTTGAGCGTGAGCTTTTTCGGCTCGTCCTTAAGCGCCTTATCGATGATCGCCTGCTTTGCGGCTTTCTGTTCGTCAGCGGGAAGCGCCTCGACTTTCGCCTTATCTTTTTTGTTGAGTTTCACTTCGTCCGAGAAGATCGAATGCGGCTTACCCATATGCGAGCAAAGGATCACTTTTGCGCCCTGCTCCATAAGATATTTGATCGTGGGAAGTGCGCCCATGATTCTGTTCTCGTCGGTGATCTTGCCGTCCTTCATGGGAACGTTGAAATCGCAACGTACAAGAACTTTCTTACCTTTGACGTCTACGTCTTTTACGGTCAGTTTGTTCATTATTTACTCCTTATTTACGTTTAACGTGATTTTTACAAATTATCGATAATTCCCTTGATGTAGTCATAACTTCCGCGAAGTTCGTCGTTATAACCGTAATCTCTGGGATACGCCTCGATCAACACCGTCGGGTCGAGCTCGCGTCTGACAAGCTCTCTGAACAGTTTTTCGAAATTGAATTTGCCATTGCCCGGCAATGCCGTTTCGTCCTCTTTCGTGACATCGTTTATATGAAGCGTAACAAGTCTGTCGCCCGCGGCGTCTATGAACTTGATCGGGTCATAACCGGCGAAAAGCGAATGCTTTACGTCTACGGTCGCAACGAGATCGGGACATGCCGCAAGCATGGTGCGGAACGAGTCGGGCGTCGAGAAGCAACAGTAATGCACGTTCTCGAGCGCGATATACATACCGTAGCTCTTTGCGATACCGGCAAGGTACGAAAACCGCTCCGCATATACGCCGACGTCTATCGCGCGCGAAGACTTCTTCAGGTTCGTCGGACCGTGGAACGTATAATACTTTGCGCCGAGCGCGTTACCGACATAGCAAACCTTACGGAAAAATTGTTCCGCATCGTCGCGCACCCGAGCCGACTGGCTGAACAGTTCGCCCTCGAACTGACTGGAAAGCGCATGAACGGAATGAACCGTCATATTGCCTTCGAGCCGACTTGCAAGCGCGTCTGCGAATCCTCTTTCGTACTCCGAATACGACGACAGGAACACTTCGGTGAGATGAACGTTCATTTCACGCAAAGCATTGAAACACGCTTCGGTGGGAATTTTCGTAAAAAACGATGCGGTCGATATACCGAGTTTCATAACAGTAAAATTTCCTGCGGATCAGATATTATACTCGCTCTTCTTCTTTGCCGAGCGAACTTCCTCAAGTTTTTCCTCATAACCCTTTCTGCCAAGCATCGCGAAGGTGGCTTTCTTGCCCTCTTCCACGCCGGGCTGATTGAAGGTGTCGATATTGAGATACGCGCCGGCAAACGCCGTTTCGTACATATAGTAAGCGAGAAGCTCGCCTACGGTTTCTTCGTCGACTTCGGGAAGAGTGACGGTGAAACTCATTCTGCCCGCTTTGCGAAGCGCGTATTCGGTAGCTTCGCGTTCCGCGTTCAGCAACTCGCCCATAGTATGACCCTTGAGGAAGTCGCAGGCGTCGATATCGGGATCGCTCGGGATCACGACGTCGTTACGGAACTTTTCGACCGCAAGCATGGTTATAACCTTATCGAAAGGACCTTCGGTATAAAGCTGAACTTGCGAATGCTGATCGGTAACGCCGAGCGCCTTTGCGGGGGTCTGTCCCGCATGAACGGTTTTGCCGTCCTTATCCTTTGCCTTGCCGAGCGATTCCGCCCAAATCTGGCAGTAGAAATCGGACATATATTTAAGGCTGTCCGCATACGGCATCATGACCGAAATGTTCGCGCCCTTTTCCATTGCCATGCACTGAAGGAACGCGGTCATAAGCGCGGGGTTTTTCTTTACGTCGCCCACGCGGCAAGCCTCGCTCATTACTTTCGCGCCGGCAAGCAATTTCTTTATATCGATACCCATTGCCGCAAACGGAACAAGTCCGACGTTGGACAGAACGGAGAAACGTCCGCCTACGCCCGCGCCGATGCCGTAAGTCACGAAACCTTCTTTCTGCGCAAGATTGTAGAGCGTACCTTTGCCTATCGTCGTGGTCGCAATGAAATGCTTTTTCGCTTCTTCCTTGCCGACGGCTTTCTTCATGAGATCGTAAAGCACAAGGAACTGCGCGAGCGTTTCGCTCGTTTCGCCGCTCTTTGTGATAACGTTGAAGTACGTGGTTTTAAGGTCGATAAGTTCGAGAAGCTCGTGCATTCTCTCGGGATCGATATTGTCCTCGATATACAATTTGGGAAGTCCCGCCGCTTTGAGCGCCGAAGAAGGAAGTTCGTTCAGACGCATATTCAAAAGAGCCTGTACGACGGAGATGGGCCCGAGCGCACTGCCGCCGATACCGAGCACAACGAAAGCGGACGCTTTGGAACGAATATCGTTCATTCTCGCGATCATACTGTCGAGGTCGGACGGATCGATATAAGGAAGTTCGCTCCATTCCTGCCAGCCCTTGCCGCAATTGGCAAGCACGTCGTCGAACGCCGCGCCGATCTTCTTCGCATTCTTGTCGATGCTTTTCGGATCGATACCGTGTTCGCCGATGACGTCGGACATCATGTAATTGTAATCGAATTTGAGTTTCATATAATCTCCTCTCTTTGAAAAGTGTACTATGTCAGGCATAAAGGCTTTTATTACGGCAATAAAAGGCATTTTTACCCCGGGATTTTCCCGGACGCGAGCCTTACTCGCTTCCGGCCGCAAGCGGCGGCAATACCTTTTATCGGAGTTGCAAATTCGCCCTTTAGAGCAAGCAAATTCGCTTCTTAGAATAAAACACCCTTTCGAGTGCTTTATTCCCCATATTATACATTTGCTTCTATGTTACCGTAATTGCCGTCGTTACGCTTGTAAATGACGTTTACCTTATGCGTATTCTTGTTGAGATATACGAAGAAAGAGTGTCCGACAAGTTCGAGTTCCGCCATAGCTTCGTCCTCGTCCATTGCGACGAGATCGAAAGACTTGGTACGAACGACTTCGTTGACCTGCTTTTCTTCGGCTTTGATCGTTTCGACAAGAGCTTTCTGTCTGAACTTCTTGCTCTTGCTCGCGAGAATGGTATGATATTTTTTGATTTGCTTTTCGAGCTTGGGAAGCACGATATCGATAAGATCGTACATGGTCTGCCCCACTTCGCCGGACACTTCGGCGCGAAGCACCGTACTGCCGAGGAAAATGGTAAGCTCCATAGTCTCGATATTTTTACTCTCGCGCATCATGACCTTTACGGTCACGTCGTCGTCAAAGTACTTATCCAGACGCTGGATCTTTTTTTCGATCACTTCTTTAAGTGAGTCTTTGGCTTTGTAGTTCTTGCTTTGAAAGTCGATACGCATAATGCAAATCCCCCTTGTTTTATTGTATACATATTATACCATACGAAAAGCGGCATGTCAACATTTATTAAACAAAAAACGATTCCGCGGACATTAGCCGCGAAATCGTCATATATGACCGTATCCGCAAATAAATCACTTACTCGCGCTCTTTTGCATCATGCTTCATAAACGATGCGACAACAAGCAATACCGCCGCGATAAGATACGACAGCATCGAGGTAACGCCGCTCACGAAAGCATTCATGCCGAACACGTTGTACACATCCCGTACAATAAACAAATCAACGACCAAAGGCAACCTGTTTATAAACACACCCGCGAAACAGACTCCGATGCAAATCAAAGACAATAAAAATATCGCGTCCGCCCATATCTTTTCGCCGTACTTTGTTTTCGATACAATACCCGCCGCTTGAAGCGCGGGCGCCGCTATACCCGCAAATATCAAACCGACTATGCCGTCGATCGCATAGTTTTGTGTTCCGTTGCTTATAAGAAGCGCCGTCAGTCCGACAAACGACAGAAGATCGGAAACAATCATAAGCCAAAACGATACGCGTTGTTTTGCAAAAAAATCAGATATTTTATTCATGTTATTTACCGTCCCCCGATTTTCGATATTATATAAAAAGCAACGGCAACGGCAAACATTGTGCCGAATATGCAAAACATGGAGATATATACTCCGCGCCACACCGTCATTCTCCATTCCGAGTGCAACATAGGATTGTAAACGTTCATCAAATTACTTTGACAAAAAGCCCATAAAACATTATGCGCGGCATTCTTGATCGCAGTCAGCATACCGGCATCATTCGCATATAACTCCGGCGAAGGTATAACGCCGTCGGCAAGACTACGGTATTTTTCAAAGCCTTCGTCGGTATACTCCATACGAATATCATAACCCGTAGTACCGGCATAAGCCACCGCCGTATAAATATCCAGGTCATCGGAGATATCGGTAACGGCATATCCGTGAAATCCCCATTCGTTCCGAAGAATATCCGTCATAAGTCCACGGCTTGCCGTACATTCGACGGCACCTATCTTGGAGAACGAACACATGATACCGAGCATGCCCGCGTCTTTTTCGGGCGTGTCGTATTTATTCGCTTCCACGGCTATCTGGAACGCGCGGAGTTCAATCTCTCTCGCTCGTTGTTCGGTCATAAACGTTGCGATTTCGTAACGGTTGGTTTCCTGATCGTTGAACGCGAAATGCTTGGGAGCGGCAATAAGACCGTAACTTAATGCGCCTATCGCAAACTCCATTGCGGTAACTCCGCTAAGAACGGGATCTTCGGAATAATAGTCGCCGTTTCTTCCGTTATAAGGATGACGATGAGTATTGAGTCCGGGTCCCCAAAGAATGGGAAGGCTGACGAACAGAGCCTGAATTCCGACGATTTCGCCAAGCTCATGCTGTAGCTTCGGATCGAAAGAAGATGCCGTAAGTAATCCGCATCCAAACACTTCGAGCTCATAGTCTTTATTATTATCGGTCTCGGAAATCGCCCACGGAGCGCCGTCTATTCTGTGCTGAAAAAGCTGAAGATCGACACCGTTCCCGGAGTTCTCGGTCAGAGAAGCCTTTACGAACCCTACGGAAGGTATATTACGGAAATTATTACCGCCGCATGCAATGATTCCCATTGCGTCCGAAAGCGAAATCTGCTCAAGCAATGTATCCCAACGCTTATCGTTGAAATCGGAAAATTTCATTTCATAAAAATTCATTCCGTGTTCAACGCCGAATTTAATCGCAGACGTGTCGTCGGTCGTTACGATATCATAATACTTACCGCGCATGTGCGGTATCATAGAATTTGGAACTTCGAGATCCGCATACTCGACGGGATATGTCCCCGACCAGTTGCCGCGAGACAGCTGCGTGATCTTCCCCTCTTCATAATAATTCCAATCCGAATAGTCGAGATGATTGAAAACTTCGGAATTATTCTTCGAGATCGCAAAAGTAGTGCAGTCCGCCTCTCCGTTGCCGTAATCGTAGTCATATTCATACACCTTATCTTCGTCACCGTCGCGATCCATCTTACCCGAAGTATTCGCCACTGTTTTGCCCTGCTTCGCGAAAATATTATTCAATGCGTCGTGAGCGCCGTTTCCGACAGCGAAATAATACTTGCCTTCGTCGAGAACCCATGTCCCTTTCGTTCCGTTGCCGTTATCATGCGTCATATCATAGCTCGCAATATCCTGAAGGTCGACGCGAATGGGCACGACAACATTCTCGCCGGGTTGAAGTATCCTCGTCTTTTCATATGCAAGAAGCTGTATCGCGGATTTCTCCAAACCGTTCTCTTTGTAAGGAGCCTGCCCGTATAACTGAATATTTGCCGCGGCAGCAACACCGCCGTCCGACTCGGGCACATTGGTCACGCTGACATTAAAATCCATGGTAAAATCATGAGCGTTATGCGTAATCGTAGGCTCGCCGACGATTTTTTGCGTCAGACCGGAATACGAAAGACCGTATCCGAAACCGTATGTAACTTCATCGGCATAATTCCAATTTCCGTCGCTTGCCACCGCTCCTACAGAAGAATCGGCATTACCGCGTCCTTCGATAATATCGTTATAACGCGTTTCATAATATCGATATCCGACGTAAATATTTTCGGGTTCGATAACGTACGATCCGGATCTGTCTCGAGCGCCGATCAAAGCATCGGCTTCATTTGCGAATCTGTAGTCGCCCATATTAACCGTTGCGGGATGAGACATACCGTTTGCCGCGTAAATATCCGCCATACCGCCCGACGGACTGACTTTACCTGTAAGAATATCGGCGATACCGAGCGTACCGTAATTGCCCGGATGACCTATCCAGAGAATGGAATCGATCTTATCGTTTTCTTTCAGCTCATCTATTTCCATTGCCGAAGTTGTATTGACGAGTACAATGACTTTTTCGAACTTCTCCGTTGCCAAAGCGATAATATCCCGTTCATTAGCAGTCAGAGAAAGCGGTTCTTCCGCTCCGATGCCTTCTTTCACTCCGCCCTTACTTCCCGGGAAATAATCGTCAAACTCGCCGCCCGGACGCCCAACAACGACGATAGCAGCATCATCGTATGACGCGAAACTGTCTATGAAATCCGCATTGATGTTCATAAGATCGGCAAGCGAAGGCTCCAACGGATCGAAATCGTTTCTGTTCTGACGAGGACCCGTAAGAGTATACCGCATTCCCGCGGTATTACGATCGGAATTTATATTATTCAGCGCACGATCGTAGGTCGCGATCATTGTTGGATTGAGATTATATCCCGCGCCTGCGCCGCCTATTTCTTCGTCAAACGCAAAATCCGACAGCCCGTCGAATTTTCCGCCGACACGATTTTTAGGATTATTGAAATCGGTTTTGTCTTTACTTAACGCTTCTTCGAAAGAAATGACCGCGCCGCGGATAGGCATGCCCAATCCGGCGCCCTGAAGCATAACATGACTGCGAAGCCCGAGAAGCGTAACGTCGGATCCCGACGCCAACGGTAATGCTCCGTTATTTTTCAAAAGCACAGCGCCTCCGGACGCTTGCCTTCGCCCGAATTCGATAAACTTTTTAATAAGTTTTTCCGAATCACCTTTGCCGTTCGTCAATACGTCATCCGGCGGTGTGAACGCACGCCATAAAGTACCGTCGTCCACGGCGACGACGACTTCGCTCCGCGTGCCGAAAAAATCGTCGATCTGATTTTTGAACGATTCGAAAATAAATGTCAAAGCAACGGCAATAATCAATAAGAGCGTTGCGACGAATATCAATCCGCGCCATAAACGGGTCTTTTTGAGCATATCTTTTTCTCCGATAAAATATTTCGCGATATAAGAAGTTTATTCGCGTCTCTGACGGAAATATTATATATTTTCGAAATACGTCATTACCCCGAAAGTTTATCTTAACTTTCGGGGTAAATTTCAGCTTTCGAAAACTTATATCATTTTTCTACGACACTATCACTTTATCGTCGACATAATCAACCGTAGCGGTGCTGCCGTCTTTGATTTTGCCCGTAAGAAGCGCTTCGGCGAGAGAATCCTCGATCGTCTGCTCGATTATTCTGCGAAGCGGGCGCGCACCGTACTCGGGGTCGTAACCGTTCTTTATCACGTATTCCACGATGGACGGCGTATATCTGATCGCGATATTTCTGTCCGTGAGTTTCTTCGTGACCTTGCGCATCATGATGTCCGCGATCGTCTTGATATTGTTCTCGGTCAGATGCTTGAAATAGCATATCACGTCGATACGGTTGACGAACTCGGGACGGAAATGACGCTTGAGCGCGTCGGACAATATCTGTTCTTCGTTCTGCGCCGCGTTGTCGGCGCTTCCGAAACCTATCGTGCGTTTTGCTTTCAGTTCGCTGACGCCGACGTTCGACGTCATTATGACGATCGTGTTCTTGAAGTTAACGAGCCTGCCCTGCGAGTCTGTCAGTCGTCCCTCGTCGAGAAGCTGAAGCATGATATTGTATACGTCGGGATGGGCTTTCTCGATCTCGTCAAAGAGAACGACCGAATAAGGCTTTCTGCGCACCTGCTCGGTAAGCTGTCCGCCGTCGTCGAAACCCACGTATCCCGGAGGCGCGCCGATGAGCTTGCTGACGCTGTGCGTTTCCATATACTCGGACATATCTATACGAATTATATTGTTCTCGTCGTCGAACATTGCGGCGGCAAGCGCTTTGGTCAGCTCGGTCTTTCCTACGCCCGTAGGTCCGAGGAACAGGAACGTGCCGATCGGACGCTTGGGATCTTTCAAACCCGCGCGCGCACGGCGTATCGCTTTCGAAACGCTTTCGACAGCCATATCCTGCCCCACGACGCGCTCGTGCAATATCTTTTCGAGATTGTTGAGCCGTTCCATTTCCGTTTCGGTCATACGCGTAACGGGGATCTTCGTCCACTTCGAAACGACTTCCGCGATCTCCTCCGCGCCGATCGAGCCGCCCGAAGAATTCTGCCACTCCTCGCGCCGACGGGCTATTTCTTTCTCCATATCGTCGCGGAGCGTTTTATACTCTCCCGCCGCCCTGTAGTCCTCGTTGCGCTTGGCAATATCTATATTGTTCTGATACTGTGCGATCTTTTCCTCGAGTTCGCGCAGATCGAGCGGAAGTTTGTTGCTGTTGACCTTTGCACGGCTCGCCGCCTCGTCGATCAAGTCAATCGCCTTATCGGGAAGGAATCTGTCCGAAATATATCTGTCGGAAAGCTGAGCCGCGGCGACGATCGCCTCGTCCGTTATCTTGATCTTATGGAAGCCCTCGTAATTCGGACGTATGCCTTTGAGTATCTCTATGGTCTGTTCGACCGAAGGCGGATTTACTATAATCGGCTGGAAACGGCGTTCGAGCGCTTTGTCCTTTTCGATAAACTTGCGATACTCGTCGGTCGTAGTCGCGCCGATAGTCTGAAGCTCGCCGCGCGCAAGGTAAGGCTTGAGCATATCGGCGGGAGTGACCTCGCCTTCTTTGCCGCCCGCCTGCGCAAGCGTGTGCATTTCGTCGATAAACACTATTATATTGCCGTGCTGAATGATCGTTTCGATCGAATTTTTCAGACGCTGTTCGAGCTCGCCGCGATACTTGGTTCCCGCGACAAGACTGCCGACGTCAAGCGAAAAAATGATTTTGTTTTTAAGCAATTCGGGAACGTTTCCGAGGACTATTTCGCGCGCAAGCCCTTCGACAACAGCCGATTTACCGACGCCCGGCTCGCCTATGAGCACGGGATTGTTCTTCGTCTTGCGGCAAAGTATCTCGATTATGCGCTCTATTTCGTCCTTGCGTCCTATGACGGGATCGATCTTATTATCGCGGGCGCGCTGTGTGAAGTCCACTCCGAGATCGGCAAGCTGCTTCGGAAGCGAGCTTTCGCTTGCGCGGTTCTGATTCCCCGACGGAATACTCTTGATATTTTCGAGAATATTCGGGATATTCATACTGCGGTCGAGGTTATTGAGCATTCTCTGCAAATTGATATTGCGGCTCAAAAATTTATACATCGACGAATTTTTATAGAACACCGAGGCAAGCAACAGATGCTCCGTATATATGCAATCCTTTTTGCAGATAAGCGCTATGCGGCGCGCGTCGTCGAACATGAGCTTGGTTTCGTTGGACTCTTCGGGATCGGTGAGCGTGTCGACCGTTTCCTGTTTGCCGAGCTCGGCAACGAGATTGCCGGGCAAAAGCCCTTCGCCGTGCAGAATTTCGGAACACACGCACGGACGGTTATACATCGCGTATATCAAATGAATGGGCTCGACGTAACGGTGGCGGTTCTGTGCCGCAATCTGATGAGCCTTTTCACGGCTGTACTGTACGTTTTCCGACATCGGAAAATTATCGTAATAATCCATGATTCGTTCCTCCTTTATTTGCCGACGACTTTACCGACCACCGACGATACCGCATCGGCGCGGTATATGTCGCGTTCTTCGCCGTCCATTGTTTTGCCGGCCTTGAGCATCATGTTCGCCGGTTTGGCCGTCGAGATAAGTTTCTCCAGCGCCGCCGGATCCTCGCACTTGAGAAAGCCGTAATATATGCCGAGCTTGACAAGCGCCATACGTTGCATGAATTCTTTGCCCGACAGCGCGTAAGCGTTCGACAATATGCCGTATGCGCGCATTATATTATCGCGAAGCGCGGTGCCGTTCGTCGAAAGCAACGCTTTTCTCGCCGCGATCTCATTCTTTTCTATTTGTTCCACCGCCGCGGTCACATTGGAAATAATATCCGATTCGGACAGTCCGAGCGATTTTTGATTGGAGATCTGGTACATACAGCTCTCGCTCGACGTCCCTTCGCCGTATTCGCCGCGCACCGTCAGGTCAAAGCGCGATACCGCGTTCATGCACCTTTCGAGAGAGTTTGTAAGACTGAGCCCGGGAAGAAACATCAACGCCGACGCGCGCATTCCAGTGCCGACGTTGGTCGGACAGGACGTGAGATACCCCAGGCGCGGATCGAATGCAAACTTATTGTCCGAAGAAATTATGTCGTCGATCTCATTGATTTTCGTGTATACGTCCTTGAGCTTCCTGCCCGGAAGAATACACTGTTCTCTTATATGATCCTCTTCGTTTACCATGACGCATACGTCGTTGCTCTTGTTGAGGATCGCCGCGGCGTATTTGTTGCCGTGCAGCAGATCGTCGCTTATAAGATGCATCTCCTTGAGCGCTTCGCCCTGAAGATCGGACATATCCGAAATACGTATGATAGAGTATTGCTCGCGCGCTTTTCCCAGCGCTCTGTATACTTTCTGAGTAATGGCAAGCGAGCGTTCGCTGTCCAGTTTGGACGGAAACGGAAGCCCCGCGATATTGCGCGCAAGACGAACCCTGCTCGAAATGATTATGCCGTCGTCGCTCATGACGCACCCCCTTTCGCCTGCTTCATCTCTTCGGTAAGTTTTGCGGCAAGTGCGAAATCTTCTTTTTCCACCGCATCGTCGCGCTGTCTGAGAAGCTCGTTATATTTCGCTTCGGCGGGAGAATAAAACTCGCTCGGCGTCTTTCCCACGTGTTTCGTATCCTTCTGCATACGAAGGAGCGCGGGATTGATTATGTCCGCAAACGCTTCGTAACAATCGGGACAGCCGAGGAATCCGGTTTTTCGATATTCGCCCGAGCTGTAACCGCAAGTGGGACAAATATGGTGTTTATCCTTCGTTCCGTACGTTCCGAACGGACTGCCTATAGCCGAGAAAAATCCGCCGAAATCGAGATTGGGCTGTTTTTTTACAAAGCCGAGATTTTTCTTGCATTCGTCGCACAGATACCGTTCCGTGGCAACGCCGTTTATAATATTTTTCATATAATACACGGCGGGTCTTTTTCCGCAACCGTCGCAAAGCCGTTGATTAAACATCTTTCTTCGTCTCCTTTTCCTTGAGAAGTTCCGTAGCCAACGCTTTGAGCATTCCCGCACGAAGTCCGTCTTTCGCCACGGCGGGAGCAAGCAAAGCTTTGTCGCTCATGACGGATTCGATAAGTCGCGCTTCCTTGCGAGAAAGCAAGCCCTCGCCTACCATGCGGTCGAGATATTGCGAGGCCTTCACCTGCGAAAGCCCGTCGCTGACCGAGATATTTCTCACTTCGTCGAGAAATCCGTCGCGGTCGGCGTCCAGCTTGACGAGTTTGATACAGCCGCCCCCGCCGCGGCGAGATTCTATAACATAACCACGCGCGGGCGTGAACCTTGTAGTCAACACATAATTGATCTGACTGGGCGCGCATGAAAAATAATTTGCCAATTCATTTCTGCTTATACTGACGAAATTGCCGTCCTCGAGCAACTGTATCAGAAACTGCTCGATAATGTCGCTGATATTTGCCATATGTACCCTCCCGAAAAGCTCCCGTATCCGAAAGCCGCAACGCGCATTTACGTCGCAAAATGCCGATCCGTACCGAAGCCCGTCGAACTTTGCCGTAACGTATTTGACTTTCTTTGACCTTTGACCTTAATATAGCACTCTTTAAGCGACTTGTCAAGAATTTTTTTATATTTTTCCGAAAATTTTTTCGTACGGTTCAAAAGCGAATAAAAGTGTCCGAACGGCTGTCTGCCGCGCAAACACTTTTATTATATTCCGATATACGTTATAGATACGTGCGCGGCGTTTATTCCGTTTCTTCCGGCATCCTGTCCAACGTTATGCCGGCTTCTTCGAATAATTTCAGAGCAAAATCGTCCGGGTAACCGTGACGGTATACCACCCTGGATATGCCCGCGTTGATAATTATTTTCGTACAAATTATACAAGGCTGGTGAGTGCAATACAGCGTCGCCCCTTCTATATTTATTCCCATTTTAGCCGCCTGGGCGATCGCATTCTGCTCGGCATGTACGGCATAACACAGTTCGTGACGCGTTCCGCTCGGTATATCCATCTCGCGGCGAAGGCATACTTTTTTATCGCGACAGCTTTCTATACCACTCGGCGCACCGTTATACCCCGTCGTCATAATACGCTTGTTTTTTACGATCACCGCACCGATATGGCGGTTATCCTGATAACAACTGCTCCATCCCCCCACCGTTTCGGCAAGTTGCATGAATCTCTTGTCCCATTTATCGAATTTGTCCATTTGCTTATCTCCCGTGATTGTACATATTATAACAGATACTCGGGCGCTCTTCAAGTCTTTTGAAAAAATTTTTTACAATTTTTTGCTTAAAATCCTTGACAACCGTAAAACCCGGTATTATAATACGAATGTCAAAGGTCAAAGAAAGTCAAATTTATTGACGACGTTTTATCGCTTGTGCGAACGCTTGACAACAACGGCAATACAGGATAAAATATTAAAGTATTTTCAGGAGGTATAAAATGGCAATCAAACCTTTGTTTGACAGAGTCGTTGTCGAACAGATCAACAACGAAGAAACTACTAAGAGCGGAATAGTTCTGCTCGCTAAAGATCAGGAGAAGCCTCAGATGGCTCTCGTTGTCGCGGTAGGCCCCGGCGGTATCGTAGACGGCAAAGAAGTCACCATGAACGTCAAAGTCGGCGACAAGGTGCTTTGCTCGAAATACGCAGGCAGCGAATTCAAGATCGACGGAAAGGAAGTTACCATTCTCCGTCAAAGCGATATACTCGCTATCGTAGATTAAATATCAAGTTCAGGAGGCAAATAAATGGCTAAGCAACTCAAGCACGGCGAAGAGGCAAGAAAGGCTCTCGAAACCGGAGTCAACATTCTCGCAAACACGGTCAAGATCACGCTCGGTCCCAAGGGCAGAAACGTGGTTCTCGATAAGAAATACGGCGCTCCCCTCATTACGAACGACGGCGTCACGATCGCAAAAGAAATAGAACTCGAAGATCCGTTCGAAAATCTCGGCGCACAGCTCGTAAAAGAGGTTTCCACCAAGACTAACGACGTTGCGGGCGACGGTACCACCACCGCGTGCGTTCTCGCGCAGGCTATTATAAGAGAAGGACTCAAGAACGTAGCCGCAGGCGCAAATCCCATGGTTATCAAGAAAGGCATCGCGGCGGCGACAGACGCGGCCGTCTCCTATCTCAAGAGCATTTCCAAGGAAGTCGATTCTTCTGCATCTATCCAGCAGGTAGCCAGCATATCGGCAAGCGACGAAACGGTCGGTAAGCTGATCGCGGAAGCGTTCGAAAAAGTCGGAAAAGACGGCGTCATCACAGTCGAAGAGTCCAAGACGATGAGCACCGTACTCAACGTAGTCGAAGGTATGCAGTTCGACAGAGGTTACGCGTCCAGCTATATGGTCACGGACACCGACAAAATGGAGTGCGTATTCGACAATCCCGCGATCCTCATCACTGACAAAAAAATCAGCAATATTCAGGAGATACTCCCCGTTCTCGAACAGGTCATTCAGAATAACCTCAAACTCATGATCATTGCCGAGGATATCGAGAGCGAGCCGCTTGCTACCCTCGTGGTAAACAAGCTCCGCGGCACGTTCAACTGCGTTGCGGTCAAAGCTCCCGGTTTCGGCGACAGAAGAAAAGAAATGCTTCAGGACATAGCGATCCTTACCGGCGGTACGGTCATCAGCGAAGAAACGGGACTCGAACTCAAAGACACGAAGATCGAAATGCTCGGTCGCGCAAAACAGGTCAAAGTCGACAAGGAGAATACCACGATCGTCGAAGGCGCGGGCGACAGCGCAAAGATCAAAGACCGCATCAAGATGATCAAAGCTCAGATCGAGAACACGACGAGCGATTACGACAAAGAGAAACTCGGCGAAAGACTTGCCAAGCTCGCGGGCGGCGTTGCCGTTATCGGCGTAGGCGCGGCTACCGAAGTGGAAATGAAGGAAAAGAAACTTCGTATCGAGGACGCTCTTGCGGCTACCCGCGCGGCAGTCGAAGAAGGTATCGTACCCGGAGGCGGCGTTGCTCTCCTCTCTGCTATCCCTTCCGTTAAGGCGCTTATTGCCAAGCTCGACGGAGATGAAAAGACGGGCGCAAGCATCGTGCTTCGCGCGCTCGAAGAACCCGTTCGTCAGATCGCGGCAAACGCCGGCGTAGACGGCGGCGTGGTAGTCAATACCATTCTCGCCAAGGGCAAAACCAATTTCGGTTATAACGCCATGACGGACGAATACTGCGACGTCGTCGCGAAAGGTATCCTCGACCCCACGAAGGTAACGAGAAGCGCGTTGCAGAACGCAGCAAGCGTTGCGGCCACCCTTCTCACGACGGAAAGCATCGTCACGGATATTCCCGCACCCGAGCCCCCCGCTCCCGCAGGCGG
>CAJUKR010000002.1 GCA_910587025.1 uncultured Christensenellaceae bacterium
GAAACCGTTCACAATACGGTAACGATTACAAACAATTCATCTGCGGTTTTAACTCCGGCTTATATCATAAACCAGGCTCCCGACGGCGCAAGTTTCGTTGAAGGAAGCGTCAAAATAAACGGAGTCGCAACCCCGGCAGACCCCGTATTGGGAATCACGCTTCCCGTATTAAACTCCGGCGAATCGATCACGATCGAATACGATATGAAAATAAACAGCCCTTCGACGGTAACCGCCGTAACCAACTCCGCCGAGTTTCGATACGACGTGGGAGACCCTGTAAGCGGCATCATAACAACCTACACCGAACCCACCAACGCAGTTACGGTAAACGTTGTTAACGCCAAACTCGAAGTTGTAAAAAGCGTAGACAAAGCGTTTGCCGTCAAAGGCGAAACGCTGACCTATACCGTGACGTTTACAAACAAAGGCAATATCAATATAAACGATATTTATTTTACGGATAATATCCCTCAGGGCACCACATTCGTGAACGGCTCGGTATTTATTAACGGTCAAAACATTTCCGCGTATCGTCCCGACGTCGGATACAATGTGGCAAATTTGCCGCCTAACGACAGCGCTACCACGAGCTTCCAAGTAACGATCGATTGATTGCGGAGGAAAGCATGATAATATCCAATAAATCGAATGTAACTTACGACGCGGTAATGCCCGACGGAGAAACCTTCCATGTAAGCGCAGAGAGCAATACCGTAAATACGGAGATTTTGTCAGACGCAATCTCGAAAGTGATCCGCTCGGATAAAACTTACGTCCGTGAAGGAGAAACCGTTCGCAATACCGTAACCGTAACCAATAATTCGACGACAAAGCTGTTCGATAATTTCTTTACAATCCCGAAACCTTTCGGCGAAAGCTATGTCGCCGGGAACGTAAAAATCAACGGGATCGCGCAACCGAACTACGACCCCGTAACCGGATTTTTTCTTCCCGACTTAAACCCCGGCGAATCGGTCACGATCGAATACGACTTAAAGGTAAACAGCCCTTGCACTTCGAAATCATTGACCGACTCGGCTACGCTGAATTATAAAGTAAACGACCCTGCAAGAGGAAATGTAAGTTATTCCGAGAACACCGATTCCCTTTCGATCGCAGTTGTCTCGGACAAAATAAGCGTGGTAAAAAGCGTGGATAAATCTTTTGCGGTCAAAGGCGAACTGCTGCACTATACAATCACGATCACAAATACCGGCAATATAGCAAAAACCGCTGCGGTATTCAGAGATCCTATCCCCGTCGGCACGACATTCGTTTCGAACAGTATCAAAATAAACGGCACGGGATATTCCGTATACGATCCCGAAATCGGTTTTGCACTTCGAAGCTTAGCTCCCGGCGAAGTTCTTACCGTGGAATTTGACGTAAAGGTGAATTAAAATGAGAACCATAGACAATATCGCAAATATAACAGACTATTCGGGAATTGCCCCGATCACAACTTACAGCAACTCCGTGCAAACGTTTGTACGGATCCCTCCCGATAACGACGGAAGATTTTATCCCGAAAGCACATACGGTTGCAACTGCGGCTGCCGCAATAATTGTTGCGATCACTGTTGCCGCTGCAATAAATGTTGCTGTAATTATTGTTGCGGATGCCGTAATCACAGTCGCAACGATTGCTGTCGCTAAAACCCTATCCGAACGCTCGAAGACCGAAAACGGCGAAAGATAAAATCCAGCCGTTGCCGCCGCATCGGGCGCGGCTCTTATCTTCGTCATCGACAAAAAGCCGTAAGTTTTACAGCTTACGGCTTTTTGCTTAACGTAATACTTTAAGAACGCGTTGAGTTTTCGACGTCGACCGACCGTATCTTACGGCAATCGGTTGCATAATCTTCGGTAACGAACGTCACACTATCGCATCCGTCATGGTATAGCCTTCCAGAGATCCCGCTTTTACCTGAATGCACACATATTTCAGCGCGGTATCGTTCGAGGCGAAAAACCGTCTTTTTGCCTCTGGAGAAATGCGCAACCAGTCGCCCGCTTTCAGTCCGACGTTTTCGCCGTCGATCACGGCGTTCCCCGTACCGTCGAGAACGGCGTATATTTCCTCGTTCAGTCTGTGCGAATGAACGAACGGCACGCTCGCTCCCGCAGGCAGCGTATTTATGCTTATCTCCGCGCCCGTGAGATCGAGACTGTCGTGAAGTTCCGTGCGAAGCTCATGCGCCACGCTGATTTTTTTGTAGTTTTTCATATAAATACCTCCGAAATCAAAATTGTACCCGGATTATAACAAAACCCGAATGTCCGTACAAAAACGTTACTTTTCTATTACATGATAATAAATCGGTTACTCAGTTCCGTTTTTGAACCATTGACTTTCGCGCCGCATTTTGTTATAATGACGAAAAGGAGGGTAATATATGCTGACGAAAGAAGAATTGCCCGAATGTCCCGTTGCCACCACGGTGCAATTGATCGGAAATAAATGGAAACTTTTGATCATACGCAATCTGTTGGCAAAGCCGCAGCGCTTCACGGAATTTCTCAAAACCATTCCGGGAATAAGCAAAAAAGTCCTGACGGACAATCTCAGGGCGTTGGAAAACGACGGACTTGTCGACCGCGAAATATTCGCAGAAGTCCCGCCGCGCGTCGAATATTCCCTTTCCGAACTCGGCAAAACGTTAAAGCCCATCCTGACCGCCATGTACGATTGGGGAATGGAATACAAACGGTATCCTTAAAGTCCGCGTCTTTTCCGACCGCGGATTTTTTCTTTCGTTTTTTTCTTGACAATTCTTAACTTCCTCGGATTGATTGTTTTTCGAAAATTTGGTATACTATTATGATGAATAAAGTCGAATACAAAAATATTTTGATCGTAGAAGACGACGCGACGCTCCGCGGCATGCTCGCAGATCATTTTTCCGTCATGAACAACGTAAAAACATGCGGCAACCTGCAGAGCGCGACCGACGAAGTCAGATACGCGAAATTCGATATTGTGCTGTTGGACGTAGTGCTTCCCGACGGCAGCGGCTTAAAACTGTTCGACTTACTTGCCGACACGCCCGTAGTCATACTTTCCGATCTCGGTTCGGACGACAATCTCCTCGACGGTTTTTCGGCGGGCGCGGCGGACTATATCGTAAAGCCGGCGTCGTTCGCAATCATAGAAGCGCGCATGGCGTTAAGGCTTTTGCCCGACGAAAAAGCAAGGATCGTATCGAACGGTCTGGTACTCAACGTTTCGAAACGCACGGCGATTTACAAAAAAACGGCTCTCGACCTCACTTCGAGCGAATTCAATATCCTGGCGTTTTTGATGCAGAACGCCGGAGTTTATTTTACCGCCAACGAAATATACGAAAGGGTCTGGCGAATGCCGCACTTAAATACCGCTACGATAAAAGTCCATATATCCAATCTGCGCAAAAAAATGCTTTCGTTGTCAAGCGACTGCGCCGATCTCATAATAACGGAATTCGGAAAGGGATACGCTTTCGCAAATGAATAATCATATCAAAAAAATCATATCCGTACTCTCCTGCACGGTGCTGTCCGCATTATTCGTAACCGTCCTTTACTTCGCCGCTCCCGCAATCGCGACAGTCCCTGAAGCAACGGACGAAATCGAATATAAACGCACTACGATATTGCCCGACGGCGAGCGTGAATTCGAAAACGTCAGGCTGAAATCCGGCGAAGACTTCACCGCCGTAAACATCGGCGATTTGGGTGAACTCTGCGAGATAACGAAAGTCAACTACGTAAAAGACGTATTCATAAAGCCCGGAGTATTTGACAAAGACATAACGATCGTCGACCTTACAAAGCCGTTCGATTTCGCAGAGAAAGGCTCGCTCATGTTCGTCGTAATGAATCTCGATCCGTACCGAGAAGACTTTTTCGAAAAGTCGGAAGCTCTGTCCGAATTCAAGATCGGCGAATACTGGCATTTC
Source organism: uncultured Christensenellaceae bacterium (assembly GCA_910587025.1). Classification (GTDB taxonomy): domain Bacteria; phylum Bacillota; class Clostridia; order Christensenellales; family Pumilibacteraceae; genus Protoclostridium. Next base: position 3,942 of record CAJUKR010000002.1, read on the forward strand.
ACGCTTTCGATTCCGCACATTTTCTGCGCCTCAAACATATACACGGGCGCCAATCTTTCGGCAAGAAACGGCGAGATCGAGGGCTATGATTTCATAGAATACAACACGACTTACGATAAAAAAACAGAAACTTTCGTCGCCGAAACGACACAGACGAATATAGACCTGCAATTTTACGGACGGCGGCAGGCAATGAACAGATACCAAACCGTAACCATACATTATCAGTCGTCGGGCACGTCATATTCGGGCATGGACGAAAAGCCGATCATAGGTACCGATTATGCCGTAAAGAAAACGGTCGACAATTCCAGGACTCTTCTTATCGTCTTCGTAATAATCGCCGCCGTCGTATGCGCCGTCCTTATCGTGCTGTCACTCTTAAAGCGCACCGAAAAATTCATATCCGCAGTCGTTTGGATTCTCGGCATCATGTTTATGTTGCTGTCGCGTTTTATTCTTTGGTCGGTGACCGCCGTGCCGCTCTTGCTGACGGCGATCTCGCTTTGCGCTCCCTTTTTCGTACTCGGCGGCGCGCTGCTCTGTATGGGAAAAAACTTCGGTAAAGTGCCGACGAAATATATATTTCCCGCTCTCGCGGCATTGGGTGTGTGCCTTGCGTTCTCTGTACCTTTCGTCCCGTTCGGCGTCGCCGTAGGACTGCGAACAGCAAGTACGGTACTCAAAGCGATAAACGCCGTCGCCCTGACCGCTTTTTTGGTATTTGCCGTCGCGAACGGAAACGACAAACACGGCACGCTTCAGACGACCTGCGCCGCGCTTATAGACGTCGCGGTCGCAGCGTCGCTTTTCATGTCGGAAACCTTTCCCGTGTATTTCGATCCTCTGTTCTGGCTTTGTGCCGCGATAATCGTAATCACATTCGTCAGCGTATTTATCGTATTCAACGAAACCGAAAAAGCCAACTCTTACCTGACGGCGAATCTGCATCTCGAGATAGAACGTCAGGTCAACGACATAAAAGCGGTGATAACCGAACGCGACAATCTTTTGCGGTTCGTTTCTCACGATATGAAAAAACCGTTGCAGTCGTCCGTTTCCCTGCTCGACACGGCAATAGAGCGCGAAAAAGATTCGGAACAAATAAAAACTCTGAAAATAATAAAACAGAACGATTCGCGCGTGGTAACCAATCTTTCCGAAATCGGCGAATACGCAAGATTCAACTATATCGCCGAGCCGTCTCAGGTTGTCGATCTGCGCGAGCTTTGCGCGAGACTTTACGAATTTCACAAGCCCGATTGTAACGCGAACGGTATAATACTCAGAAATCTCGTAGACAAACGCCTTAAAATATTCGTCAAAAAACAGGGGCTCGAAAACGCCGTTTCGAATATAATAATGAATGCCGTCGAACATGCGAGCTGCCACACGGTGACCGTTTATGCGAAAACGGATAAAAATCGTGTCGTTCTCTGCATCGCGGACGACGGCAAAGGCATTTCGTCGGGTATGGACATATTCAAACCATATGTCACCGAGAAAACAGAAACGGGCGGTGTGGGGCTGTTCATCTGCAAAAATATCATCGAATCCATGAACGGAACATTGACATTTGAAAGCAAACAAGGCAATACGGTATTCTGCATCTCGCTGTTGAAAGCGTAAAACCGAATAAAAGCCGTCGCATCCGACAAACCGAAAATAAAAAAATCGCTTTATTTACGGCAAACACATCGTAAATTGTCGAATAATCATATAATTCCTCTTGCTCCCGACCTCTGCGGTATGATATAATGTAAAAAGACCCGGATCTTATGCAAAGTTTCGGAGTATATTACTCGGGTAATTGGCAATCATTACCGAGGAGGATTTATATGAAAAAGAACTTATCCAGAATTACCGTAATAGTAAGCGGAGTATTCGGACTGATCTTCATAATTCTGTTGCTTTGCACCGCGTTCGGCGGACTGATCACCGCAGATTACCAAAACGGGCTCGTACGCGCGTTGTTGTTTGTATTCGGCGGGATATATCTGTTCGTGACCGTCCTTGCGGCACTGCTTCAGTTCAGCGAGCATATTACCGTAAAAGAAGTAAAGGTCACGCAGAAAGAGATCGGTACGATCAAGGTAACGCCCGACGTCGTGCGTTCGCTCGTAAAGCAAAATATAAAAGAGCTCGAAGGGATCCGTTTCCGCCGTATGCAACTCATACTTACCGAGTTCGGAGTTCAGCTCAACGTGCTCGTATCCTACTCGGGCGGCAGACGCGTGGAAGAAACGAGCGAATTTTTGCGTAATCTCATATCCGACGTATGCAAACGCGAACTCGATCTGTCGTTCAATACGATCAATATAAAGGTAACGGGCTTCAAGAGCGTTTACGTCCCCGACGTCAAAGCGATCGAATCGGGAGTACAGAAAAATCTCGGACACGAACCTATCGAACGCGATGACGCTCCCGATCCGTTATATATCGACGCGGACTCGCCCGAGATCTTGCCCGAGCCCATCGAATCGGAATACACCGAACCGACTTACCCGTCCGAGCCTGCGCCCGCGACACGACCCGAGGTAAGCGGTAATGCCGCCGAAGCAAAACCGGAACCTACGCCGCAGCCTGCCGTATCGCCCGCGCCCGAGGCAATGCCGTCTTCCGGCGTTACGATATCGGTAAATACGTCGTCGGACAGCCTGGACGGATTCGGAAGTTTCGACGACCCGTCATACGACATGCCGTCCGTCGAGCTCAAGCTCCATACGTCCTCGGACGACGCAAATACCGATGACGACAGCGTAAACGGCTGAACGACCGAAAACATCGTAAGTAAAATCTTCGAACAGACCGCGCGACGGAAATGCAATTACGGCATACCGCCGCGCGTACTTTTTTCGAATTATAATGAAAATTTAATCTTATTGATATTGCTATTTTATGTAAATTTTGCTATACTTTATTTCAAGGATATTTTTGCCTGTTTATAAAAGCAACATGATATATCACCCAAGGATAATTTTCCGTTTATTCATATAAAATAATGACTGAGAGGGACTTATGGACATGGACGACGAAGAAAAGCTCATCGAGGAATCCGAAACGGAACAGCCGTCAGACGGCGTCGAAGAAAACGGCGTGACCGAACAGACCGCGGAGGAAGCCGTCGCCGAACACGACGGAAAGAGCAAGAAAAAGAAAGGCGGAAAAATCGCCCTCTATATTCTTTACGGAGTAGTCACGATCTTCGTACTCGTGATGATTTTGTCGTTCAACGATATCGGCAATATATTCGGAATGCTTGCGCATGCGGAGATAGGTTACGTATTCGCCGCGATCGGACTGCTTCTCGTATATCTCGGAATAAGTCCTATCGCTCTGTGCATACTGACCAAATCGCGCAAAAACGACATCAGCGTCAAAAAAACCTACGTCATCGGAATGACCGAACATTTCTTCAACGGAATCACGCCGTTCGCAACGGGAGGTCAGCCGTTCCAGGTCTACGCCTTTGCGCGCAGCGGAGTCAAGCCCGCGGAGTCAACCGGTCTGTTGCTTATGAACTTCATTATCTATCAGATAGTCATAAGCGCATTTTCCGGACTTGCGCTCATATTCTATTCGCGCTTTGCGACCAACGCGCTCATAAGCGTCATCGCGATCGTGGGCTTTTCGGTCAACTTCGCGGTTCTCGCCTGCGCGGTGGCAATCGCAACGAGCAGTCATGTTCGCCGCTTTCTGCAATGGTGCGTCGGACTGTTGTGCAAAATAAAATTCATCGCCAAATTTCTCGAGCCTCAGCTCCCCAAGTTCAACGCGTACATGGAGCAGGTTCAGATCGCGTTCAAAGACCTGCTTAAAAAACCCGGCGTATTCTTTTCCTGCCTCGGCGTCAAAGCCGTATCGATGGCGGCATATTACGCGATCACGTTCTTCGTCATACGCTCGCTCGGTATCGAAATAGGCATCGATCAACTTTTCTTCGTCATATGCGGTACGGCGTTTGCCGTCACGATGGTAATATTCCTCCCCACCCCCGGTTCGAGCGGCGGCGTGGAGTTTGCGTTTTCCGTCATTTTCGCGACAATAATCGGCGCGGATCAAATCGAAACCATCTCGTACGGCGGCATGCTTATATGGCGGCTCATAACGTACTATCTTTCCATGATGATAAGTCTGGCGTTCTATATCGGTTTCGAAATAAATTGCAGCCGCGCGAAAAAACGTAAATTGCTGCTCGCGGAACAAGAAAACGCCGTTCACGCGGTTGTGACCGAAGACCTGATCGAAGAAGCGTCGAATGACAACGGCGCGAATAATGCGGAAGAGGAAGACGCAGAGTGATACACGTTTGTTACAACGTAAACGCCGGGATCTTCCGCGGGCTTCTTATGTCTGTCATGTCGGTGGCAAAACACACGCCGTCGCCCGTGACCTTCCATATACTCACTATGGATATGACCGAGGCAGATCCCAAATACGCGCCCGTAAACGAAGATCAACTCGGCTTGATAAACAAGGTCATAGGAAATTACAATTCGCTGTCGCATGCGGAACTCGTCGACTGCAAACCGCTGTACGAAAAATATTTTTCGGGCAATAAAAACAGCGCGTCGTTCTATACCCCTTATGCAATGCTCCGTCTGTTCGTCGACGAACTCGCGCTCGAAGGCAATCCGGACAAGATAATATATCTCGACGCCGATACGATGTGCCTGAAAGATATACGCGAACTTTGGGATATAAATATTTCGCGTTACGAATTCGGCGCCGCTCTCGATGCGGCGGGCAAACTGTGGATACGCTCCGACTATTGCAACTCCGGCGTTATGCTCATCAATCTGCCGAAAGTACGTAAGACCAAGCTGTTGGCGCGCGTCCGCGATCGCGTCGCGTCCAAATTGATGTTCATGCCCGATCAGTCGGCGCTCAACGATTTCGTATGGGATAAACTCGTACTCCCGCGCAAATTCAACGAACAGCGTTCGGTAAAATCGGACACCGTAATCAAACATTTCTGCCGCGCGCTGAAATTTTTTCCCTACCCGCGCATCGAGGGTCCGAAACAATGGGAAAAAGAAAAAGTACATAATATTCTTCGTATACATTCCTTCGACGATATTTTCGACGAAATCGAAGAACTCGAAAAAGATTTCGACATATAGCCCGTCAGCCCGTTTGCAAAGCCTATGCTTCGCACTGTTTTTCGCGTACGCGTAGAACGACCCCGTCGCCTTTCACCGCGACTCCGATAAGCCTGTTGCACTTACGGCATTTTATCCGCACCGCGCTCCCCGTGCCCGCTTCCATAAGCCGCTGACCGCATATCGGACAATTAACATATATCATAATATCCGTCCCTCCCTGTTATCCTGATTTGTGATAACAATATATCACAATATTTTGCATGTGTCAAGGATTTTAATATAAACCGTTTGACTTTTTTTTTAATTTGTGATATTTTTGTATACAGAGGTAAGGATATATGAACTTCTCCGAAAAATTGAAAGAACTTCGAAAACATAAAGGCGTTACGCAGACGCAAATGGCGCGTGAACTCGGCGTGGCGCTTTCCTCGATCGCCATGTGGGAAAGCACGACGCGCAAACCGCCCGTGGAAACGATGATCAGACTGTCAAAATATTTCGGAGTGTCTGTAGACGAAATGCTCGGACTGGACAACGAACATATAGACATAGTTTCCCTTCCTGTAATCGCAAAAGTCAAGGCGGGATACGGCAGTGAAATGATCGAAATCGATTCGGGCGAGATCCAGGTCATACCGCGTTCGATCATCGGAAACAAGTCCGAAGAAGAGCTTATGGTGTTCCTCGTCGACGGCGACAGCATGGCTCCGAAATTTCTCGAAGGCGACCGCGTGCTCGTGTCGAGGCAAACGTCCGTGGACAGCGGAGACATTGCTATCGTATCGTACTGCGATCACGAAAGCGGCACGATCAAAAAAGTACATTACGAAGCGGGATGCGATTATGTTGATCTTATACCGCTCAATCCCAAGTATTCCCCTGTGCGCATTCAGGGCGAAGCGCTCGAAGGAGTGCGCGTAGTCGGGAAAGTAATTTACCTCTTCCGTAAAATATAACGAAACGAAAACGAGCGGACGCGATTTTGCGTCCGCTCGTTTTATATTTTCTTTTATTTACGTAATCACGTTGATTATCTTCCCCGCTTTGTAGATAATCTTTTTCGCCGAACTTATACCGAGAAGCGCAAGCGCTTTTTCCGACGCAACAGCCTCGTCGGCGTCCGGAGCAAGCATGACCGTGCCTTTGAGCTTACCGAAAAGCTGAACGGGTATTTCTATCTCGCTTCTGACGAGTTTCGCTTCGTCGCACTCGGGATACGCTTCGCGTAAAACGCTCGATTTATGTCCGGTCGCTTCCCACAGTTCTTCGGCGAAATGCGGGACGATGGGAGCCATAAGTTTTATAAGCGTAAGCGCCGCGTCGTAAAGCGCGGAATCCGCCGTGTCGTACTTATACATGGAATTCGTAAGTTCCATGAGCCTTGCGACCGCGGTATTGAACGAGAAGTTTTCTATATCCGACGAACAGCTCTTTGCGGCGTAATTCACGTCGTACTCGAGATCTGCTACCTTCTTTTTGTCGGCGGGAACGACGTTTTTGCCGCCTGCGGCTTTGAGCGTTATTCTTTCGACTCGGTCGAGGTATTTCGCAATTGCGGCTATGCCGTCCTTGGAGAACGGACCGCCCTCGGTGTAAGAGAACGCAAAGCAAAGGTACATTTTAAACACATCCGAGCCGTAGACCGAAACGTAATCGTCGGGATTGATGATATTTCCGCGCGTTTTACTCATGCGCTTGCCGTCGGGACCGAGTATAACGCCCTGGTGTACGAGCTTGACGAAAGGTTCGTCGAAATGCAGATAACCCATATCGCGCAACGCTTTAGTAATAAACCGCGCATAAAGCAGATGCATACAAGCGTGTTCGGCTCCGCCGACATAAGTATCTACGGGGAGCATTTTGTCCGTCCATGCGGTATCGAACGCTTTGTCCGCGAGCTTTGCGTTGGGGTATCTGAGATAATACCAACTCGAACACACGAACGTATCGAGCGTGTCCGGATCGCGTTTCGCAGGCGCGCCGCATTTCGGGCATTTCACGTTTATATAACTCTCTTTGCTTGCAAGCGGGCTCTTTCCGCTCGGATGAAAGTCCACGTCGTAAGGAAGCTCGACGGGCAGATCTTTTTCGGGAACGGGTACTACGCCGCAATGAGGGCAATGCACGATCGGGATCGGCGCGCCCCAATAACGCTGACGGGAAACCGACCAGTCGCGCAGGCGGTACGTTATTTTTTCTCCGCCCTTGCCGAGTTCCGCGAGCTTTTTAAGTATAGCCGTTTTCGCTTCCGCGGTCTTAAGCCCCGTGGCAAAACCGGAATTGACGGAAACGCCGTACTCGCAGTACGGAAGCTCGTCGTCCGATCCGTCCGAACTTTTTACGACGCGCTCTATGGGTAAATCGTATTTCTTCGCGAAATCGAAATCGCGCGTATCGTGCGACGGGACTGCCATTACCGCGCCCGTACCGTACGTGGCAAGGACGTAATCCGCCACCCATACGGGGACTTGTCTTCCGTTTACGGGATTGACGGCATACGCGCCCGTGAAGACGCCCGTCTTTTCTTTTACCGTGCTCGTACGGTCGATCTCAGACTGCTGAGCCGCCTGTTTTTTATATTCTTCGACTGCCGCACGGCATTCTTCCGTCGTGATCTTGTCCACAAGCGGATGCTCGGGCGCAAGCACGACGTACGTGCAACCGAACAACGTATCCGCGCGGGTCGTGAACACCTTGAACGAACCGCCGCGCACGAGATCGAATTCCACTTCGCCGCCGCGCGACTTGCCGATCCAGTTCCGTTGCATGATCTTGGTCTTTTCCGGCCAGTCTATTTTATCCAGGTCGGTCAAAAGCTCTTCCGCATAATCGGTGATCTTGAAAAACCACTGACGCATTTCCCTGCGCTCGACCGCCGCGCCGCAACGCTCGCAACAGCCGTCTACGACCTGCTCGTTCGCAATTACCGTATTGCAGGACGGACACCAGTTGACGGGCGCGAGCTTTTCTTCGGCAAGCCCGTGCTTGTACAACTGAAGGAATATCCACTGCGTCCATTTGTAATAATCGGGGTCGCAGGTCTTTATCTCGTAATCCCAGTCGAAAGACGCGCCCATATTCCTGAGCTGCCCTTCCATGGTCTTTATATTCTTATCCGTCGAATCTTTGGGATGTATGCCCGTCTTTATGGCATAGTTCTCCGCGGGCAGACCGAACGCGTCGAAGCCCATGGGCTGAAAGACCTCAAACCCTTTCATGCGAAGCAACCGAGCGTATATATCGGTCAGACCGAAGTTATACCAATGCCCGAGATGCAAGTTCGCCCCCGAAGGGTAAGAAAACATTTCGAGCACATATTTCTTTTTATCCGCGTTTCTGCGGTCGAAAGAGTCGGCTTTCGACTCTTCCCATTTCTTTTTCCATTTGTTTTCGATTTTCAGATAATCCATATCTAACTCACCTGTGTGACCTGTCCGTTTTTCACGAAAAATCCGCGCTTTGCTTTACCGAGCATAAATTCGTCGCGCATGGTATCGGTATAATATTCGTCCAGAACGGCGTCCTCGCCGTATACCGCCGTAAAGCGTTGCCACTTTCCTTCGCGATAGCAATACGGATCGACGATCTTTCCCGTTTTGCGGTCGATCTCCGTCGCGATCAGATTTTTTACGCCTATGCGCCGACATATTTCTTCGAGGAAAAACCGCGGGGTCGCGGAAATGATTATGTCGTCGTCGCGGTGAGTATCCTTATACCACTGCTGTATGCGCTTTTCTTTTTTATCCCAGAACTTCACGACGTACCTGTCGATCTTTTTACCGCGCAGGTACGGTTTGAGAATTATCTCGACCGAACGCTTCATCGGAATCGCACGGAACAGCGTCAGCAATGCGACTACTATTATTACGGGCAAATAAAAAATCGTCCACAGCCTCCGCGGCGTGAGAAAAAAACAAAAATCCCGATAACTGTATCCTTTATATATAGTCTGATCGAAATCGAACGCTCGCATTTGTATCACCCGCAGCCGAGGGTCACAGACCGAGATCGGAAACCAATGCGGCTTCGGGCATAAATCCGACGGTGCTCGCCGTGATCTTGCCGTCGCGCATTACGACGATCATGGGAATGCTCTGCACTCCGAAACTTGCGGCAAGACCGTTCTGCTCGTCGACGTTGACTTTATAAAACTTCAGATCGGGTCGTTTTTCGCTCAATCCCTCGATAACCGGCGACATCATGCGGCAGGGTCCGCACCAGGTCGCCCAAAAGTCGATCACGCAAACGCCGTTTGCCGTTTCCTGTTTGAAATTGTTTTCGGTAAGCTCTTTTATCATAATGCACTCAGTATATCATAACCGAAAGAATAACACAAGTGTTTTTCGGTTTTTCGCGCGTCTTCGAGCATAAAACAGCTCAGGATATAAAGTCCGCCAAAGCCTCGCATGCCGCAGATATGTCCGAATACGTCCGCTCGAAATCACGCGTATACCACGGATCGGCGACTTCGCGATCCTCGCCCGCAAAGCTCATAAGGAATTTTACTTTATCGCTTACGCCGAACGCGCGCGTCATATCGTGCATATTCTCTTCGTCCATCACGAGAATAAGATCGGCCCTGTCGAAATCCGCGCGGGTGATCAGCTTTGCCGCACGCGTGGCGAACGGCACTCCGTGGGCGGAAAGAGTCCGTTTGGCGGGCGGATACATGTCCGACCCTATTTCGTCCGTTCTCGCCGCGCGCGAAAAGATTTCGTGACCGGTTTCGCCGCGTCGCGAAAGCACGTCTTTCATAACGAACTCCGCCATTGGCGAACGGCATATGTTTCCGTGACATACGAATAATAATATCATAGTTATCTCCTTACGCGGAATTATAGCATACTTACCAGCCGCACGGCAAAATATTTTTATGATTTTTGCGAAAAAATTTTCAAAACAGTCTTGAAATCCGCAAAAAAATATATTATAATATATAAAAGTAATGACAAGATAAGGAGGCCGAACATGATTATTACCATAAGCCGCGAAAACGGCTCGGGAGGAAGCGAAATCGGGCATAAGCTCGCCGACAGGCTCGGAGTGCCTTGCTATGACAAAACGGTAACGCAACTGACGGCGGACATCTCCGGATTCGCCAAAGAGATCGTGGAAAAATCCGCGGACAAAACGCCGATGCCGTTCGACTATTCGGGATATTATTATTTTTACGATACCGCGAGCAGCGACAAGTGGCTTCCGGTGTACGATCAGATATATCTCGCGCAAAGCAAAGCCATTACGCGACTTGCCGAAAAAGGTTCGTGCGTGATCGTAGGACGATGCGCCGCTCATGTGCTCGAAGAACGCAATATCCCCTGCGTCAGTATTTTCATCCATGCGCCCGAGTCGGATCGCGTCAGGCGCATAAAAGAGCGTCACAACCTCGACGAAAAAGGCGCGCTCAAGTATATCAAGAAAAACGACAAAGCCCGCGCGACGTATTACCGCAAGTATGCGGGCGCGGAATGGGGAAAGATACAGAACTATGACATGACGATCTCGAGCGCGATCGGTATAGATAAAGTGGTCGAACTTCTTGCCGACTTCGCGGAAAAAAACAAATAAATCAAACGAAAACAAAGAAAGGCGCGGTACTCCGCGCCTTTCTTGTCATATCCGGAAACAAACCGAACGGAAATAATCCGTTTTTATTACCACATAACTGGTTTGCCGCCCGCGTAGTGCCAGCAGCCCGATTGTTCCGTTTCGGAATAATAACGTACGACAGGCGGTGCGCTGTGGGAACCTTTTTTGACCGTCGCCCACTCTTCGGCAGTTCCTTCGAAGTATGCGACGGCTTTCGTACAACCGCTGAATACATCGTGCTCAAGCGTACTCACACTGTTCGGGATAACCGCAGAAATAAGTTCGGTGCATCCGTCAAACATCTGATATTTCACTGTTGTAAGTCCGGCAGGCAATTTCACGTAAGTCAGCGCCGCGCAGTTCATAAAAGTAGCCGATCCGATAGACTTTACGCTGTCGGGAATAACGATCTCTTTAAGTGCCTTACACGAAGCGAACGCTCCGCCGCCTATGGAAACAAGTCCGTCATTAAGCGAAACCGAAGTCAACGCCCTGCAACCGTAAAACGCATCCTCGCAAATATATTTCAATTCGGGATTGCATGTAATCGAAGAGATCTTTTGACTTCCGCCGTACGACTCCTGCATTGCGTATTCCGCTATGCCTACCGTACCCGCGTCAAGCGTCAGATCCAACATCTCATTACCTTCGTATACAAACGCGACAGCCCATTTGTCGACATATTGAATGTTATTTTCCGCCGTGCGGATAAGTCCCGTACACCCGTAAAAAGCATGCCGTTCAATACCGACTACGCTCGAAGGAATAACAAACGAGGGATTGACTATCGTTGCATTGCCGCAAAATACGTTTGCGCCGATCAACTTCACGCCGTCGGGAATTATCGACGTCCCGCAACCGAGCACGAATTTATCCTCGGCTTTTTCGATCACGCAGTTGCTTGCGGTATAATACACGGTGTTGTCGCTTGCCACGACAAGCGTTGTCACATTATCGCTACCGTACAATATGTTTTCGCCGAGCTTCTCGACGCCCTTGGATATAGTCACGCTTTTCAGGTTCTTTCTGCCCGACAATGCGTAATCGAACACGCGGTAACTTTCGCCGTTGTAGTCATCCGGCAAAGTAAGATACGCCCCGTTGCCGTTATAGTCGATAAGATAATTATGCTCCTCGCTGTCATAATACGCACGCTTTGTCTTACAGAACGAAAGATCTCCGACTTTTTCGATAATGCTCTTTTCCGCAATATCCGTATGCACTACGCAATGCATTTGAAGCCCGGCATCCGTCAGCGCAGCTTCCGAAAGATTATAGATCTCGACAAGCCGCACACAGCCGTCGAACACATCGTGCCGCACCTTCGTCACGCTCGCGGGAATGGTATACGATATAAGCGATACACAGTTTTCGAACGCTTTTTCTCCGATTTCGGTCAACACGCCGCGAGCTATAACTTCGCGCAAAGCGTCGCAACCGCTGAAAGTACTCCATGGTATCGACGTTATACCGCTTCCGATCTCCGCGCTTTCAAGCGACGTGCAATTCGCAAACACGCTACCCTCCAACGTCATCACCGTATCGGGTATATCTATCTCCGTAATTCCCGAATCGGCAAACGCGCTGCTCTCGATCTCTTTCACCGCAGATCCGAGCGTAACCGATGTCAACGATTTGCAGCCCCTAAACGCGCCGCCGCCTATCTCTCCGCAGTTTATATCCGCCGACGCAAGCTTATCGCAATTCTCGAACGCGCTCCAGCCAATGCTCTTGCACGCCGATGACAATGTAACCGAAGTCAGCGATTTACAGTTCTTAAACGCATAAGAATAAATTTCCGTCACGTTCGCGGGCATATCGAATTCGGCAAGCATAACGCAACCGCAGAATGCGTATTCGTGAATTTCCGTGACCCTGCCTTTTATCTTAACCCGTTCGAGCGACGTACAGTCACGGAACATCGAGCTGTCGATCTCCGTAATACCGGCGGGCAGTTCGATGGATTTCAATGCCGTACAACCCATAAACGACGTGCCGCCGAGCTCGGTCAGAGTTTCGGGCAAAGTTATATTTTCGAGCGACGTACAATTAACAAACGTGCGCGCGCTCAATGTATTCAGGTTTGCGGGAAGCGTTACGCTCACGAGCGAAGAACATCCCTCGAACGCCGACCGACCTATAGAGGTAACGCTGTCGGAAATAACAACAGAAACCATTTCGGTGCAATCTTTGAACGCTTCGTCCGAAATCGTCGATACGACATCGGGTATGATCAACTCGGTCACGGTTTTGTCTTTTATGCCGGTAATCTTGCAACTGCCGTCATCGAGTTCGCTATACTCAAAAGGCATAAGCGCATTCTTTATAGTTTCCGTCCAATCCCACATTGCAGTGAGTTCCATCTCGAATGCCACTCTGTCCGCAGAAAAATCCCATTTTTCGTAACCGTAGTACCAACCTTTCAATACGCGGTTTTCGTCGGGCGGCGTGATCTCGGGCGCTGTCAACAGCGCGTCGTACACCGTAAGAATATCATATGTATCATCTCCGCTCGCAAACGTGCCGCCGTTCGGATCGAACTTTACGGAATATCCCCTTGCCCATACTGCGCAAAGCGTCATGTCATCCGTTACTTTGTCTGCGGTAAAGTCCCACATCGCGTCCGTTTCGTTGCCGGTTTTATTCCAGCCCAAAAAAATAAATCCTTCTTCGCCGACCGGCGCTTCGCTCGGTGCGGCAACGACGGAATCTATATCGACCTCGGTTTCGTAAAACCTATCGCCGAAAATGGTGCCGCGCCCCGCGTCGAACGTAACAGTCACGGTTTTATCTCCGTCCTCCGATCCGCCGAAGCACGCAGTAAGCGCGACCGATGCGAACAAGCACATCGAAAATGCAATAAAAACAAGCAATAACTTTTTATACAATGTTTTCACTCTACAATCTCCCGAACATAAAAAATATATACTTATTTATATAACCCCCCCCCACGCGGTATTGTCAAGCGTTTCGTAAAGCATTATGAAAAATAAAATATCATAAAAATTACCTTTCGCGTACACACATAAAAAAATTCCCCGTGTGAAATGTTTCACACGGGGAGAAATTTTCTTTATATTTATATATTATTTTCGGAATCCCAAAGCACGGGTCTGCCGCACTCAAGCGAAGCGGGAAGATCGAGCAGACGTTGATTTCCCGAACCGCGGAAACGAAGCGTAATATCCTTCTCGGCGAAAATAAACCGTCCGTCCACAAGCACGTCTATAAGCGACATGAGTTCGTCGGTATATTCCGTACGCGCGCGGCTCTCGCCGATCAGTTCGTCGAACGTAAAGCCCGAATAACACCAAACGTTTTTGCCCGTTTCCTTTTTAACGCGGCGAAGAAGTCCGAGCAGTTCCCTTTGATTCTCCGGTTCGAACGGCTCGCCGCCGAGAATCGTCAAACCCTCTACATAAGCGGGAGACAAAGCGTCGATAATACTTTGCTCGGTTTCGTCGGTATATTTCTTACCGTAATCGAAATCCCACGCTATCTCGTTGAAGCAACCGGGACAATGGTGACGGCAACCCGAGACGAAGAGCGAAACTCTGACGCCCTTTCCGTTCGCGATATCTCTACGTTTCAATTCGGCTACATACATATACTCTTTCCAATGCGCCGCTTAACGCGCGCCTCTTTTTATCCGAATCACAGATGCAAAACGCGTTCTTTGATCTCCTGCGTGCGTCCCTGATTCCAGAACTGCGAACCGATATAACCGCAGGTACGACGAGCGACGTTCAGCTTGGACTGATTGCGGTTTCCGCAATTCGGACATTCCCATATGAGCTTTCCGCCGTCTTCGACGATCCTGATTTCGCCGTCGAAACCGCAATCCTGGCAATAGTCAGACTTGGTATTAAGTTCGGCGTACATGATATTGTCGTAAATAAATTTCATAACCGACAATACCGCTTCGATATTGTTCTGCATATTCGGAACTTCGACGTACGAGATCGCGCCGCCGGGAGAAAGCGCCTGGAATTTGCTCTCGAGTTCGAGCTTGTCGAATGCGTCGATGGGCTCGGTAACGTGCACATGATAACTGTTTGTGATATATGCTTTGTCGGTGACGCCGGGAATCATGCCGAAACGCTTCTGCAAACACTTGGCGAACTTGTAAGTCGTGGATTCGAGCGGAGTACCGTAAAGCGAATAGTGTATGTTTTCGTCCGCTTTCCACTTCGCGCAGGCGTCGTTGAGCTTCCGCATAACTTCCAAGCCCAAATCCTCGCCTTCCTTTTCGGTCAGTTTTTTACCGATAAGTTCGTATACGCATTCCCAAAGTCCGGCATAACCGAGAGAGATCGTCGAATAACCGCCGTGAAGAAGTTTATCGATCTTCTCACCCTTCTTGAGCCGTGCGAGCGCGCCGTACTGCCAAAGAATGGGCGCGGCGTCGGAAAGCGTGCCTTCGAGCCGTTTATGACGCGCCTGGAGCGCTCTGTGGCAAAGCTCGAGCCTGTCGTCGAGTATTTTCCAGAAATCGTCGAGATTGCCGTGTCCCGCCGTACATGCGACGTCGACAAGGTTTATCGTAACAACGCCCTGATTGAATCGACCGTAATATTTGGGCTTGCCTTCTTCGTCCACATACGGTGTCAGGAAGGAGCGGCAACCCATGCAGGTATAGCACTGACCGTTACCGTTCTGATCGACCTTGAGCTTGAGCATCATTTTTTCGGAAATATAATCGGGTACAAGACGCTTGGCGGTGCACTTGGCAGCGAGCTTCGTAAGATAATAATACGGCGAATCGTCGCGGATATTATCCTCTTCGAGTACATATATCAGTTTGGGGAACGCAGGCGTAACGTACGCGCCCACTTCATTCTTGACGCCTTCGTAACGCTGAACGAGCATTTCCTCGATCACGAGCGCAAGATCCTTCTTTTCCGTTTCGCTTCTCGCTTCGCCGAGGTACATGAATATGGTAACAAACGGCGCCTGACCGTTCGTCGTAAGCAACGTAACGAGCTGATACTGTATGGTCTGTATACCTTTTTTGATCTCTTCGCGCAGACGTTTCTCCACGATCGCCGCGCGCACCTCAGCGCTCGGAGAAACTTCCATCATTGTAGCTTCTTTTTCGACGTCGCGGGTGATCTTTTCGCGTGAAATCTGCACGAACGGCATAAGATGCGTCAGGCTTATAGACTGTCCGCCGTACTGATTGGACGCCACCTGCGCGATTATCTGAGTCGCGATATTGCACGCGGTCGAAAATGAATGCGGCTTTTCGATCATCGTACCCGAAATGACGGTGCCGTTCTGAAGCATGTCTTCGAGATTGACGAGATCGCAGTTATGCATATGCTGAGCGAAATAGTCGGCGTCATGAAAATGAATGAGCCCCTCTTCGTGAGCCTGCACGATATCTGTCGGAAGGAAAAGACGTTTGGTCAGATCCTTGCTGACCTCGCCCGCCATATAGTCGCGCTGAACGGAATTGACGGCAGGGTTCTTATTCGAGTTCTCCTGTTTGATCTCCTCGTTATTGCTCTCTATAAGCGTCAGGATAGACTTATCCGTCGTGTTTGCGCGACGGGCAAGGTTACGCTGATGGCGATAGCGGATATAACGCTTTGCGACTTCGTACGCGCCAAGGCGCATGATATTCGTTTCCACGAAGTCCTGCACTTCCTCGACATTGACCGCGCGATTCATCTTCGCACAGTCCTTTTCGACCGTAAGTGCAAGCGTATCGATCCACTCGTCCGAAAGCTCGGCAACGCCGGCTTTATTCGCTTTTTTGATCGCATTCGCAATTTTGTCCCTGTCGAATTCGACTTCCGAACCGTCTCTCTTGATGATCTTCATAAATTCCGACCCTTCTTTCTGTATTATCGTTATCCTCTGTCAAACACAATATATTGTAATTGTTATGCTAATATAACCACAATATATTGTGTGTGAGTTCTTATATAATAATACAACGGGGAAAAAAAATCAATACCTTTTCATAAAATTTTTATAAATATTTTTTACTGAATCGTCACCCAAACGCTTGACAAACAAAAAAAGACATAAAAGAATTATGTATTTTACAAACGGATGTCATAAGTTGCTTCGAGCGCCGCATAATATGCCGTAATGTCCGTAACGAAAAACCCGCGGGCAGTTCCGCGGGTTTCTTTGCTTTATTCATATAATTCGTTTATTCGTCGAGCACAGCAGCCCCGCCCGTCATGACGATCATTTTCACCGCGTCGAGCGAAAAATCCTGAGCCTTTACCGTCAGCGGCTTGTCGAGCGTGCCGCGCGCAAGCACTTTGACGTAACCTACGCTGCGCGAAACTATCTTTTTGTCTATAAGCGACTGAATATCCACCGTATCGCCGGACGTGAAATTTTTGGATAGCGTGTCTATATTGACTATGGTTTTTTTATTTCCGCGGATATCGCCCCGTCTTCCCTCGTCTTTTTCGGCACGGATAACAAGCGCTTCCGCAGCTTCTTCGGTAACTGTCTTTGCCGCTTCGGTCACCGTAACCGACTCCCGAATATCGAGTCCGGTCACGACCTTGAACTTCTCGCGGCTGAGCGTGCCGAAATCCGCGGTAACGACTTCCGTCCCGACGTCGCCCGTCGCAAGCAGTTTTATGAGCTTACGCTTTATAAGCGCGTCTGTGGTTTCGTACGGCATCGAATAATCAATGCCCTTTTCATCTCCCGCTTCCGCACCGAGTCCCGTCATCATTCTGTCTATCAGTTCTCCCGCCCACCTGACCGAACGAGCTGACTTGAGTTTGAGCCGCACCGGAGTCGGCGCATAACGTTTGGACTGCGACGCGTCCTCGAATATGTATTTTTCGTTTTCAAGGCTTACGGGATCGAGGGCGAGATAGAGCGATAACGTTTTACCTCTGATCGCAAACCTGCCGACCGTCTGCCGTCCGTAACGGAACGAATCGTTTTGCCAGCACATACGCGACCCGACTTTTTTATACGACAACAACTTGTTTTTGAGCGCGGAGTAACGCTCCTGTACGGCGTCGTCCGATTGAATAAGTTTCGCCGTAAACGAACGGTTATACATTACGAAAATACGTTTGCTCGCAATTGCTCCGTGTTCCGCCTGCGCCGTGACAACGGACATATCGCCGTTTCCTTCGTAAACTTGCTCGGCTTCCTCTTCGACAGGCTTCGCTTCGGTTTTACTTTCCGAAACGGGATCGGGCTTTGTTTCCGATTCATCTTCAATTTCTTCCGCCAATGCGGTTTCGAATATTGCCGTTTCCGCGGCTTCCGATTTCTCTTCGACTTCGACGGTATCGGAATTATCCGCCGTACCGCCGCCCAAACTCTTTTTCTTCTTGTCGCGGGCAAGGACGATCACATTTACGATCACAAGCAGAACGGCGGCGGCAAGAATGATCACGGTAAGAATTATCTGCACCGCAGACGACATATCGGTCGCTCCGTCGGCTTCCGAAAATAACGAATAAAATAAATCAAGCATATTTCCCTCCTTTGATTTCGACCGCACTGCGATATTTGCTATCGAAACTACTATAACACAACCGCGTAATAAAATCAATACTTTTTGAAATATTCGTATGAAAATTATAAAAGGCGTCGCCGTAAATTTTACGTCAATGCCTTTATGTCGATTGTACAGCGAGCCCACACGCCCATCTCAAGATTTCTCCGCCGTAGACCGGCTCAGACTAACAATCAAATTAAACACTCCATAGCTAAAAGCAAGCCCACTTTTAATCCTTCCTTAAAATTAATATACTCTCCCTCGGCGCATAACCCCATTTCCGAATTGTCTAAACGTTCAAAAATCTTTCTTTGATCATCATCTAATATATCAATGAGTTGCTTATAAAATTTATATGACTCATCGGACATTTTTTTATATTTTTCACTTAACGATATATGTTCACTTAAACTTTCATTGTCAAAATAAATTCTTTCGATAATTGATTTCTTCATTAAACATTCTCCTTGTTGTATCTGTAGCACAGATTAATTGTATTATATATCTGTATCACAGAATTGTCAAGACTTTTCGAATAAAAAGTTGTAAAATATCTGTATTATGGAAATCAATATGAAAGAGCTCGGAGAAAGGATAAAAGAATTGAGAACCGAACGCGGATTGTCTCAAAAAGAATTGGCGGATAAAATAGGCGTCGCAACAAATACCGTTTCACAGTACGAAAGCGGAAAATCAAAAACAAGTATAGATGTTTTGGTCAATTTGGCAACAGAACTGGATACGACGACCGACTTCCTTCTCGGCTTGGAGCATTAAAATAAAAAAATCGTTGACGAAAGTCAACGATTTTTTATTTCCGATTATTCTCCCTTAAACGGAAGAAGCGCGACCATTCTCGCACGCTTGATAGCGACGGTAAGCTGACGCTGATGACGCGCACAGCATCCGCTCGTACGAGCGGAGATGATCTTACCTTTTTCGGTCACATATCTTCTGAGGCGCGAAACGTCCTTATAGTCGATTTCGGCAACGCCTTTTTCGCAGAATTCGCAAACCTTTTTCTTCATGGGACGACGGGGCTTCTTTACCTTATCGTCGCCGAAGTCCTTGTTCGCGGACGAAACTTTTTTATTGTCCATGATTTAACTCCTGATTTGTTTAATTAGAACGGAAGGGAGTCGTCGGAAACGGGCTCGAGATTACGGCTTGCCTTGGGAGCGGCAGGCGCGGGGCTGTCGCCCGCTTCGCCTCTCGGAGTGAGGAACTCGACCTCGTCCGCCGTAACGTCTACGCTCTGACGTCTGTTGCCTTCCTTGTCGGTATAATCGCTGATCTGAATGGAACCGGTTACGCCTACTTTTCTGCCCTTTGCGAGGAACGAACCGCAGTTCTCCGCCGTCTTACGGAAAGTAACGACGCGGAAGAAATCCGCCGTGCGCTCTCCGTCCGACGATCCGGAATTGAACCGACGATTGACCGCAACGGTAAAACGACAAACGGGAACGCCGCTCGCCGATACAGAGTAATCGGGATCTCCGGTCAGATTACCGATAAGAAAAATCTTATTCATTCTTGACTCCTGATGTGAGTTGCGGATTATTCCGCCTTGGGTTCTTCGGCAACCGTTTCGATAGCCTCTTCGACCTGTTCCGCTTTGGCTGCGGCTTCCGCTGCTGCTGCGGCTGCGGCTTCTTCGCGGGCTTTTGCATTAGCGGCGGCTTTCTCCGCTGCTTTCGCGCGTCTTTCGTCCTCTGCGCGGGTGAGCTTGTTCGACACCTTCTTCGTCGTAACGAATCTCATTACGGCATCGGTGATACGCATCTGACGCTCGATCTCCGCGGGCAGATCGGAAGGACCGCTATAGTTCATGAGAACGTAATAACCTTCGCTCATAAAATCTATCTTATAAGCGAGTTTACGCATCCCCCATTTGTTGACCTCGGCGGTTCCGCCTGCGGCGGTAACGACCTTCTCGAAACGGGCGATAAGCTCCTCACGTGCGGTTTCCTCCATCTTAGGCGAAACGATGTAAAGCACTTCGTATTCAGTCATAGTTGTTTTTACCTCCTTGTGGATTTGAAGCCTGCGCCTACCCCGCCGTAGCGGTGCGCAAGCAAGGATAAAAGCTTCTCCGTCAAGAGAAGCTTTTATATTTTAGCATATCCGTTATTAAATTGCAAGCGTTTTATACAATGTTAATAGTCGTAGTCTTCCGAGTCGTAATCGTCGTCGGTCACAAGCACGGCTTTGTCCGCATCCTTATCGGTCTTTTCGTCAAAGTCGTCGAAACTGTCGTCTTTTTCGGGAAGCTCGAGCAGTTTTTCGATCTTCTTCTTGGAATGAGTGAGGATACCCGCGACAAACACGGTAATAAACGCAAACGCGTTAAGTCCGAACGCCAGCCATATAAACAGATTATTCGACTGAATGGACTCGAGAATGATATCAAACGAGAAGTTCTCGAATACGGAAACGGGATCGTTCGAGATCGATACTACAAACCAGAACAACAACATCGCAAGCGTTTCTATGAGCGCGAAGAACGCGATGAAGAACTTGCCTTTCTTCCCTTTCTTGATCGCCGAAACGAAAGTGAAGATCATAAGCACGGAGGGAAGGAACAGTACCAGTCCGACAAAAGGATCGAACGGGAACGCACCGCCCGTGAGCGCCCACCCTCCTTCGGGGAAGAAGAACGACATTGCCGTAAAGCCCACGCCCATGACGCCTATTTCGCCGACAATATTGAATATCAGGAGCAGTCCGGACATGGCCGCCGCCGCAAGCATTGCAACGAACGCGATCCAACCGCATATGTTGCCTTTCTTATTGAGCTTGCGCGTACGCCGCTTGATCACCGTTTCCTCATCCTCGGTCACATCGGTGGCCTCGGGATCTGTTATCGCATAATCAAACTCGGGGTTGACGGGTTTATCGTAATCGGGCGATGTGAAATCGAAATCGTTGTAATCGCGGCAATTGTAATTGCGTACGTCGCGGTCGTTGTAAAGTTTACCTTTCTTGCCCTTCTTTTTCTTCTTTTTCTTGTCCTTCTTCGTCTCGGGTTCCGGCTCGGAATCCGTGCTGAAATATACGGGTTCGGACTCGGGCATGGAATACAACGAATCGGGCTGAAGTTCGGGAACGGGCTCGGGCTTCGGTTCGGGTCTCACATAGACGGGCTCCGGCTCGGGCATGACAAACATCGGCTGAGGCGGAGGATTCGAAACGAAGTACATCGGTTCGGGAACAGGCTCGGGCTTCGGTTCCGGTTTGGGTTCCGGAATAGGCTCGGGCTCGGGTTCGGGAACAGGCTCCGGCTCCGGTATAGGTTCCGGAATCGGTTCCGGTTTAGGCTCGGGAACAGGCTCCGGTTCGGGTTCTTTGATTTGTTCTGCAGGCTTTACTTCCGGCTCTGCGGGTTTTACGGGCGTGGGTACGGGCTGATAAACAGTCTGATAAATCGTACGGGGAGGCGTTTTATCCGTCTTTGCATTCGCGGCTTTTTCGACCAGCGAAGTGTATTCCTCTTTCGTAAGATATATTCCTTCCGCCTTTTCTTTGGATTTCTCCCGCATCATCTCCATGTAGTCTTTGCGCAATGCTTCGTACTCGTCCATTCCGGGCTTAGGAGAAGGTTTATACGCATTCGACGACGTAGGCCTGCGATGAACACGCATGCGGCAACCGCAGCGGGGGCATACCTGTATATCCTCCAACTGCAATGCGAATATTTCGCCGCATCTTGCACATCTGACTTTTGCCATTTTTCTTTATTACCCCCTACGGTAAGTACAATCGAATTCTCGGAATGTGTACATTATACACGATTGTTCGACAAGTGTCAAGTAATAAAATTACTCTGAATTATTATTCCACCGATTATGCGCAGATATTAACGCAATATTATATGCAATTTCTGTAATACGCGCTTTTATAAACGCACACGGCATAAAAAAGAAATATTTTACAGCGACGTATTTTTCCTTGACAAATCAGATATAATAGTGTATACTTCCTAAGCACTGAGATCAAATACGTACGATTTGTTTTCGTAGCGGGGACCGATCGATCACTTTGCGAAATTTTTTGGAAATTCGAATTTTCTTTTTTTCCATTTACTGCGGAGATTCTCCGCGAAAGACAAATTTTACTTATTTTCCATCCGTCGCGGGGTGGAGCAATCGGTAGCTTGCTGGGCTCATAACCCAGAGGTTGGAGGTTCGAGTCCTCTCCCCGCAACCAATATAACGACCCAAACCTTTCGGTTAGGGTCGTTTTTCGTTTACATCCGACTTTCCGTCTTTTCCTTTTTCTTTCACTTGCTTAAAACAGCGCGTTGTGATATACTCGTAATGATGAACTTATCGAAAAAAATCGGGATCGTTTTTTGCTTTCTTTTCGCCGTGACGCTCTTCGTCGGTTGCGGCGGCGTAAGCGGCAAAACGTTCGACCGTTACGGCTATTTCGGCACGCTGACGGTCTTTGCGGTATACGCCGATTTTTCGGACGAAGAGGAAGCTAAAAAGACGGAAGACGCGATCGCGGAATGCGAAGCGGCGCTCGAAGAAATCGACAAAGCAATAGGTTCGGCGCAGACTTCGGACATATCGAGATTCAACGCCGCGGCGTGCGGAGAAACGCTCGAAATTTCCCGCATAACTTACGAGCTGCTCGGAATCGCAAAAGATATGTATGAGCTGACGAACGGCGCGTACAATCCCGCCGTAGGCAATCTCGTCGATCTCTGGGGGTTTTCGCCGCGCTTCGAGAGCGGGGATTACACACCCATCGAGCCTTACGACCGAGAGACCCCGTCACAGCCCGAAGAAAAATACATCAAGGCTTTCCTCTCGCCCGCCCTGCTCGATTTCGGCGAAGTAGCGTTGTCCGAAAACGAAGACGGATTTTTCGTCACGAAACCGAACGGCTGTGTGGAAATCGAAGGAAAAATTTATACAGTCAATCTCAATCTCGGCGGGATCGGAAAGGGATACGCCGCAGACAAATGCGCCGAAATTCTTTCAAAGCGCGGCGTAACGAAATCGTACGTCGGCGTCGGTCAAAGCTCGCTTTCGCTTCTCGAAGGGAACGAGTACTGGCGCGTTACGCTCAATCATCCGCGCGGTCGCGGCAAATATCTTACGGTGAGCGCGGCGAACGTAGCGGCAAGCACGAGCGGAGATTACGAACGCTTTTTTATCGAAAACGGCAAACGGTATTGTCACATAATCGATCCGAAAACGGGCAGACCGACAAGCGGTACGGCGGCGGTATCGATGTTCGGCATGACGGCGGCGGAAGGCGACGCGCTCACCACCGCGCTCATGTGCATGAGCGCCGAAGACGCGGCGAAGTTCATACGCGAAAAAACGAGCGGCGTCAAAGTCTTTATGCTGGACGAAGAAACGCTCACGCTCCGCACCAACGCCGATAAAAGCGATTATGAGCTCGGCGACGGAACGATAACGGTGCTAAACATATAAATGGCGATAAAACATATCGAACAAGTGAAAAACGGCAAGCCGTTCAGACCCGCCGACCTGATAATCTACGCCGCGATCGTTGCGGTTACGATTGCGTTTTTTATCGCGTTTGTTTTCACCCGTGTCTCCCCGCCTCTAGAAAAGCTGTACGCCGACATCGGCGGAATACGTGTATTTTCTTATGACTTCATCGCCGACGTGCTTACTGTCGCAGACGGGTTCGAAGATCGCGTCGCAAGCGAAGAAACTGACGGAATACTGACCTTGACCGTCAAAACGAAAAAAGGCGGCTATAATACCGTAGTGATAGAAAAGAGCGGCAGAGCGTCCGTATCGGACTCCGACTGCAGTTTCCGTCGCGACTGCGTGCATACGGCGGCAATAACGGACGCCGGCGGCATGATCGTATGCGTTCCGCACGAGCTGAAGATATATTCGACGCGCGACATCGACCCGAGTCTGGGATAAACAAAAACGAATTGAGTTTCAATAAAAAAACGGCGTCTCCGGGTTCGAGACGCCGTTTTCCGTCTTACCCGAAAGTAAGACAAGTAAATTCGTTTGCGGTAAATTGGTGAGGGGAAAAGTTTTTCCGCAAACGGAATTCGTTAAATAAAAGCGGTTTCAATAGTATCTGATTCGTTTCTGGTATTCCACCCAACCGCCCGCACAACCTGCTATGCTTACGCCTTTTTTGAGATAAATATAACAATTATCCGCGCCGCGCAGGAACTCGTATCCGGCGCTTATGCCCGTCAACGAATCGTGCTTAAACACAAGCGACGAAAGACGCGTCGCGCCGTCGAAAGAACCGTCGTAAATCCGTCGGATCGTTTCGGGCAACATAATCCTGCTTACGACCGTATTGCCCGAAAATACCGAAACGTCGAACTCACGCACGGGTATACCGTCGTAATCGGTGGGAACCGTTATGTCCGATTTTGTTTTCCCTTCGGCGGTCAGCCCCGTAAGACGTATATACTCTCCGTCGACGCCTGCCACTTTATCGTATACAAACAGCCCCGCATCGCGATTGTCTCCCGGCATGAAATCATAAAACGGAATTTCAGGAGGCGGAGGGATCTCTATGTTGTTCGGCGTCGTTATACCGAGTTCGAGTTTCAGATCTTCCGCAAGAAGATCGGTAAACACGAACATTCCCGACGAATTCATATGCACGTTATTATCGTAAAACCATCTGTGATCCAAAAAGTATTTCGCCGGGTGTCCCAATACTTCGAAATCGAGTTCGTCGCGCAAAAAAGAATATAAATCATCGACGCCTTCGCGGTCGTCTTCCGATATCATAAGTTCGTTCACGGGTACAAACCCGAAATACACGTCCGCGCCGCGCGACGAAACATAGCGGCCGTACTCGTTGAGATAATCGATAAAGCCTTCGCCTATGATCGAAACGTCCATTGCGGAAACGGAAGTGGAATCGTATCCGCCCGCCATTACGTTATGAGTACGCTCGTACGTCATATACCCCGCGTCGTTTCCCGATTCGTCCTCGAAAGCCAAGCTGCTGTAAGCGCCGTCGGCAGCCGCGCCGCCCGTCTGCATATATCCGAATTTTTCGCCGACGTAGCCGGGAAACCGACCTACCATTTCGGCTATATTTTCGGACGCTATGTTTCCGAGCATCGAAAAATCTCCGTCCACCGCGCGCCAGGTATCCTCCGCCGAAAAATACAGCGAAACGGACTGCTCGATCAGTTCCGGCATAATGATCACGATATCCCCGTCGCCTATGCTCGGCTTGCTTAAATCGAGCATCAGTTTGGTGCCGAGCGCGCCGTACAAACCGAAATTCACCACGGAATAATCGGGAAATTCCCGTTCGAGCAGATCGCTTCTTATACCGAACGCCACCGCGCTGTTCCCTATCAGCACGATTTTTTTGCCCTCGGTTCGGGTCAGTCTTCCGAACATCCGCGACAGCTCGCCGTAATATGTGTCGCCGAACTGCGGAGGAGAACAAAACCCGACCAAAGTAATCGTTATCGGTGCGACAAGCAAAAATATAAGTACCGTAACAACGGTCAATACGGCTTTTTTCATATACTTACGCATCCTTTCATAATACTTTCAACAATTCGTTCACCACGCGTCCCGTAAATATCGGCGCCGTCTTATCCGACAAGTGGAAATCGGCGTCGAACAGATCTTCGGTGCGGAACAATGTATCCGACAGCGGCAACAGCACGGTGCAGTCCAGATACGTATCGACCGCGCCGTCGAAATCGGAGATCCATTCTCCGAGATCGTGGTGTAGCAAAGGAATACCGTACGGACGACCCGAGAACAGAAAATCCGAATTCGGCGGGAGTTTTTCGGGTTCGTTCATCCGTATCAACAGCGTATCCGTATTCACAGGCGACGTCAGAAAACAAACTTTCACGCCCGCTTCTTCGAAATCTCCGTAATAACCGTTGAGCCTTGTGTGCGCTTCGCTGTCTTTGATAAACTCGGGAATGATATCCGCCTCGCCCGCGTCGAGATATTCTCCGCGCGGTATTTTCGGCAACGCGAAATTTCCGCGCACGTCGATCCAGCCCAGATCGTTTTCGTATACCGTTCCGAACAAATTTATCTGCGTAGCGTAATCCGTATACGATGTTTCCGCCATATTCTTTCTTACGGCGTTGAATTCGGCAAAACCGTCGAGCAGGTCGGTAACGTGTCTGAAGTCGATAAGCGACAGCAGGTCGTAATTGGATTCCAGACATGCGTAAAGCCGCAATTTATTGTAAACGAAATCGTCGAAGCTCGGGGTCATGGAAACCTCGTACATGAAACCGAACGGAGAAGATGATTCCGGAGCGTGAATGAAAACGTCGCCGCTATGCAGATACGGTTTCATCATTTCGAATTGAGCGACCCCGTTAAACCAACCGTTCACTGCCATATTGATACATACGTATCCTTCTTCCGTTTTCTCGCCGAGTTCGCGTTCCATCTGCATCGTATCGATGGAATTGAACGCGCCCGATCCCCCGAAAACAACGACTTTCTTATTATTTTCGTTCAGAATCAGTATATCATACTTATCCGCAAGATTTATCTCGGAATATAAATTGTCGGGTCCGTATCTCGGCGCAAGAACGGCGTTGATGTGCACGGTCGAGAAATTCGTGCAATTGCGAAAACTTTTATCCGATATAAACGAAATGTTGTCGTAAAAATACAATTCGCGCACGGCGCAGTCGGTAAATGCACCGTCTTCTACGACGTCGATCGATTTCGGAAATATTACCGTATCTATCGCGCCTTTGAACGCGCCCGCACTTATCCATCCGACGGGCATACCGTCGAGTGTTTCGGGAACGACGACTTTTTTATCTCTCCCGATATATCTCGATATAACTATGCAATCACCGGCTTTTCTGTACAGAAAATCTTCGGCGGGACTTGCTGTTTCCCATTCCGCATAAAGACCGAGGTTTTCGTTCCGCATTAAAGTAACGCGGCTGCCGAGCCCTATATGTTCTCCGCTTCCGTCGGCGGCGGTGTTCCAACCGTTGAGAACATACCCGTCTCGGATCAATCTGTCCGTACCTATCTCCGTGTTCGGGCGCAGTCGGTTTTTAAGCGTATGACCGACCGAATATGACACGGACGAATTACCGCCTTCGATATAACGTCCGCCGTTCGGATAATACATTATGCGCGCGGACGCAACTGCGCACTCCGCTTTTACACGCATGGAATAATTCAACTTACCGATCGTAACCGTCGTCGTGCCGTCGTAACCGTTGACAATCGACGCGCCGAGATCGCTTCCCTGTCTGGTCAGCCTTTCGACGCAATAATCTCCTTTCATTCTCAGGACGAATTTCGCGTCGCCGCCGCGCTCGACAAGGACGGGATTTTCGCTCACGATCTCGAAACTGTCCGGGTCGTCGGTCAGCATTACCGTCAACGTATCTTTTTTTCCGTCGGGATCGGGATCTTCGGGGACGTCGCTGTTCTCGCCGCATCCGAAGAACGAAAAGCTCAGGCACAGGACAAGGGCGATAATAAGCGGTATAATGGTTTTCAACGATTTTTTTCTCATCATATCACCGAAAAAATATATACGCATTATTGACGGTACGGCGACATTGTATCCCAATGCCGCCATACCGTCCGTGTATATTCACATTTTATAACGCGTTGCCTTTACGGCCGCCTACGCAAATCGCGTCAGTTATCCGAACCGTCGTCTTTACCGTCGGATACTTCCGCCGTCGTTTCGGGTTCGGCGCTCGGACGCTTTGCACTCTTAAGCGCGCCGCGGATGGCGAAGAAGCCCCAAACGGCAAGTCCTACCGCAATCACGATGTTGAGAATGATAAATACGATGCGCCATATAGCCATTTCGTATCTGTAGTTGAGATTATTCAACGCATTGCTGTTCGCAACGGTATACAGAATGTTCTTCATGGCTTTTCTGAGCACGACCACATCGGAAGCGGACTTACGATCGGGCGACCATGCGGAATTCGAGTCGGTAGCAAGGTTGAGGTCGCCGCCCGCATACGCCATCTGCTTCGTATTCATGCAAATCGCGCCGGTATTATAGTCGCATACCACAGTTCCGCGGAAGCCCCACTCGTTTCTGAGTATTTCGGTCAGCAAGCGGTAATCTCCGCCCGTCCAACGCGTGCCTATGCGGTTGAAGCTCGACATCATTGCCGTGGTACGACCTTCTTTGACCGCGATTTCAAACGGTTTGAGATACAGCTCGCGAAGCGACTGTTCGGTCAGCCATGTGGTAAGACCCGTTCTGTTCGTTTCCTGCTCGTTCACGGCGAAATGCTTTACGTAAGTATATACGCCCTTGGAACGGCAACCGCGAATGAGAGCCGCGGCGATCTTACCCGTCAGAAGGCTGTCTTCGCTGTAGTACTCGAAGTTTCTGCCGCAGAACTGGCTTCTGTGGAGGTTGACCCCGGGAGAATACCAACCGGAATACGTACGTCCGTCGGTCGCGGATGCGCCCCAAAGCGCTTCTTCGCCGACGCACTTGCCCATCTCGTTTGCGAGATCGACATTCCACGTGGAAGATACGACGATCTGAGAAGTATACGCTACGTTGTTTTTCCAGGTATCGTCGGTTGCGATAAAGTTACACCAGCCTACGGGTCCGTCCGACTCCAACGTTTCGGGCTTGCTTATAGCCTCAATACGCTTGGTCTTGAAACCGCCCTCGTTAAACAGCTCCGCCATCTCCTTGACGGTGAACGAGTCGAGCAAGGTCTGCCATACTGTATCGGTATCGTCCTCGTCATAGTTCGCCACCCAGGTTCCGAGCGATTCGTCGAAGTGTACGAGATCCACGAATTTCATCGTCGTGCTTATGCCCTGAGTCGTCATTTTATAGCTGTCGGCTTCGGGGTTGTTGTGCGTAACGTCGTTCAGCGACGCCACGAAAGCATTGTCGATGTCTCTGTCGGAATCACCGGGAGCATCGGGAAGCTCGAAATCGGTTCTCGACATCAGGCTGTTTTCGATCTGTGTGTCGGAGTCGAAGTCGGAATCCGTATATCTGTTTGTTACGGGCTTTCCCGTTTCGGGGTCGTTCGCATACTTGATGTTTGCGTCGACTTTGAACGGGATTGCGATCATATTTTCGTTTTCGGGATTGGAATCCGAATTGATATAAAGCTCGTAATCTGTGCCTGCTTCTATTATCCAACCTTTGAAGTTTTCGGAATTTTTCCCGAGATAATCGTACGAAGCGACACTATACGGATCGAAAGTCAGCGTAACGGTTGCCGAATTGGGCTTGTTCTCATCGGCGGCGTCGGCTGCTGTCTTAGCTTTATCCGCAGTGGGATAAAGCATCGGGGTCTTGACGAAATCGCCGAGAACGATATGAGACTTTGCGAGTCCGTCATTGTTGTAATGCAATTTAACGTACATCTGTACGACGTCTTTGCCCTTATACTCGCCGTTGTTCGTAACTTTTACATCCACCGTATATTTGCCGTCGGCGGTTATGCTTACATTCTCGATAGACGACTTATCGGTCACTTCCCAGGTAAAGTCGGTATAACTTTTGCCGTAACCGAACGGATAGACTACGTTTTCCTCGTACCAATCGTTGTTGTTCGATTTCTTTCTCTCTTCGAACGCCTTCGTTTCGTAATATCTGTAACCGATATAAATATTTTCCTCGTACTTTACGAAGCTGTGATCGGTAAGCGTCGAATTGAGTTTATATCTCGCGCTGTTGCTGATATAATTGCCGTCGGCATTGACCGCTTCCGAGAAGTTGTTCCAGGTCGGATCTTTCGTAAAATCGCTCGCCCACGTGTCGACCGTGTGTCCCGAAGGAGTAACGGTGCCGTTGAGAATATCGCCGAGCGCCATGATACCGGTGCTTCCGGGACCGCCGATCCAGAGAACGGAATCAATCTTATCGTTGTTTTCGAGTTCGGATGCTTCTATCGTATTGAGAGTATTCAGTACGACGACGACTTTTTCGAAATTCTCCGTAACGTGATCTATAAGCGCGCGCTCGTATTTGTCAAGCGCAAGATAATGTTTCTGATCGCGCTCCGTCGACTTCATCTTCGGAAGGTCGTAGCTCTCGCCCGCAATTCTCGAAAGTACTATGATAGCGGCATCGCCGTAATCGGCATAGGTGTCCGGAATATTGTGCTGTACATAATTCGCGATGGGAGTTTCACCCGTAGACATGGGCTTCTGCGCGTCGCTTCCCGTGCTGAGCGCGGGACTGCCGTCGCGTTCCTTGCCCGACTTATCGTTGTCTTCGTAGAAACTCTTGAGCGTGTCGTTATACGAATAACCCGCTTCGGTCAAGCTTTCGAACAACGTCTTTTTCGTGAAAGACAGATCGCCGCCGCCCGAGCCGGTGCCTCCGTAAACGAGATTTACCGAGTTTTTGCCGAACACGGAAACGTTTTTGACGCCGGAGTCAAACGGAAGAACGTCATTGTTTTTAAGCAAGATCGTTCCTTCTTCCGAAACTTTGCGCGTAAGAGTGAAACCTTGTTCGTTTGCCTCGTCCTTCGATTTCGTCGTGCGCTCGTAATACACTTGCGCATCGACTTTTTCTTCGTCTGTAAGCTCTATCGCGCGGTCGCCGCCGAGCGCCAGATTTATGACGCCGCCGTATATACCCACCATAATGTTTGCGATAATCAGAACCGCAATCATTACGGCAGTTACGATAAACCATATGCGCGAATGCATCTTACCGAAAATTGCTTTTATGATATTCATTTGATTCTCCGAAATCAGTCATCGTGTCTGTCGCAAGAGCACGGCCATTCGGATTCGGCATAGCCGTAATTCCAAAGGTTGCATACTCTCGGCGTCCAGCTGAGATTTGCCGTCGCTTCCGCATGCTCGATCACCATAGCGTCGATAACGGGAGCAATAGCGGACATCGCGCCCATATGTCCCGCATATTCGGGGAAGCCCGCTGCCGTGAAATCCTTTACGGTTTCGACGAAAATATAGTTCTTACCTTCCGCCAGGCTCAGATCCGCCGTAATGAGGAAGTTCTCGAACGGAGAAACGGATTTGCCGGGCTCGGGATATATCTCGATCTTTTCGTATTCGAGATAATTGCGCTCGCCGTCTTCGGTAGTTGCGGTGGATACCGCGAACATATCGGGTCTCAACTCTATTCCGTAGCTGAAATAAGATTCGACGCTGAGACGAAGTTTGAGCGTCAGTCCAGTAGCCGCACGATCCGAATCGATCTCGAAATAAACGAACGCTCCGACGCAGTTCATATTCGATACGAACGCGTTATTTCCGGCGTTGCTTCCGATCTTATTGTCTTTATCGTAATCTATTGCCGCCGTTCCCACGCGGTTCCACGACCAGCCTGCGCCCTGGAATTTGGACATATCCGTCCACTCCGCTTCGAAAACGTTTTTGACCGTCCACTGAGCGTAAAGCGTCGTATCTTCGGACACGTTGAACTGTGCATCCGCGGCATAAAGTTTATCCGATTCGTCGCGCCAGCCGGTGAGCACGTAAGTGCGGTAATCGCCGGCGGTTCTCTGCGGCACGGGAGCGGTTATAGAGCTTCCCGCATTCACCGTCTGCTCCTCGAAAACGCCATCGTTCGGAGCGCCGTCGTAATTCCACATGAATTTAACGACTGCGGTAGCGTCGCTCTTAGCCGTCCATCCGGCATAGAGAACGGTGTCTTCGGAAAGAGCAGTAAACTTATATCTCGTATTTTCGGTCTGATCGCTTTCTTTGCTTACCGTATACCAATCCTTAAACAAATAATCGGTTCTTCCCGAAGGATTGGACGGTCTGACGGGTACTGCGCCGACCTTTACGTTCTGAACGTCTCCATAGACGCCGCCGCCTGTATAGTTCAGGTCGAACGTAACCGAAATATGTGTGCGCTGCCATCCCGCATAAACCGTCATATCGCCGGTAACGGAACGTCCGAGATCGGCTTCTTCGGTGCACTCGGCGTCCGTAAACCAACCGAGGAACTTCCAATTCGTCCGAGTGGGATCGTCGGGTTCGTCGACAAGAGTATTATGCTCGACTTCGACGGTAGTTGCGGCGGGTGCGCCATCATAGTTCAGATCAAACGTTACCGTATGTTTCGAATCTCCGCAAGCGCCAAAAACACCGACGAGCAGGAACGAACAAAGAATAACGGAAATCATAATAGCTAATTTTTTCACTGCATTTTTCCTCATAACACAAAATTTTTAACGAATACACCCCCTAAGTTTGTGCGGAACGCGAAATTCCGCGTTCCGCACAAATACGAGGGTCAGCCGTTCGTTACGGCATTATTTGTCTTTTCTTGCGGCCTTGATAACAAAGATTATTACCGCGCCGGCCACAAGGAACGCGATGAGTCCGATGATTCCGCCGGCCGTGGAGACGAAGCTTCCGCATCCGCCTTCTGCCGCGTCGCCCTTAGGACCTGCGGGACCTACGGGGCCTTCGGGACCTGCAGGACCTGCGGGACCCTGAGTAAGACCGTCGGCTTCGTACGTCGTCGAAGCGACCTCGGAGTCGGCATATACGCCGCCGCCGAGCGCCTTAACGGTAACATTGTACTCGCCTTCCGCCATAAGCGGCAAGCCGAAGCTCGTCTTATCCGCGCCTACGGTGTACGTTCCGTAACCGTCGATCGTGATCTCATAGCCCGTCGCATTCTCGACTGCGGACCAGGATACGGTGCTGTTGCTTACCGCTACGTCTGCGGGAGCCGCGAGCGCCGTCTTTTCTGCGATGGTGATGGTAAACTTCTGAACGTTTCTTACCCATCCGCCCTGGAGATTTCCGCCCCAGATGGTGAACGTGGTCGTTCCCGCCTGCGTAGGAGTTCCGGAGACCTTACCGGTCTTGCTGTCGAGGGTCAGACCTTCGGGAAGAGTACTCGTCTTCGTCGTTGCGTTCTTGCCCGATCCGATCGTGATTTCACCGAGAACGTAGCTGTAAGCGCCGTCCGTCTGAGCGTTGTAGTTTCTGAGCGTTGCGGGAGCGCAATCGAGTTCTACGGGAACGCCTACCGCGAACGTCTTGTCGCTGTACTTCTTGTTGATGTCGACGTCGGGAGTATCGGCGGTCGCATAAGGGCTACCCGTTCCTTCGCTGCCTTCGCCTACATAGAGGTTATACTTTGCACGATCGGACGTCGAGCTGTTTGCTTCGGCGTACAGAGTGTGCATAGCAGCCATACGTACATAGTACCACTGAGTATACGAATCTACGGCTGCTTCCTCTTCGAGCTTATACAGTTTTGCGGCTTCGGTGATCTTTGCCTGATCGGTTCCGGCAGCAGCCATTGCTTCGGTATACGCCGTTGCGACTTTCTGCTTCTTTACCGTGACCTTATTGTTTTCGGCATCGTAAGTTCCGCTGAGACGGTCATAGTGATAAGCGTCGCCGCTCGAGGTCGTGATATTCGCAAGAGTCTGGCTTCCGCCCGCTCTTACCATTATATCGGAAGTATACGAAATCTCTTTGGGAGTTACGGCGTCGGTAAGGGAAAGACCCATGAAGCCCCACTCCTGACGAACGATGTTCCACTGATAAGCATGGTTGCTTGCAGCCTGTCTGTCGCCGATGTTGTTGTACGACGTCATCGTTCCTCTGAGCTCGTAATCTTCGAGACAGATCTGGAATCCCTTGAAGTAGATTTCGCGGGCAGCCTGCTCGGTAAGATACGTATGTCTGTTATATCTTCCGGTCTCGCTTTCGTTCAAGCCGTTATGCTTAACGTAAGTGATAAGTCCTTTTGCTTCGGCAGCGGCACCGTGCGAACCGGAGATGTGTCCGATAAGGAACGGATCTTCGCCGTAATACTCGGGGTTACGTCCGCCGAACGCCGAACGGTGAAGGTTTCCGCCTACGCCGTACCAACCTACAACGCCGCTCCAAAGTCCGCACTCGCCTACCATAAGTCCGCGCTCCCACTGAAGCTGTTTGTTCCAGGTTGCGGCATTGACGGGAGAGTCGCCGAACTGAATTCTGAGTCTGGAGTGTACACCCTGTCTCGAAAGACCCATCATGTCGTCGCAATGACGGGAGTTGGGACGATCGATCGACTCGATCGTCGTAGTGTTGAATCCGCCGTAAAGGATTATGGTCTTGAGTTCTTCGAAGGTAAGCTGGTTAAGAAGATCGTTCCATACTTCTTTTCCGGTCTTGCCCTTGAACTTACCGTCGGAAATCGTGTCTTCGCTGTTCGGATCGATGCCCTTCATTTCATAGAAGAGGATCCAGTCGTTGCCCGCGGTAGCTTTTGCTTCCGCCTGCGTTGCGGAGTCTTTCATCTGGCTCCATTCGGTCTCTGTTCCGTTACCCGTCTCGGTCATGAACTCTTCTTTCGTCATAGCCCAGGGAAGATCGGAATTGTCCTCGGCAGTTGCCGCAGCCGCGCCTTCCGTGCCCTTGAAGAGATCGTAGTAAGGAGAATCCACGGGGATGGACTGGCTCGACGTACCGTTGTCGTAAGTGTTCTTACCTTTATTGTCGTATACGGTCGAAGTCTGCTTTACGAGAAGTTCGTTCGAGGTATAGAACGTATCCGCGTTGAAGTCGTTCGACGCATCGAGAAGATCGAAATATTCGTCGCTGCGCGTCATATCCGCGGGGGTGCTCATCTCGGGCCACGTGCCTGCAAAGTCGCTACGCTCGAGAAGAGTCATTTTGCCGTCGTCAACCATATTCTGCTTCGTCTTGGGGTCGTAGCTGAGCGTGTCTTCGAGGCTGCCTTCGCTGAATACGGTGGTGATTTCGTTGCCGGTTCCTTCCGACTTATCGAGAAGGATATCTTTGGTAAGATCGGCAAGAACGACTTTCTGTGCTTTTCCTTCGTACTCTGCCACATTGTGCGAATCGTTCTGAAGTCTGAGTTCGTATTTGCCGTCGCCGCTGCTTGCGGAAAGAGCATTGCCCTTCGTATCCGTAGAAGCGTTCTTATCGAGTTCGTAAGTCGTCGAACCGTTGCCGTTTGCATCGTTCCAGTCGAAGCTTGCAAGGTCGCGTACCTTTACGGTGACCTTAACGGTCTGCGACGCGCCGGGAGCAAGAAGCTTGGTCTTTTCGAAACCGACGAGAACTACTTCGGACTTGGCTACGCCGTCGGTGTAGTAAGGAGCGTGTCCGTAGATTTCGACAACTTCCTTACCCGCATACTTACCGGTGTTGGTAACTTTGACGTTTACCGTCATTTTGCCGTCGTTCTTCCAGTTCTCGATATCCCAACCGGAGTTGTTCATTTCCGTCCACGCGTCGACGTCGGAAGATACGATCTCTTTATCGAACGTCGTGTAAGACAAACCGTGTCCGAAAGGATATACGACTTCGTCGGCATAGTTGAAGCCGGTGTAATTGCTTGCAGCCGCTTCGGCAGCCGCGGTCTCGTAATAACGGTATCCCATGTAGATATCTTCTTCGTACATTACGGGAAGCGCGTTCTTTCTCTTGTTGTTACCCGTGCGCTTTGCGCGGATATAATAACGACCTTCGGAATCACGAAGTCCCATTGCGAACGAAGAACCGTGGAATATACGTCCGGCTTCCCACTCGCTTGCGTCTTTTCCGTCGACGGAAGCGAACGTTACGCCGCTGTTACCGTCGTTCATCCAGTTGGACGAATTACTGAAATCGCGCGCCCAGGTGTTGATCGTCTTACCGGACGGGTTGATCGTACCGGAAATGATCTTTGCGATCTGGTGGATGTTGTTACGATGGTCGGGGTTGGTGTTCGAGTTACGATCGCCGGACCAGAGTATAGCGCTGATACCGGGATTCTGATCGAGAATACCGACTTCGAGCTGGTTTGCGCTCATGAAAAGAACGATGACCGTCTCGAAGTTCTTCGTCGTATACGAAATGAGCTTCTCTGCCGCTTCGCTGAGCATAAGAGGATGCTTATAATAAGTTATCGTATATCTGTCTTTACCATCGAACTGCTCGTCTGCGGTATACTCTTCGAATACCGTAACATATTTTTTCTCTTTGTTGTCGTAAACGGTGTGAGCAAGATTTTTCTGCTTGAATACGGTTCCGGAAGGAAGTATGTACTGCTGACCGTCTGCGTCCTTGAAATCCTCGACGCTGGCGTTCTGAGGATCGGTGATTCCGTTACCGGTACCTTCGACCTCTGCGCCGGGGCCTTTACCGCCGCCCTCGCCTTTCTTGACCGGAGCGTTCTGTATAAAGCCGAAGCCCGAGTTTTCGCCCGAAACCGCGCCGAACGCTTCGTCGAACATTACTATAGCGGCGTCGTTATAGAAGAATTCGTTTCTCTCTTTTACGTCGGTCGCATAGTTTTCCGGCAAAGTATCGCTGTCTGCGGCAACGTTACCGGTCGAGATTGCGCTGTTTGCGTTTACGCCGAAGCCTTCGGCTTCGAGTCCGCTCTTCATCTGAGTCATCTTACCCGAGTTTGTTCCGAATAAGCTGATTTTCTGATTCGCCGCAAGAGGAAGCGCGCCGTCGTTCTTCAGAAGGACAGTACCTTCTGCGGAAATCTTGTTGGCTACATCTGCGCTTGCCGCTCTTACTTCGTCGATATTCGAATAACTTGTGTTATACGGCTTATCGAAGAGAAACGAACCATAGTACTCCGCGCCGAACGCCGTCAAAATAGTAGGCATCGCAAGCGCGACTGTCAAAATAATCGACATGATTAAAATCGCAAAGAAAGCTTTGGATTTTTTTGATGTAATTGATTTCATTTAATTTCTCCATTTTTTCTGCCGCAAAATTGCGGTTTCGGAAAGTATCGTCTCCCCTGTCAATGTTCTTCCCTGATTTCTCTTGTCGTCATCCCCTCCTTTAAGACGCATATTAAGCTAAACGCTTACATCGAAGTATAACTTATAAAAAGAGAGCGTTCAATATTATTGCTGCAACCAGTCGCCATTTCGGGACATCGGGAGAATACCGAGCGACGAACGGCAAAAAAATGTCTGCAATCGGAAAAACAGACCGATTGCAGACGCAAAAAAGGAACGAAGCGATTTCCGCTCCGTTCCTTATCCGAACATTATTTTCAATTCAATCGAACGACTCCGTTCGCACGGCAAAGTTGCATGTATTTCGCTCTGGTGGCGTCTACAAGTCGGCGCGACAGCGGCAACTCGGCATTGGTCGTAAGAGTTACGGCGGTATTGTCGATACGCCTTATATATCGGAAATTTACGATATACCCCTTATGTATACGTATAAATCCGAGCGGCTCGAGCTGCTTGATAAAAGTATCCATAGACTCGCGAAGTTTAAGAGGTTCCGACTTGCCTTGCATATAAATATACTGATAATCCCGCGCGCTTTCGATATACGTAATGTCGTTACATGCGAGAGCGACGTCACTTCCGCGATATTTTACGGTAACGGTATCGGGAATTGCCGTCGCGTTATGCATATCGATATAAAGCCGCAAGACTTCGGAAAGGTCTTTTATGAACCGACTTTTGCGTACGAATCCGAACGGATGTATCTTGAAAGTTTCGAACACGAGATCCTCTCTGTTCGATATATAAATGATTTCCGTAGTGCTGTTTTTTTCCTTGATCTTCGACCCGAGATCGATTCCGTTCAGTTTCGGCATTTCGATATCGAGAAAAATAAGCCTGTAATTTATTCCGTCAAAGGCTTTCTCAAACAGTTCGGGAGACGTGAAGGTGTCCACGACCGCCTGTATCTTCAGTTTTTCGAGCAACGCTACGATCGTTCCTCTGATCGCGATCAACGCGGTTTCGTCGTCGTCGCAAACGGCTATCGTCAATTTATTCATAATTACCCCCCCCCGGGATTATTGCAAACGTCGTCGGACATCATATTGATCATCGCCTCGGCAATGAACTTGTCGTTTTCCACCGAATACGTAACGTATCCGTTATATTGCGCCACAAGGCGCTTCACTATATGCGTACCGTAACCGTGATTTGCGCTGTCGGGTTTCATCGTGTTAAGGCTGAGCAGTTTCTCTTTGTCTACATCGGGCGGCAAAGTATTTTCCACGCCGATATATAAATAGTCCTGACGGGGATATATCCTTACCGCCACTCCCTGTTCTTTCAGATCGAACCGAACGCACGCTTCCACGGCGTTGTCTATCAGATTGGAAATAATCGAACACAATGCGTTGTCGCTGAGCGGCAAACGGGGAGGAACAACGACGGTCACGTCTGTTTTCACCCCGTAAGCGTCGGCTTTCGACATTTCCATATTGATAATGGCGTCGATATTCTTGTTTCCGCTGTCGATGTAAGCCAGCGAAACATCTACGTCGTTTCCTATCGAGCGGAAAAATTTCTTCGCTTCGTCGTACTGTCCGTTCTCGAGCAATATTTCGGCATACGAATACTGATTGCGTATATCGTGTCTCAAGCTTCGCAGATAATCGAGATTTTTTTCGGACACGCGGATCATCTCGGCATTGGCTTCCGACATCTGTTTTTCGGCTTCGAGTCTGATTACCGCATCCCTCTCGCGGCAGACGAAATATATCAGCATATACGAAACTATGTCGATTATATAAAAGCAACCGAATACCATGCTCATGAAAACGAAGTGCTTGTTGTCGGACATCATCGTAGACGCGAAAAATCCTTCGTAAGCGAAACACATCGTCGCGGACAAAAGACTGCCCACCACGGTAAGCGCTACGCCCGAAACGGGCACGCTGTCGTAATCTCCTATGGAAAATTTTGCTTGTATGAACGCAAAGCATAATGCAAACAGGCTCATCAACGATTTGACTATTCCCATCCAGTCGATAGGCACGCTCTCGGCGAATGCGTTTTCCATCGACTTTGCGAGCAATGCGGCGAATTCCAAAACAATGACGGATATAGCCAGAACGGTACTCGCCATAATAAGCCTGACTTTCGGCTGATATTTACAAAAGAATATTGCGTAAACCAGGATACAGAAAATATATCCTATCAAAAAACAATTACCGCGCAAAAACACCCAATCGGTCGCCAACATAAAAAGCAATGCGCAGATCATGACCTCGGCGACGAAAAAACACCCGATCTTGAGCAATGCGAACAATATCGACTTTACGTTCTTTTGAACGGGGCTCAATACGACGACAACGGATACGGAAACAGCCAGGATCTGAATGACCAAAGCATAATCGAGTATATGAGCGAAAAACAAAACAAATCCGTTCAATTACTTTATCCCCTCCGCCGATTACGGATCGTCACGACGCAAAATTTCGCAAACGATCCGATGCGTTTATTGAATTATTATATCACATTTTCGCAAAAAGTCAATACCAAATTCGAAAATAATCGTACGATCGGGTCTTTTATTTCACTGTCGACGCAAAAAAGGCTTCGGACATTTTGTCCGAAGCCTTTTCGTTTGTATTTTTCTTTTCCGCCCTTATTCTTTTTCCGCCGCGGTTTTCGGCTTTTTCGTACCGGTGGGACGGATCCTGATTACCTTTCTCGGACACTTGCCGACGCAGGTATAACAGCCCGTACATTTTTCGTAATCTATTTTCGGAAGATTATTTATCATCGTTATGGCGTTTTCGGGACAGTTCTTCGCGCACAGTCCGCAACCTATGCAACCGACCTTGCACACGCTCATTACTTCTTTTCCGCGGCAATGCGACGAGCATGCGACATAAACGGGCGCGGACGCGGGTATGCGTTCGATAAGATGCTTCGGGCACGCGCTCATACACACGCCGCACGAAATACATACGTCCGGATCGATATACGAGACGCCGTCGTGTACCGTTATCGCATGCTCGGGACACGCTTTCAGACAAGTGCCGTAACCGAGACAACCGTCGTCGCACATCTTCGCGCCCTTAAAGAGCTGCGCCTGATAAACGCAGGTGCTGATACCCGCATATTTATAAAGGTTTTCCGCGTTCGATCCCCCGCTGCACATAACGCAGGCGACAGTCGGTTCCTCGCTGCCGAGTTCGAGTCCGAGAATACCGGCTATATCCTGCTTGTTCTCGGGCGAAGTCACGTGACAGTCGGACAGACTGCACTCGCCTTTGCAGAGCTTTTCGGCAAAGCCCGCGCAACCCGAACAGCCGCAACCGCCGCAATTCGCGCCGGCAAGTTTTTCGAGTACTCGCTCGAGCTTTTCGTCCGTATCTATCTTGCAGACTTTGCTTACGACTAGTATTAGTATGGTGAGTACGAGCGCGATCGCGCAGAATATTCCGACGACTATTCCGACGGTGGCAAAAGTATTTGCGGTAATTTCGCTTATCATGACCTTAACCTCCCACGTTGACGTTTACCATGGTAAACACATAGAACGCCATTGCGATGAACGCCGCCGTCACCATAGTGATCGGGAATCCCTGAAGCGCTTTGGGAAGGCTCAGATGATTTATCTTTTCGCGCATACCGCTCATGATTACCATGGCGAGCGTAAAGCCGAGCCCGGCGGCAAGCGCGTAAAGTACGGAAAATCCAAAGTTCATCTCCACGCCCGCAATGA
This sequence comes from uncultured Christensenellaceae bacterium, assembly GCA_910587025.1. GTDB lineage: Bacteria > Bacillota > Clostridia > Christensenellales > Pumilibacteraceae > Protoclostridium. Next base: position 44,519 of record CAJUKR010000002.1, read on the forward strand.
TCGCGGGTTCCCACGCGCCGCTGACGAGCGCGTTCGACGTGATCTCGCACACGGCGAGAACGGCGCAGTTCGTCGTTATGAGCGGAAGATATATTCCCATTGCGTTGTAAAGGGGCGGAGAGATCTTTTTGATAACCTTTTCGATCATCTGCACAAGAGCGGCGATGACGAAAATGAACACGAGGATCTCGAGGAACTGTATGTCGAGCGCGACGAGCAACATATATATCGGATACGTTATCATCGTCGCGACTACCATAACGACGGTAACCGCCGCGCCCATACCGACGGCGGACGAAGTCTTTTTCGATACGCCGAGGAAGGGGCATATGCCGTAAGTCTGAGCAAAGACGAAGTTATTGCTGAGCGCCGCCGAAATGACGACTGCCAATACCATGATCATTTACGCTTCCTCCTTTGCCAGTTCTTCGCCGCGGAGAAGTCTGGTTCTCTTTATGCGCCGAGCGCGCTGTACGGTATCGAGAACGTACACAAACACGGCTATGCACAGTCCGTATACCACGAACGCGCCCATCGGCATAGCAAAGAACTGAATGCCGAAGTCCATTATCTTAAGTCCGAAAATGCTTCCCGAGCCGAGAAACTCGCGTATGATACCCATGATGACAAGGGATACCGTAAAGCCCGCGCCGTTGGAAACGCCGTCGACAGCCGACGCAAGCACGCCGTTTTTGCTCGCAAACGCTTCCGCTCTTCCGAGTATTATGCAGTTTACGACTATGAGCGGAAGGAAAGTCCCCATCGACGCGTAAAGGTCGGGAATAAATTTATTCAGGAACAGACGCAGGAGCGTAACGAGCGTCGCAATGACCACGATAAACGCGGGTATACGAACGGCGTTCGGGATCACGCGGCGAAGCGCGGAAATTATTATATTGCTGAGCGTCAGCACGACGAGGACGCTCACGCCCATACCGAACGCGTCGGTAGCGTTGCTTGTCATCGCGAGCGTCGGACACGTACCGAGTACGAGCACGAATGTCGGGTTATTGAAGATCAGCCCGTCGAGAGCCATTTTGCCGTATTTGTTTTTCATGCTTCCTCCCCCGCCGTTTCACGGACGTAATCCATTGCGCCGTTGACCGCGGCGTTCACCGCTTTCGACGTCCAGGTCGCGCCCGAAACGACGATTTCGTTCTCGCTCGTGACCTCGTCCTTGGACATACGGACGTTATTGAAATGCCCGCCGCCCGTTACTATATCCTTATAATCGTCGGACGCGTACGTCGCGAGGAACGCTTCGTTTATCTGTCCGATAAGCGTCTGGCTCGAATCGTAACCGTCCACGATCACTTTATTGATCCCCGCAAGCGCGCCGTTTTCCACTTTCATGCTCACCCAAAGAGTGACCGAGCCGCCCTGATAACCGCACTTGTCGCCCCTGCTCTGCACGAGCCAGGTCTTTCCGTCCGGCGAAACCTGCGCGTCGACGACCACGGCGGAGCAGTTATAGAACGTATAAGTTCTGACGTCGTCGTCCGAAGTTATCTTATCGACGAGCTTGCTCGCGTCGCCGTCGTAGATCTTCACCATACTGCGCGCGAACATTTCTTCGCTCGAAACGTAAAACAGGTCGTTGCAGAACGCAAGCACCGCGCCGCATACCAACGCAATTGCGAGAAGCACGACTATACATTTGAACGAATTCGATCTGAAGAAGTCTTTCAGTTTCATGCTTTATCCTCCTCCTTCTTTGCTTTCTTTTCGCGCACATAACCGAACGGACGGCGCGGAATGTATCTGTCTATCATCGGAGTCAGGCAGTTCATAAGCAGTATACAGAACGAAGTCACTTCGATACCCGTCGCTTTGCGCAGTCCGGCGTTCAGCAGACCGAGACAAACGAAATATATGACGTTCGCAAGCGTGGACTTAGGACTCGTCGAATAATCTGTAGCCATGAACACCGCGCCGAACATAAGTCCGCCCGAAAGCACCGACGGCAGGAAATACGCGAAATCGAATCCCTCGAGCATGACCGCGAATACCCCTGCGGTCAGTATGTAAATAAGCGGATAGTACCACTTGATCACGCGGCGGATCGCAAGATACGCAAACCCTACGAGGATCGCGATTTTACACGTTTCGCCCATGCTTCCGTCCACGCCCGTGCCGAGGAAAAGATCGAGCGCGCTCAGCGTTTCCTTATTCCCCGCAAGCATGGCGGTCAGCGGCGTCGCGCCGGAAAGTACCTCGGATATATCGGCGGAAGGCGCGAATATAGGATTTATCACGCATGTGCCGACACAGCCCGTGAGCATTGCCGTAAAAGAAATAAAAAGGAACACGCGAGCGGTATCGGCGGGATTGACGAGGTTGCGCCCCGTTCCGCCGAACAGCATTTTACACAACGCGATCGCGAATATACTTCCGAGGAAAGGTATGTACCAGGGCAAAAGTATCATTTCGCCCTTGACGTTGTACGCCGTCGGAAGCACGAGCGCGAGTATCAACCCGCTGATGACAGAAGTGAAATCGAAGTCGCACACTATCTGAAGCATCGTGCCTTTGAAGTCTTTCCATGCCTTACGGTAAACGAGAGAATACACCGCCTCCGTCGCGACCGCGGTGACTACGGCTATTGCCATGATCGCGAGCGAATACCAACCGAAAAATACGATAGCCGCCGCGCAGCACGGAACGAGCGCGATAATAACGTCGATCATGAGCCGACGCGTCGTAACGCGCGACCTTATATGAGGGGATGCCGAAATTATTGTCTGATTCATATTTTTCTCCTCACCTCTTCTTTCTCAGCTCGGCTTTGGCGAGCCGTATATTCTGTAAAAGCGGCTGTTTTGCGGGACAAACGTAAGCGCATGCTCCGCACTCTATGCAGTTCATAACTCCGCCCATGACCGCCGCGCCCTCGTAGTCGCCGGCTTTGGTGTAAAACACCGTATTCATCGGCATGAGGTGCATGGGACACACGTCGGCGCATTTGCCGCAACTCAGGCAGTGAGTGGGACGCGAATCGTCGATCTCGTCGCTCGTGAGAAGAAGCAGTCCGCCCGTCGTCTTTTTTGTCGGAGTGGACAAGCCCACGATCGCGAACCCCATCATCGGACCGCCGCTGACAAGTTTGACGACGTTTTCTTTCGCGCCGCCGCAGAAGTTCACGACGGACACGAGCGACGTACCGAGACGTACGCGCACGTTCTTCGGATTTTCCACACCGTTCCCCGCAACAGTCATTACGCGCTCGATAAGCGGCTTACCCTTCTCTACGGCTTCGCACATCGCAAGGCACGTTGCGACGTTCTGTACGTCGCACCCTGCGTCCGCGGGCAACTTGCCTGCGGGTACTTTACGTTTGGTAGTACAATATATGAGCTGTTTTTCTCCGCCCATCGGATATTGTTTTTTGAGTTCGACTACTTTTACGTCGTCGTATTTCTCGAACGCCGATATACACTCGGGCTTATTCGCCTCTATGCCGATAACGATATTGTCGATACCGAGCGCCTTAGCGAAATATCTCGCGCCGCGAACGATCTCGTCCGTCTGCTCGAGCATAAGACGACAGTCGCACGTCAGATAAGGTTCGCACTCCGCGCCGTTTATGACGAGAGTATCGACAGGCGTTCTCGGCAAGAGCTTGACCGCGGTCGGAAAACCGGCGCCGCCCATGCCGACAATACCCGCATCGCGTACGCGCGCGATAAGCTGTTCTCTCGTCGCGTCGCTTCCGAGCGGCTCGAGAAACGCCGTTTCGTCATTGCCGTCGTTTCTTATGTCTATGTACGTTTCCGTTCCGCCCGTTGCGTTGGGCGCGGAAGAAATCGCAACGACTTCGCCGCTTACGCTCGAATGCACATTACCGCTTATGGGTCCGCTTGCTTCGGCGATGAGCTGTCCGACTTTGACCTTGTCTCCGACGGCGACTACGGGAGTCGCGGGCTTACCGAGAGCCATGGACACGGACAGCGACGCTATTTCGGGCGCCGGCATATTCTCGATCGGCAGACTTGCGGTGGTCTTGCGGTCGGGAACGTGTACTCCGCGGCTGAAATAAAATCCTTTGATCTTCTTCAATGTTCCTCCTTCGAGACGCCGGATAAAAGCGTCTTATAGGGTAAGTGTTTTACAAGCAGATAAACCGCCGCCCCGACGAGCGCGCCGCTCGCCGCGCCGATAAGCGCAAGATACGGCATATAGGTCAGCATCTGAGGCGAAGACGAGATAAGTACGAAAACAAGGTTCTGCACTATATTGTGTACGACGGCGGACGCCACGCTGACGGCGATAACGCTTACGCGAGTCAAAGCCGTACGTACGAGCAGACCGGAAAGAGCGACCGCGATAATCCCTGCGGTAAGGCTGTATACCACCGAGCCGAACGTGCCCGTCACAAGAGTACCGAGAAGAGTCCGCACAAGCACGAGCGCGACCGCTTCGATCGGTCCGTACAGCACGAGCGTAAAAAGCGAAAATATATTCGCAAGCCCGAGCTTGGCTCCGGGGATAAACATCGGCGGGAGCTGCGCTTCTATCACGAAAACCGTGAGCGAAAGCGCGGACAAAAACGCCAACGTAACAATTTTCTTTACGCCGGGCGCTTTCATTTCGCAAATTCTCCGCAGTCGTATCCGTCCTTTGTTTCCATACGCTATATATAATAACATATCGAAAAATAAAAGTAAAGAGCAGATTATGAGGAATTTTATTGCATTTTACATTTTCTTTGTATATAAAAGAACCGCGATCGTAATATCGCGGTTCTTTCGTCCGTCAAAGCCGAGGCTTATACTTTCTGATTGTTCTTATATTTTTCGGGATTCTTCTTCTCGTCGAGGAGACGGAGAACGATCCATACGATGCCGCCGATCACGAGCAGTCCGACGATTATGTCGCCGATCATGAAGCAGATCGCCCAAGGCGACATATCGTAGTATGCATATGCTCCCGGAGCCATACCCTGCATCATATTGCTGTTGACGTAAGCATATACGATGTTGTGTACCGCATTGCGCATTACGGATTTTGCGGTATTCGACGTCATGTCGTAAGCGCAGGCATTACCCATTTTCGCGCCCATCCACATGTCGTTACCCGAGCGTACCATTCTGTCGAAGCTCGTAGCGTATCCGGTTGCGTTATCCGTGACGATACCGCCGGTAAAGCCCCACTCGCCGCGAACAACTTCGGTCAGAAGGTTATAATGCGAGCCTGCCCACGTAGCGCCCACATGGTTATGCGATGTCATGATGCCGAGACTTCCGCGCATTACTCTCGTTGCGTTCTTTCCTTCCTTGATGAATTTTTCGGTTATGATCGCTTCTTTGATCGTTATCTCGTAAGGACGGAGATAAATCTCGCGGAAAGCCTGTTCGGTACACCAGGTATAGGTCAGCTTCTGCATAAGCTCTTTGTCGTTAAGCACAAAGTGCTTCATATAAGCGACAAGTCCCATATCCGCCGCGCCGGTCACGATCGCCGCGCCCATCTTGCCGGAAAGCAAACCGTCCTCGCTGTAGTACTCGAAGTTTCTGCCGTTGAAAGGCGAACGATGCATGTCGAGCCCGGGAGCATACCAACCGTTGGTATATACGTTTTCGCCTACCTTGAAATTGAATGCTTCCTGTCCGATCACGTTACCGAGTTCTTCTACGAGCGCGGTGTTGTACGTCGACGCGACAACGACTTCGGAAGGATACGAGCATGCGCCCATACCTGTGCCGCCGATATCCGCGCCCATGGTTATGTTCAGACCTACGGGACCGTCGAAACACTTCGCTTCGTCGAATCCTATGCTGTCGAGCGCGCCGGTATTATAGCTGTGATTGAAAAGCATGTTTTTCAGCTGCTCGAAATCTTTTTCGTAATCGATCTGATCGAGAAGATCGTCCCACAGCGGATCGAAATAATCGAGTCCGCGGAAATCGGCGGCGGACAGTCCGTTGTCAATACCGCTCGCGGGAGCTTCCGCCGAATATACTTTGCTTCCCTCTTTGTTGCCGAGTTCGGGATCGTTTTCGAAATCGTACAGATCTCCGCCGCGCGAAACCGTCGCCGTTTTCTTTACGGCATCCGACATCGTGCGGGTAGTAACCGCGACGGGGATATCCTTGATCGGGCCTTCGCTTATGATCTTCGTATCGGTCACGACGGGAGCTGTCGGGAACGAGCCCTCGCCTTTCTCGCTACCCCAGTTCGCACGCGTAAGATTCGTCACCTCGGACTCTGCCATATAGTCGTTGAGGTCTTCGAATTTGTTGTTTACTTTTTCGTAAGCCGCGGAAGAATCTTTCACGCTCGCCGCAGGCAATTCCGTGATCGTACCGTCGGCGTTGAGGATCGACTGCGCGTTCTTGTCCGACGTACGCAACTTATCGCCGTCGTAAACGACTTCCGAAACGGTTATCTCTTTTTCGCATCCGCTTTCGGCATAAAGCTCGTGCGCACCGTTTCTCGCGCTTATGACATACTTCCCGCCTTCGAGGATATAGCAACCTTTCGTTCCGTCCGAATTGCTATGTTTGTATGCGTAAGAAGCCATTTCCTCTTTGGCGAAAGTAACCGTGACAGTCTGCGAACTGCCGCTTTGATCCTTGGACTTGAGTTCGTCGGTCTTTGCGAAACCGGCAAGCACGACGGACGACTTTTCGATACCGTTCTGCTTATCGAATTCCGTATACGGCGCCGTATAGTAGATCTGCACTACGTCCTTGCCCGCTCTGTCACCGATATTCGTTACTTTCACGTCTACGGAAATATTGCCGTCGGCCTCGCGGATATTCGTTATTTCCTGAGTGAATTTCGTATAGGACAGACCGTAACCGAAAGGATATACCACACCCGTGCCGCGATTGTTTTCCGCTGTTTTCCAACCGTTATACCAGGCGTCGCCCGATCCTTTTTGCTCGGCTTCCTTCTCGGCGTAAGCGGTTTCGTAGAAACGATAACCCATATAAATTCCCTCTTCGTATTCGAGGTAATTCGGATTATAGAATTTCGCGTCTCTCTGTCCGCGAATCTCCACTTCGCTTGAATTCGCGTATTGATATTCGCCGAAGTTCTGCAAAGCCGCATCGCGCGAGAAATCGGCATAATAGGTATCGACAGTTCTTCCGCTCGGATTCACGTCGCCGCAAAGTATACTTGCCATCGCTTTGAAACCGAGTCCGCCCGGACCGCCTACCCAAAGCATCGCGTCGATCCCGTCGTCGGCCTCGAGCGCACCGAGTTCCATTTGATTGGACGAATTGATTATAACGACGGTCTTATCGCAATTCGCTTTGGAAAACTCGAGCATCTCTTTTTCGTACGAAGACAAAGCGAGCTGATGAGGCGTGCCGTCTACGTAACCCGTACGCTGAAGATCCCAGGTCTCACCGCCGAATCTGCCTATAAATACTATTCCGACGGTTCCCGAGCACGAATTTCTTACGGCGTCGGTATCGTACGAAGTCGGATTGAGTTCCTTAATGGTATGATCGGCGCCCCAGCCTCCGCCTCCGCCGCGGGTCGCCTCGGTAATGCCGGTGGAGGTGATACTGTAAACCTTATCGTTTTCCAGTATATTTTCTACCGTACCGTTGATATTAGCCGCGCCGAACGCTTCTTTGAGCGCTTTTGCCGGAGTGTAAACATAATCCTTATTCGTGTCCACGTTTCCGGATCCCGTACCGCCGTAGATCGGACTGCTGTAACGGTATCCGAACGGAGTCACTTTCGAGGTTTTTGCGAGAGGAAGAGTATTGTTTTTGTTTTTCAACAATACTTCGCCTTCGGCTGCGACCTTTTCCGCGACCTTGATGGCGGCGTTAAGCGCATCCGCATTACTGTCATACTTCACATCGTAATACTTCAGATCCAATCCGTCGGTATTCACCGTATTAACGACATGACGCGTACCTTTACCGAGATAAACGTCGAACGTCGCACCCCAATAGTTTGCCACGCACGTCAAAACAATCGCGAGCGTTACAAGCACTACCATTATGGGGATGAGAATCGCCATGAATCTCTTATTGCTCATTTTGAGCTTGTCTTTCGCCATAATTCATTTCTCCTTTTATATATATTATCCGCAGACCATGGCTTCAGCCGTCGGATAACCGTATTATAAAACGGAAAAATTACCATTGAAATATTTTTTACCCGCTTTGCGCCGTATTTTTCCCGCTTTGCCCTATGGGTATTATGACGTCGAGATTGAACACTTCGTTTCTTACGCTTGCGGACAAACCGCCGCCGTATTTTTCCGCGATGAGCTGCATGCTCCGCATACCGTAACCGTGATACCGCGTGTCCTCTTTCGTCGTTCGGGGCAAACCGCCCGAGAATTCGGGGATCACTGCGAGACTGTTTTCCATATGAATGCAAAGCAGCTCGCCGCGCGCGTTTACGCGAAGACGAATGAACTTCCCCGTATAATCTATTTTATCGACCGCTTCGATAGCGTTCGAGATCGCATTTTCGAACAACGAATAAATATCAGCTTTAGACATAAAATTCAGCTTCTCGCCGTCGGCTATTACAGTCAGGCTTATACCGTGTTTTTCGCAGTACAGACTTTTTTCCGCGATAAGCACGTCGAGCGCATCGTTTCCCGTTTTGACCGCGCCGTCGTATATGCGTACCGCGCTTTCTATCTCTTTTAACGCGGATTTATCGATCTCGCCTTCGGAATTGCGCAACGCGCGTATCTGCTTTTTCAGATCGTGACATTTCACGTTTATGAGTTCGACGTTCTCTTTCGACATCTCGTACAGTTTTTTGTCCCTGTTCCAAAGACTTTGCAGCGTTTCGAGTTCCTTTTCGGCAAGTTTTTTGCCGAGCATGGAAAACAGCATCCCGATCGCAAGCGCGCAGGACAGCAGATTATAAATATATATCACCGCGTACACGAGCATTGATATGTTTTCGCCGCCGTAAGTCACGATCGCGTTCAGTATTATGTCTATAAACACGATCACGCCCGAAAAGCACAACAGTTGCAGATTATCTATCCTGAGATCTTCCTGGCTTCTTATCCGATAGCATATAAACGCCCAGACTATCCAATATATAAATCCGTACGAGCCGAACCAGCACGCAAAGGTAAATCCGTTATAATTCGTTTCGCCCGAAATATCATACGCGTTTCCGAACGCCTGCAAGCCCAAACAAGTAACGAGCATATTATATGTTTCATACGCTATATGCTGCGTCGTATACGCAATTATTCCGCAAAAAACTATGTTCACCCACGGTTCGTCGTAACACACTTTCAATGCGACAAGCGTAAATACGAACAGTATCAGAAACATAAACGACGAATATACGGCGTTATACGAAAAATCGAACAGCGGATATAAAAACGCCGCGAGTTCGCAACCGAGCACGGACAAAATCGTCCGCAATGCGAAACGCGGTTTTTTCTGAAGCGTATAAGTCGCAAGCCCCTCGCTTACGAGAAGTTCAGCCATAAAAACGAGCTTGTACCAGAACAACTGAGACGAGAACGCAAACATTATCTTCCGCTCCCGAAATAATTCGCCAGATCGGACATAAATTCCTTTCTGCGCGGACGGCTTATCTTCAGCCTGTCGCCGCATACCACTACGTCGTCCCCGTCTACGCCCGAAACATGCTGCAAACTCACGAGATAACCTATATTGCAACGCGAAAACATTTCGGAGGGCAGTTCCTTTTCTATGTCGCGAAGATTTCCCCAGGCTTCGAACTCGCCGTCCTCGGTATGAAAAGTCAATCGGTGTCTCCGCACCTCAACATATCTGATTCGCGCCGCGGATATCCTGCGAACACCCGTCATACTGCGCACCGTTATTTCCGCGCCCGGCTTGTTCGATAAAATGCGCACCGCTTTATCGAGCAAAGCGAAAAAAGCGCGCTGTTCTATCGGTTTGACCACAAAATCGAGCGCGTCCACGGCATAACCTTTGACCGCATATTGCTGCATATTCGTCACGAACACGAGCAGAACGAGCGGGTCGAGCTTACGAAGCTGCTCCGCCGCGCGCATTCCGTCGAGATCGGGCATTTCTATATCCATAAAAACAATATCGAAGTCCGCTTTGTATACGTCCAAAAACCGCAACGCGTTATCGAACACGGTCACCGTGCAATCTCCGCCGCGCGCTTCGAAATATCTGTTTATCATCGCCCGAAGCAAATTCGCCGCTTCCGGTTCGTCTTCTACAATCGCTGCCCTTACCATATCATTCTCCTTGATCCTTCTTCGCCGTTTCTTTATCATGCGGACAAGATACGCGCATTATAATTCCATATAAAAACAGTATAACACAAAATATTTCGGTAATCAACGGAGATTTTCCCGCTTTGTAAAAAATTTTTCCCGCTTTGCATACCGATTCGTATTCATACGACAAAAAACGCCCGACGGATATCGCCGATGCGTTATTTGTTTAAGATAAAATGTCTTTAACGGAATATCAAAGAAACTGCTTCAAATCGTTTATATTGTTTTGTTCGATCATGAGCAGTCTGTACGCAAGATTGACCGTGTCCGAAGACGCGCCGCGACAATCGCGAATACGGCGTATGATCTGGATCACGCCGCGCGTCGAGCCTACGATCACCATCTCCGCGATATGCGACGGGGATCTATCCGTCAACGACTGAATGCTTATCATTGCCGTCGCCGCAGTCTGCATAAGCGGGTTGACGTCCTTGACTTCTTCCCCGCCCGCCGCGAGTTTGTTATCGGCTTCTTTCACGACCGCTTCATACTCTGCGAGCTGTTTGGTTACGGTGCTTTTCATATATCCGTCGGCAAGATAGTCGGCGAGCTGCGAAAGCGTAACCTTTCCCATTCGGGCATTCTGCCCGACAAATTGCAAAAGTTCGGAATCCTGTTTGTTCATTCCCGTATTTTGCGTAATTTTCGGACAAATTATACACTGTTCCTGCCGCGAGTGATAAGTAATTTGCGCGGCTTAGAAGCGAGCAAACGCAGGAAGTCCGAACACCGTCCGACGGGAATTTACAATCCCGTAAATGACCGAGGACAGCGCGACGGTTGACGAACTATTGCGTAGCTTATAAGCTACGCAATATGTCCATAGGTTTTTTACGCGATATGCGCGAGACGGGAAGCACCGTCGCGAGCGCCGATATACCCACGCAGAGCGCAAACAGTACAAACACCGAAGCCGCTCCGACGGAAAACAATGCCGCTGCGAATATTTTGTTTACGATCAGATACGGTGGTATAAAAAAGTCGGAATCCGATATTCACCGAACTCCGACATGAATTTTTACTATATATTTGACGGCAAATTTTTATTTCAACTTCAGCCGCGCCTCTATTATACCGGCGAGCTGTTGAACACCGCGCGGACTGCGCCCGCCCTTTTCCAGACAAAAACGCTCCGCCTCCACGGCAAGCACGTCATCGGGCATATAAATACCGCGATCGTTGAGAACTTCTTTGAGTATATCGAAAAATTCTTTTTTATCCGGATTAACGTAAGTCACAACTATTCCGAAACGATCGGACAAGCTCATCTGCTCCTGGCGCAGATCGGATTCGTGCATATCGTTGTGACGGTCGGACGCGTTCTCTTTTATAAGATGTCTGCGGTTGGTCGTAGCGTAAACAAGCACATTACCGAGGTGCAACGCGCTTCCTTCGAGCACCGCTTTGAGTTCGCCGTAATTGTCCTGTCCTTCGACGAAAGTCAGATCGTCTATGAAAATAACGAATTTATATTTTTTCCCTGCGAACGAAATCGCGTTCATGAGCCGCGGAAGAGTGATTATATCTTTTTTCTTGACTTCTATGAGCCGAAGCCCGTCGTCCTTGTATTCGTTTACTATCGCGTGTACGGTAGACGATTTGCCCGTTCCGCGGTCGCCGTAAAGAAGCACGTTCTGCGCCGGAAGTCCTTGCAAAAACGCGCGGGTGTTGTTTACGACCGTCTGCTTCTCTTCTTCGTACTGCTTCAGATCGACGAGTCGCACCGGGTCGGTAACGTGCATAGGAATAAGCTCGCGCTCCGCGCCGTCCCATATAAACGCCGCAACGCTTCCGAAAAAGTCTTCGTCGTATATACCGCCGTTACCCGAACTTACCGCCTGCGACACGAGATACTCTATCTCTCCGTTGACCGAACGATATTCGTTGTCCGCAAGCCGTGTCAGCTTTTCGAGCATCTCGGGCTTGATCCTGACGATTATTTGTTTTCTGTTGTCTGCCGCCATAAATTTTCCAGCCTCATTTGTGGTAATAAAATGATAGCACTTTGCGACGGATAAGTCAAGAAAAAACCGAATTTTTTCCGCGCCATACTATTTATATTAACGTGATTTTAATGTTTACGGGTATACTATTGTGTGTAAGGGGGCGAAAAACCGCCTATCATAAAATGAAATAAGGAAACGGATCATGAAGAACAGAACTCGAAAAATCGTTTCGATCGGAATTACGATGATTGCGCTGATCGCATTGATGTGCGTGTTTTCGGCGGGATGCGGCAGCTCGGCGGTGCTCACGATCACCGAGAACAACAAACAGTATTCAACGTTCGGATACGGTTACGTCAGCGTGGAAGTTCCCGAAACCGCGACGAGTTATAACGTAAAGGTCAGCACCGGCACGGGCTCGGAATCGAACAAATCGCGAGTCGAAGTGATAGAGGACATCCGCCCGACGGTCGTCGACGTATACGGTTATGCCGCGGACGGGACGAGCGCGGGCAGCGGAGTTATCGTTTATGCCGACGCTTCGACGGACGCGTCGCCCGAATATTATTTCGTCGTAACCAATCATCACGTCATAGAAGGTTGTTCCACTTTCACGGTCAGTCTTTTATTTATAAACAAGGACACGGGCGAAGAAACATACGATAATTACTCCGCCGATCTGATAGGAAGTTCCCCGTCGCGCGACATTGCCGTTCTTCGCATCGAGCGCAAAAGTAACGAGGAAATAAAAACGGCGACGGTGATCGAAGACAGCGATACGGTCAAAGTCGGAATGGACGTTCTCGCGATCGGCAATCCGCTCGGTATTCTCGGCGGCACGGTCACAATGGGCATAGTTTCGGCCACCGCCCGCACGGTTACCGTGGACGAAGTCGGTTCCATGACGCTCATGCAGACGGACGCGGCGATCAATAAAGGCAATTCCGGAGGCGGGCTTTTCGACACAAACGGCAATCTCATCGGCATAGTAAATTCGGGTTACTCGTCGTATGAAGGTCTTAACTTCGCCATTCCGCTCAACGACGCGCGATTTGCCGCCGATTCATTCCTCGAAACATACAGGGAAACGGACGGCAAAGTCACTCAGTACGGATACGTCAAGGGCGATACGGAGCTCGGGATCGGCTGTCGCACCATGACAAACGTATACGAAAACAGTACGTCCGACATACGCGGAAGCTATGTCGTGGCAGGCGTTAATTCAACGACAAGTCCGCTTCTTCCCGCATGGGGAACCGGATCCCAGGCAATCATCTCCGTAAAAATAACAAGCAACGGCAACACTGTCGATTACGCTATCGGAAATATCAACGATATGGAAGCCGTAATGAAAACGATTACGGCCGGCGACACCATAGAATTCACCTATCGTTCGGTCAAACAAATCCGCGTCAATATCGGCATGGGCTTAAGCACAACGAAATATTATCTCGACGACAATACGCAGACCGCCGCAATAACGGCGCCTCAATATGTATACTTGATTATGTAGCGATCTGCGATTATCCTCTTATGTGCGCGACGGACGGGAGCTCCACCCCCGCCCGTCGTCTTTTTATAAAATTTTTTATTTATTTACGAAAAAGCGATGCAAAACACTTGCGTTTTTTTACGCTATTTGTTACAATAGTCAAGCCTTTGAAAATGTGGCGGCGTAGCTCAGTTGGCTAGAGTACTCGGTTCATACCCGATTGGTCGGCGGTTCGAATCCACCCGCCGCTACCATTAAGTCCCTATGGTCAAGCGGTTAAGACATCACCCTTTCACGGTGGAATCTCGGGTTCGAGTCCCGATAGGGATACCAAAAATCATATCTTGCGACGTTTAACGTCGCACATGGAAGCTTAGCTCAGTTGGGAGAGCGTCTGCCTTACAAGCAGAGGGTCATAGGTTCGAGCCCTATAGCTTCCACCAGTATCGTTAACGGTTGAACACAAATTTGTTCAACCGTTTTTCTTTTATCGATTAAAGCAAAATATCTGCGCAAAACCTCGATTTTTCGTTGCAGTTCTTGCTTTTGCGGCGGTGGTATCGGTTTACTTTATTCGGTTCTGTGTCGTTGTCATATAGTTGAAAATGTTTTCCGTTTATGCTATAATTTATTTGCTCATAAAGAGCGATAACAGTAATTTAAAGGAGAAATGTTTTCTATGAAAAAAACATTTATAACAGTATTGATTTGCCTAATGGCTATTTTTACTTTAACACTAACTGCTTGTGGTGATGATAATAGTGGAACATATTATCCTACTCTCAATGAAATGAAATCCAACCTTGATAAAAATGGTTATACAGTAGATTATGCCATAGGTGAAAGGGATTTAGAAGGCAACGGTTACGTTGTTGATAGTCTTTTTGCAACAAAAGGTGATGATTATCTTTGCTTTTATTGGGTTGAAGATTTCGCCCACTGTAAAGTTTATTACGATAAATTACAACAATTACACCCCGATAGTCCTCATTTTGTGTTAATTGAAAACGACAAAAAATTTGGTAATATAGTATATTGCGGAACAGAAAAAGCTGTAAACGATGCTGGAATAAAGGTCGTCAAAGTTGACGTAGATGTTAAGGTATAAGTTTTCAAATTTCAATTTAGCGTAGAATATTCGTTTTAGGTTATCGCCGCTCCACCAAAAAAACACTATATGGATATATAGTGTTTTTTCTTTTATGCCCAACTCATGTGACCCAAAATTATAACTCAAAATGCTTGATATTTCGTCAACAGAACGAGAAAATCATTTCAATAACGCTTATAATATCGCATATGCAGATCAGTTTATTAACTGTTTTATCTGTCGTATATGATAGAAAAAATTATCTTGCTTTATGCCCGACAACCGCAATGCCGTTTTCAGCGGCATACGCTTTTTTATATAGTTCGTCGCAATCATAATAAACTCGTCGCTGTATTCCTTTCTCGGTCTGCCGAATTTAACACCGTTTTCCCGTGCAATTCGTATCCCGTCCGCTTGCCGTTCCCGTATGTTTGCCCGCTCGTTCTCGGCGACAAACGAAAGCACTTGCAAAACAATATCGGATATGAACTTACCTACAAGCGTATCCGTTTTTGTTCTGGTGTCGAGTAACGGCATATCCAAAACCAAAATGTCCGCGCCGACCGAGTTTGTAATATGCGACCACTCGGTTATAATTTGGTCGTAATTGCGCCCCAAACGATCAATGGACTTTATCACGAGCAAGTCGCCGCTTTTCAGTTTCCCGATCAGTTTTTTATACTCTTTTCTTTCAAAGTCTTTGCCGCTTTTTCTGTCCGAGAAAATGCGGCTTTTATCGATTCCGTACTCGATAAAAGCGGTAATCTGTCGCTGTAAATTTTGGTCGCGCGCGGAAACGCGGGCATAAGCATATGTGTTCATAATATATAACGCTCCTTTCGTTTCTTTACAGCATAACAAAAAGCGAGGATTCGGTTTACCGTTCCGCGCTTGTTTATAGCAAAATTTTTAATAATTGTAGTAAAAGTATACTTTTCCTACAACGCCGAAATTTAACATTGCCGAACCGGATACGCCGTTCGTTACGGTGGAGTATTCGTTACGGAACAAGAAAGTGTTGCAGTGCTACGGCGAACACGATACAAGACCGGACGACAGCGTTATGGAGTTTGTAAATAAGAAATGGTTGCCATTCGCAAACAGACAGTTAAAGAAAATACAAGCGGCGGCTTAACGCAAAGGAGTTATGATTATGAACAATTATTACAGAATTACAGGTTACTGCGAGCAAGAAGATTTTTGCTTTATTATGGACTGCTACGGAATGTTCGAAAAGTTATGGCAATTCAGTTCGTATCTACTGCAAAAAGGCTTGAAAGTGTTAGAGGTCGGCAACGACAGCAAGTTTATGGACGGAAATATTGACCGCATAGACGAAAACGGCGACAAGATATTCTTACGGGCGAACACCGATGGAAAGCCCGAATACGTTACCCAGACGATAGACGACGTAACGTATAAAGCCGTAAAGGTTGCCGACAAAATCTACATACCCGATAGAACGCAAACAATTTAACCGTATCTAATTCGACACGGTAAAATTGAAAGCCGGGAGTCCTTACGGATTATCGGCTTTCTTTGTGTTGGTTTGCTATACTATTTTTTCTTGTCAGAACGATAAACTGTCAATCGTTTTATTATATCGGAAGCATTATTCATACCGCTACGTCTGTCGCTCGGCGTTTTAGATACGGTAAACCAATATCTTTCATTTCCTCGATACACAAATTTGTAATGCGGATTTTCACTTACAAGGTCAAATCCAACACGTTCCAAGTCTGCTATATCACGCTTATTGATAGGTTCACCGCTTGAAAGAACGCGCCTTACTACTTCTTCTGTTTCTCGACCGTTACCGATATATTCGTTATTTGCCAAAAAACTTTTAATAAGTTCATATTGACGAGTATCAAACCCACCGCAACGATCAGCAGCATCTTTTAACACCGTTACCAGAAAATCGTGTTGTTCACCGTCGAAAAATTCTTTTACCTCCGATTTAGCAATTATACTCTCCTCTATACCACGTGCTGTCAGAGCCGCTTGCAGGCTGTCGTTTTTATTACGAAGCGAAGTGTTTTCTTCCGTAAGCATAGCAATTTTTTCTTTTGCTGCTTTTAACTTATCGTCAAGCGTATCATAACCGCTTATGTAATCGTCAAGCAATTCCGCGCTGTGTTTTGCGTCTAATGCAATCTTATCCGCATAAAACTGTCCCCATGTCGGTGCGGTTTTATCGACTTGCGACGTTACCGCCTTAACTATGTCGTTCAATATTTTTACGTCAAGTTCTCCCCAAAGAACCTGCGCACGGCACAGTCTGTCAATCTTTCCGTTCGGATAAAAAATCCCTACGCGACCGTTAAACGGAACTTTACTTCTTGCGCGTTCTTTTAGATTAAAAGAAAAATCCGTATCCTTTTCGACAACCACATAGGCAATACCAGCCAAGCGAAAAGCAAGCATTTCCGCATCTACTTCATAACCTGCACTATCAAATATCTTGCTAATAAAAACCATAGGTAACGGCAACTTGCATTTCCCGTTTACGATTTCCGCATACAATTCAATCTGACCGTAATCCGCATCAATAGGATTGACTTGTATCGGCAAACACCCCGACGCTACACTTCCTTTTTGTATAAATGTGCGGATAATTTCGCTACGAACTTTCGGCACGTTATCGAATTTGGTTGTATCACCGGAACAGTAAATATGGAATGTTACGCTCTTGTGATCTTCATTTTCCGCATAGATTATTTCCGTATCCCATGTCTGTTCGTGATAAATATGAGAAAGACGAAATGCAAAATAATCAATACCGTTATGAGTGTTTGATAAGGTTTCGAGCGTGCAATAACCATCTACTAATCGAACTTCCGATTTGTTTTCGCATTGCTCAAACTTCTCACCTACTGCACGGGTTGGACCTGCATTTTTCAACCACGCTATAATAATTTCATAAACGCTATCTTTCGTTACCGTCGATTTAAGAGGCAACTTCGTAGATAAAATTCTCATTCGTCGTCCTCCTCGTCGTCCCAATCGTTATCGTCGCCGTCCGCATTGAGAATACTCATAAGCATATCATAGGCGACTTTGCGTTTTGCTTCTTTCTTTGTCCCTTTTTCACTCCAATAACTGTATTTATATTCTTTAACGCTGCACTCACACCGCCAATAAGGATTACCTTGTCTATCGTGCTTTTCTTCAAAGTTATATACGGGCAACGAAAAGTAACCCTTTTGCGCAAGTTCCTGTAATTGACTAATGGCATTTTCAAGCGTCGGTTCGTCTATTTCATCAGCCATTGTAAAAAGCATATCTTCTTCGTCAAGATATTGATACGCCTTTTCTGCCGCCGCCAAACGCGCCTCGCTTTTGGAATAGCCAAAGCCAACAAACGGATTGCCGTTATCTATATACAATTTACAAGTAATCGGTCCGTCGCTATCTTCGTTTTCTATCGTATCTCGCTGTCCCATTATGGTATAACAATGCAACATTCGATTTACTTTATACTCATCAGTGTCTTGAAATAAATACCGAGGCAATTCCCCGTTTTCTTTCTGACACCATTGCTGAACAAGCGACACATAGTTATCGCCGCCTTCAAAGCCGTTTTCGAGATAATAAACTTTTTTAAGGCTGTGGCAATCGGAGAAAGCCTCTTTGTCTATAGTTTCGACGCCTGCGGGAATAATGATTTCCCGTAATTTTTCGCAACAGGCAAAGGATCTTACTCCGATCCTTTTTACCGACGGAGAAAGACTTACTTCTTTTATGTCGCAAAACGCCACTTCGTAGGCGCGATTCCCTATTTCGGTAACATCATCGGGAATTATTATTTTTCCGTCGAAACCGTCATGTGCTCTGAAAGTGATTACTTTGCCGTCTTGTATCAAACCGCACTCATCGTATCTTTGCATATTTTACTCCCGTAGATATATTTACGTTTGCATTATATCACATATCCGATCCGATTTCAAGCATTGGTTTGAAAAACATATCGTTTCCGACCGCTTTTCCATCCTTCGTAAATACCCGCCCGTCGTATAAGCGTTGTAATATAATGGATAAAACCCGTCACCTTCCGCGACGCAAAAAGTCAAGCCCGTTTTATGACGAAAAGCAATTCATTCCGCGCACTCGTATGTAACAAGAGCGCCGTGACGTTCATAAACTTAATGTATGCGGATTTTACAATATGACAGAGCGAAGGCATACGAATACGCCAAAAAATGGGCGTTCGGAAGAAACCCCGCTTTCTATAATTTCGAAAAAATCGGCGGCGACTGCACGAACTACGCATCGCAATGTATTTACGCGGGCGCGGGCATTATGAATTATACTCCCGTCACGGGATGGTTCTACAAGTCCGCGAACGACAGGACTTCCTCCTGGACGGGAGTAATGTATTTATATGATTTCATTGTAGGCAATAACGGCACGGGTCCTTTCGCCGAAGAAGTACCGCTCGACAAGCTCGAAGTCGGAGATATAGTACAGCTCGGCAGATCGAACGGCGAATTTTATCATTCGCCCGTCGTAACAGGAATAAGCCGCGGAAATATTTTCGTGGCGGCTCACAGTTACGACGTTTTCAATAAACCGTTGGCTTCATATGATTTCGACCGCGTACGCGGCATACACATTCTCGGCGTAAGGACATATTGACCGATCGCATCTTATACGTCGCAAATGCTTAAATAAAATCGCCGCGCTGCGGTCAAACGACCGATATGACTATCGGTCGTTTTTCGATTGCCCCGAACCGACATATCGAACGCAAAGTCAAAATAACGTTCCTCAATCGCTTTATCCGTTTTATTATTCGGTAAAGATCGCCGACGCAACTCAAAGATTGCAAAAAAGAAACCGAAACGCGATTGCATCTTCGTCGACCGTATGGTATACTATCGACAGAAAAAGAAAAGGAGAATCGCGACATGACAACAGGACAAAAATTGGCGAAACTGCGACGCGAGCACGGACTCACTCAAGAAGAGCTTGCCGAGCGGTTGGGTGTAACGCGTCAGGCGGTCGGGAGATGGGAAACCGACGCAACGTACCCCGAAATCAATAATCTCGTGCGAATCGGAGAGTTGTACGGTTGTTCGATGGATTATCTTCTCAAGTCCGATCCGAACGAAAAAGAAAAATCTTCCGTGCAAACGACGGATCCGCAGCAGACGCACACGCACGCCGAATCGTCGTTGTTCGAACTTCTGCAATCGTTTTACTTCGAACGTAAATCCAAGCGCTCAATCGGAAAATTACCGTTGTGGCATATAAACATCGGAATCAACAGAGTGGCAACGGGCGTATTCGCCGTCGGGCTGGTCGCGCGCGGGCTTGTATCCGTCGGTCTTATCGGCATAGGACTTATATCGATAGGACTGCTCGGTATAGGACTGCTCGGAATCGGAACGTTTGCGATCGGACTTATGGCGGTCGGTGCGATAGCGATCGGGCTCATCGCGTTCGGCGCAATCGCGATCGGGCTCTTTTCCGTCGGTGCGGTAGCGATCGGACAGTATGCCGTAGGCGCGCTTGCCCGCGGCGGTACTTTCGCGCTCGGCGACCATGCGTACGCACAGATCGCCATAGGTAAAACAATCGCCGAAGGATCTGTTTTTTCCGCGCCTGCCGTTACGGCGATAAACCGCGCCGAAATACTTTCGCTGTTATCGAGCAACACGCCGCCCGTCTTTCTCTGGCTCAAATGGCTTGTCACGCCGTTTTTATAAAACAGCGGTTACTTAATTATCCTTTTGCACAATCGGTATTCCCCATTTGCCGTCATACGCTTGAAAAATGAATTTGTTTGTGATATATTTATAATCGTAATTTATCGTATCGGAGCGCACAATGAACGAAACCGCACTGCACAAACTGACCTACGGATTATTTATTCTCACAGCAAGCGAGAACGGAAAAGACAACGGCTGTATAGTAAATACCGTTATGCAAGTAACAACGTCGCCGAACCGAATAGTCGTCGCCGTAAACAAAAATAATTATACCTGCGGTATGATCTCCCGTACCGGGATTTTCAATGTATCCGTTCTGACGGTAAACAGTAAATTCGAAACTTATAAGCATTGGGGATTCCGAAGCGGCGAAAACGTCGATAAATGCCTTGATATAAAGTACGGACGCGCGGATAACGGAGTCGTATATATCGCCGAAGAATGCAACGCCCGCATCGGCGCAAAAGTAGTGTCGTCAACCGATCTCGGAACGCATATTCTTTTCCTTGCGGAAGTATGCGACGCCGAAGTTTTCAATGACGACGAATCGGTAAGCTATTCGTATTATCATAAAAACATAAAAACGTCGCCGATAACGGAAGAAACAAAAAAAGGATTCATCTGCACGGTATGCGGATATATTCACGAAGGCGACGTATTGCCCGACGATTTCGTCTGCCCGTGGTGCAAACATCCGGCTTCCGATTTCAAACCACTGTAAACAATAAATTTCATCCCGCACGATCGGACACACGCAAATATGTGCGCTTTTTGTTTTTATCGGGCATAATACATATAATAATAACATAAAGGAGTTTATAACAAATGGCTCAAAGCAAAAATGAAAGACAAAGACGGCACGAAAGGGTTTCCGCAAAATTTTCCCTCAATCTGTCCGTCAACGCCATGGTCGGCATCATACTCGCCGTACTCGGCACGTTCATTCTGTTCTTTGACGGAACGCTCAGTCTTATTCCGCTTCTGATCAGAATAATCGGCGTGGTAACGGCATGTCTGGGCGTTATCGCGGCGGTAAACTATTTCCGCCACAGAAATTCGTCGAGAAGCCTTGTCATAGGAATAATCGAGATCATAGTCGGCGTTGCGCTCGTTATCGCCGCGGGACAGATCTCCGCGTGGATATTCCTTGCGCTCGGTATTCTGATCGCGGTTTACGGAATATATCTGCTCGTTACCTCGGGCGGCGACGCGCTCACCGTCATAATGGGCATCGTTTATATCGTACTCGGCGTCATCATAATACTTTATATGTTCGGTCTGCAGTACGGTTGGGAATGGATCACGGCATGGGGTTATATCCCCATCGGAATAGCCGCGTATCTCGGCGCGATTTTCTTCCTCTTCGTATAATACGACGTATACGGCAAACGACCCGAAACATTTGTTTCGGGTCGTTTTGATATTTTCGTAAAGCCTTGTCCGTATACCTTATTTCCTGCCCTGACGCACCTTTTCGTAGATCACAACCGCGGCGGCAACCGACGCGTTGAGCGAATTGACCATGCCGAACATCGGAATGGATACTACCCCGTCGCACATTTCGCGCGTAAGACGTTTGACGCCCTTGCCCTCTCCTCCTATCACGAATGCGATCGCGCCTTTGAGATCGGTATTATAGACATCGTCGCCGTCCATATCCGCGGCATACACCCACACGCCTTTTTGCTTCAATTCG
Source organism: uncultured Christensenellaceae bacterium (assembly GCA_910587025.1). Lineage (GTDB taxonomy): Bacteria > Bacillota > Clostridia > Christensenellales > Pumilibacteraceae > Protoclostridium. The sequence goes on from CAJUKR010000002.1 coordinate 66,685, forward strand.
GCAATGGCGTCGTTTATGTTCGTCACTTTCGCCACCGGCAGATGCGCGGCGGCTCCGCTCGATACTTTGACTACCGTGTCGTTTACGGTGACCGAACGGTGACGCGGGATTACCACTCCGTGCACGCCCGCGCATTCTGCGACACGGATAACCGATCCGAGATTATGCGGATCTTCCACTCCGTCGAGAAGTACGATAAACGGCGGCTCGCCCTTTGCTTCGGCGACGTCGAGAATATCCTGAAGCTCGCAATACTTGAAGTCCGTTACTTCTATAATAAACCCCTGATGACGCGATTTGTCGTCGCATTCGCGGTCAAGCACCGCGCGATCGCGGAAAAATATTTTTATCCCGCGATCTTTCGCTTCTTTTATGAGACGGTTCGCACCCGCATCGCGCAGATCGCGCTGTACCACGAGCCTGTCTATCGTCATACCGCTTTTAAGAGCTTCTTCTACCGCATTTCTTCCGTAAATTTTCAAAACTTTTTTACCTCGTTGTTTTTGTATGTGCAGAACCGCACCGTATAACCGTTGTCTTCGATCGGATCGCTTTCGTTCGCCAAAGTCCATTCGGGAAGCTCGTCGAGGTTTTCGAAGAACGTCTCCGCACTGCCGTCGGCATCCACTTTGGTAAGGAGAACCTCGGAACAATACGGAAGCAATGTGCGATACATCATCGCGCCGCCGATAATAAATACGTCGTCGGGATCATATTTCGAAATTTCGTCGGACAGCTCACCGAGCGTACGGACGAGTACGAATCCTTCCTCTTCCGCTTTTGCGGGATCCCCGTCCGGCCAAAGTACGATATTCGTCCGACCTTTGAGCGGTTTTCCGCCCGGTAAAGACAACAGCGTATTCGAACCCATGACGACGGTTTTTCCGCCCGTGGTTTTTCTGAAAAATTTCATATCTTCGGGAAGACGAAACATCAGATCGTTGTCTTTGCCTATACCCCATTTTTTATCGCAATGCAGAATCGCGCGCATTTTATCCTCCGTGTCAGATAGCTACTTCTATATTGTATTTTTTGTCGCAAGCCTTATATCCCTCGAGCGCAAAATCGTCGCACGTGAATTTATAAAAATCTTTGACCGACTTGTTCATTACAAACTTCGGCGCGGGATAAGTTTCGTGTTCTATTATCTCTTTTACGATAGGGATATGCCTGTCGTAAATATGCGCGTCTGCAATGACGTGCACAAGTTCTCCCACCTCGAGATCGGATACCTGCGCGAGCATATGCATAAGTACGCTGTACTGAACGACGTTCCAGTTGTTCGCAGTGAGCATATCCTGCGAGCGCTGATTGAGTATACCGTTGAGCGTCTTTCCGCTGACATTGAATGTCATGGAATACGCGCAAGGATAGAGATTCATTTCGTTCAGATCGTGATGATTGTAAATATTCGTCATAATGCGACGGGACTGCGGATTGTGCTTCAAGTCGTAAATGACGCGATCCACCTGGTCGAATTCGCCTTCGGCATACTTATGTCTGACGCCGAGCTGATAACCGTACGCCTTGCCTATCGATCCGTTTTCGTCCGCCCAACTGTCCCAGATATGCGACCGCAGATCACGTATATTATTCGATTTCTTCTGCCAGATCCAGAGCAGTTCGTCGATCGCCGATTTCATATACGTTTTGCGGAGCGTTATTACGGGAAACTCCTCTCTCAGATCATATCTGTTTACGATACAGAATTTCTTGACCGTATGCGCGGGCGTACCGTCCGCCCAATGCGGGCGCACTTCGAGCCCCTCGTCCGAATAACCGTTATTGAGTATGTCTTTTAAGTTCGCGACAAGTATCTCGTCCGCTCTGCTCATATGCTTTCCTCCATTGCCCTTTTCTGAATATATCCGAGCCGCTCGTCCTGACCGCTGACGTACAGATAGCCGATGACGGCTTCGAGCGCCGTAGCGTGCATATAATCCGCGCCCGAAGCGTTTTTAGCCTTATTGTACGGATGCGAATTGCGTGCTCTGTGCGCAACGGAAAGCTCGGTTTCGGTCAGCTCGGTCTCTATCGCCCTGTATGCTTTGGCTTGCGCCGTGGCTTTGACGAAATCGCGGCAATACGAATTCATTTTGCTCGCCTTAACGTCCATATGTTCGACGGCGTAAGTGCGGACGTACAGACCGTAAACTCCGTCGCCTACGAACGCCAGCGTGAGCGGATTAAGTTGCAATGCTTTTGTTTCCGTCATACCTAAAGTATTGTAACATATTTCGACGGCGAAAGCAAGAGTAAAATACATAATTGACGTAATTCCTTGCCGAAGGCGGACAAAGTGTGCTATAATAAATATAAAGGAGGAATTATATGGGAAACGACAATGCGGCAAGGTTTCTCGGCAGTTATAACAGAATAGAGAGTCATCTGAAAATGCTGTACAACGCCAAACCGACGCAGAACTTTACCGATCTGGTAAAACGGTGCACCGAGCTCAATATCACAGTCAGGCGATACGAAAGCGAGCTTATCGATTACGGCAAGCTCCGCAACGCGATAGTGCACAGCACGGACGGATTCGAACAGGTCATCGCGGTACCGTGCGACGCGGTAGTCGATCACATCGAGTTTATCGAACGGCACATATGCCGTCCGCCGGGCATCATGGATGCGATCAAAATAAAAAAAATAGCGTCCGTGTTCGCCGACCGACCGCTCGCGACGGCGATCGACGCATTCGCGGAATACGAACAAAAAACGATTATAGTTTACGATCACGGAAAAATGAGCGGCGTTATCTATTCGTACAGACTGTACGGCGAAATAGCCAAGCGGCTCGAAAGCGGAGAAAACGTCAACAAATATCTGAACGAAACGATGTGCGGCGACCTGATTAGGGACGAAGACATGGCAAGATATTTACTGCTTCCGAGAGAAACTACGGTCGTGGACGTATTCGAAGCATTCGAAAAACAAAAACATCTGATCGCGGCGATAATCACGGAAAACGGCGACCTCGGCGAAAAGGCTATAAATATAATTACGCCCGCCGATTTCCCGAGGATCAACCGATTTCTCGAAAATTACAATGTCAAGCCGTTTTGATTGCAGTATTTACCGTATTTGAAAAAATGTATTGACTTTTGAAAAAATTATGCTACAATGGTCTTACAACAGACGAGGACATAAGGGCGTTGCCGAAAATACACATCAGCGTTATTTTCCGACACGGCTGACCGGAGTTGTTTTGCAAGAAATGCGAGGCGGTGAAATTTCACCTCTGTTAATCCCAACGGACAGAGAGGCCGACGGACACGGAAGGCAGAACGGCAAAGGAGTCGTTTTGAGTAACAATGGAGAATGGCGAGGACGGAGTAAATGCGGAAACCGCGGATCCAAACCAAGCGCCAATCATCGCGTACGGGTGAACGGCGAGGAAAAACGGTTGAACCTTATTCGGCTTCGATTGTTGTACGGCGTTTTGTAAATCCCCTGCTCCGAGCGGAAAGAAGATCGGACGGAAAGCGGAAATTACGGACAACGGTAACGGGAGTGTAATCGAACGGAAACCGCAAAAACGGGAAACAGGAGTGAAATCGAATGCGACCCGAAGCGAGTAACGGAAGCCGACGAAAGAACGGAAAGAAGCGCGTGAACGGGCGATAGCCGCCAAAGGGAAAGAAAAATTTCAGAAGAATCGTATTATCCGACCGAAACGAAAATCAAAGGGTAGAAAATAATGACGGTCAGGAAATCGTAAAATTGCGATTCGGATAGAAAACTTTTCGGAATAACGGTTTGTGCCGAGCCGGCAAAAGAATTGCGCAGCACTTTACGAAACATCGTTAAAAATTCAATAAGAGAAAGGAAGGATCTTTATATATGAAGATCCTTCCCTTTTTTATTAAATCGATCCTCTGCCCTTCCGCGCCTTTCCGTTATGAAAACGAAAAACTCGGCAATCAACAAAAGCAGAAATCCGTCACGCGTCGTATGCGAAGTTACAACCGTCTAATACGTCATGAAACCGAAATCCGCCACATGTCATCTGCGGAGTTACAACCGCCCAATACTGTACAAAAACAAATTATAACAATCGAATACAGCATAAACCGAAAATTCATCAAGCAACAAGAACCGCAATCTATCATACATCGTATGCGGAGTTACAACAATCGAATATGTCATGAAACAAAAAACTCGGCAATCAACAAAAGCAGAAATCCGTCATACCTCGTCTGCGGAGTTACAACCGCCTAATACAGTATGAACCGAAAAATTTATCAACTAACAAAAGTCGCAATACATCATGCGGCAACAATAAACACGGCACAATTCAACACTATATATTATTTCGTGTTATTTCGAGAAAGTAGCAATGGGAGAGTTCGGCGACGCATCCCAAAGTGTACAAAACGCCTTACATTTCTTTTCGGCGTATAAAAGTCTTTTTCAAAAAAATCTTCGTCAAATGTCTTAAATTTCTTTTCGATATACGAAAAGCATTGCGCCGCCGTACCGTAAATATCACTACGAGAAAAGTTTGGCATTTCAGTGTCGCGCCACGCACGAATGTCGAAACAAATCGGGGAACTCAACATCGTTCTACCCGATTTCTTCGATCCGATCGCTTATCCGACGTCACATAAAAAAACGAGTCCGCCACGGACATACGTCACATCAGCGGATTCGCTATGATAAGGGGGAAAATGATGAGCTATTTGATACAAACAACGTGTAGGTTTGTTTGTACGCTTAATATATCATACGTCAAGCGTCGTTGTCAACTGTTTT
>CAJUKR010000003.1 GCA_910587025.1 uncultured Christensenellaceae bacterium
TGATTTTTAATAATTACTATTGATAATCATTATCAATAGTATTATACACCAAAAGCAAAAAATGTCAAGCGTTTTTCGACGTATTGCGATTTTTTGCGCAAAAGTCAAACTGTAAGGCGCATAAGAATATAATGTTATATATCACTTTTGTAAAAGGAGGGCGGGTATGCTCAGGCCGTCATGCACATACATACGCGAGGATTGTTATTCGGAATACTATGCGCCGGTCAGACAGTACCCGACAAGGAGCGTCCCGATTGTCCCGAAAGAAAGCCGTCCGCCGTCAAAAGAAAAGAGCGGACGGAACGATCCGACCGCTATGTTGCTTTTATTGTTTATGATGTATTCCGGTCTCGTTTAGGCGAGTTGTTCGCGGCTGCGCATTTTGGCGGCTATGAGCATAAGATCGTTTATCATCGGCTTGGCGATGGAATAAAAGACGACTTTGCCCTGTTTTTTGCATGTCACGATCTCCGCGCTGCGTAAAAATCTGAGCTGGTGCGACAGCGTGGTCTGATTTACGCCGAGCACTGCCGACAGATCGCCGACGCACATTTCGCTGACCGAAAGGGCGGATACTATTTTCAGTCTTCCCGTATCCGCGAGTGCGGTGAATACCGCCGACATCTGTTCGAGAGAGCCGTAACTCGGCATGTATTTTCTTACGAGCGATTCCGCGCGCGGATCGAGCAGAGTTGTTGTTCTGAGGTCGTTTGTTTCTTCTCTTAATATCATGAATTTATCATAACATGTTATCAATGTCGCAGAATGTCGCATATATAATTGTTATGACTAATAACGGCGAAATTTTCAGGCTTCTGTTATTGATGCTTCTGCTCATGAACGACCACAACGATTCCTGTTCGACCACGAGTTCGCTCAATACCATGATGATCATGGCGTTTCTTCTGAGCTCGAACGACGACGGTTCGGGCGGTTCGGGTTCGGACGGTCTTTTCCCGAGCTGAAAAAAATAAAAAGCTACGGGCGGCAACATTGCCGCCCGCTTTGTCGTTGGTTTTTCTTTCGCACTGTTTAAGTATTTTCCTTCATTCGATGTATTATACTTGCAAATTCCGTCGAAAATTGCTATGCTTATATCATGGATATCAAGATAGGCAATGACTGGGACGAAATACTGTCCGAAGAGACGGATAAACCTTATTTCAAGAAAATCGAAGAGTTTGTCGAGCGTGAATACCGCGAGTATGTCGTATACCCGCCGAAATCGCTCATCTTTGCGAGCATGAAATACGTTCCGTTTGCCGACGTGAAAGCGGTTATAGTCGGACAAGACCCGTATATCAATCCGGGGCAGGCGAACGGGCTGGCTTTCGCGGTCGGCGACGGCGTCGCTCTTCCTCCTTCGCTGAAAAATATTTACAAAGAGATCGAAAGCGATCTCGGCATAAGTATGAGCGGAAAAAACGGAGAACTCACGGGCTGGGCGAAACAGGGCGTTCTGCTCCTAAACGCCACGCTTACGGTGCGCGCGGGCAGCTCCAACGCTCACGCAAATTGCGGTTGGCAGGAATTTACCGACAGCGTGATACGCAAACTCGGCGCGCGCGAAAAGCCGCTTGTATTCATTCTTTGGGGGCGCAACGCGCAGGCTAAAGAAGCGTTGGTCGCGCGGCATCATTGTATAATCAAAAGCGCGCATCCTTCGCCCATGAGCGCGCATAACGGTTTCTTCGGGTCGCGGCCGTTTTCCGGGGCGAACGCTTTTCTGACTTCACACGGAATGGCTCCGATCGACTGGAGCGAGGTCACAGCGGTAGAGCGTCCGTCGTATTACGACGGTACGGGAAAGATTTTCCGCGGCTGACGCGTTTTCGCATATATCATGACCGAAAAATTCATTTGTAAAATAACAGCTCTTTTTATCGTTGCGGTCGTTTTGTCGACCGTATGTTTTTCCGCGTGTTCGTGTTCGGACGGAAACGACGGTCGGGAAAGGGCGGAAGCGTTTTTGCCGAATGTGCTTGCCGTTACTTCGGAAGGCTCGGTTTCGCGTTACGGCAGCGCGGTGGCGATAAAGGCTGTCGAAAACGGCAAAGTATTGTGTCTGACAAACTACCACGTAGTAATGGACGCTGATACCGTTACGGCGGGCGGCATGTCTGCCGAAGTTCTCGGTTATTCCGCGTATCACGACATTGCCGTGCTTGCAATACCGTATTTCGAAGGATTTACGTCTCCCGAGTTTTCATTCGACGCCGTTTCGGGAAAAACGTATTCGATAGGTAATCTCGGCGGCAATGGAGTAAAAATATTCGACGGAGAAACGGTTTCTTCTTCGACGGTCATAAGTACTTTGCGACTGACAGGCGATACCTCGGAGGAAAAGCGCGTGCCCGTGCTCTCTTCGACGTCTTGCGGCGGCGAGGGAATGAGCGGCGGCGCGCTTCTCGACGGCAGGGGCAGGCTTGTCGGTATCGTCACGTACGGCGAATATGATAACGATAACTTCTGTTATTGCGTGCCGATTTCTGTCGCGTCCGCAGTACTCGACGCGGCGGAAAGCGGAGACGGAGGCGCTCTCGGACTGTTCGGCGCCGGGCTCGACGGCTACGGGGTCGGGATGCTTACGTCGCCCGAGGGCGGTATAGGCGTGCTTGTGGACGGCAGTGCGGCGGCGATTCCGCATTCGCGGGGCTGGCGCGGAGTGTTGCAGACGAACGGCATTATGGTCACCGCGGCGGGCGGCGAAAGCGGACTTGTCGAAGGCGATATCATTACCGAGGTGGGAAGAGTAAAGGTAAGCGGCAAATCGAGCGCGGTCGCGATCTTCGGCGAGCTGTACGGTTATTCGTCGGACGGGGCGGGCGAACCTCTTACTTTGACGACTTCGCGTGGGAAGATTACCGTAAGCGTCCTGAAAAAGAAATAATCAAGTTTTGAAGTTAAGTGCGTTTCGTCGCTTGCCAACCGCCGAAACATGTGCTATAATATGTGCGTTGATATTTTCGGAATATTGTTTGTACGGACTTCGCGTTTGTGCGGGCGGTATTGCCGCAGATAAAAATCGGGAGGACATAATGGAAAACGAAACCAAAATTTTCGAAATCATCGTAGACAAATTGTCGGAGTATCTCAAAGTGGATAAGGAAAAGATCACGCTCGGTACGAATATAAAAACCGACCTTGCCGCCGATTCGCTTACCGTCGTGGAACTTCTTTTCGCCATGGAGCAGGAATACGATATTACCATTCCCGACGACGTTGTCGACGGACTGGAAACCGTGGGAGATCTCGTGGAGTATCTCAAGACGGTTTTGAAGTGACCGATCGGACGAACGAGAAGGCATTTGTTATTCCATCCGATTATTTCGGGTGGAATTGTTTTAGGAGCATATAGTTTATGACGACCGACGAAAACAAAACCGAAGCCGAGGTCGAATCCCGGGAGAGCACGAAAGAGAAAAAGGATTATTCCAAGGAACAGCGCAAATATACGCCGAAAGAGGAAGCGGCGAACATCGTGACTCACGCTTTGGGGGCGATCGTTTGTCTCGTATTCTCGGTTCTTATGATCGTACGCGCCGCGGGCGGCGTTGCCGACGGCAGATACGGAGCCGGCGCTCTCGTGTCGGTAATAGCGTTTTCGTTGGCTCTCACGTCGATGTATACGATGAGTTCGGTTTACCACGCGAGTAGGTACGGAAGTCGCGCGCGTTCGGTGCTCAGGCGGTTCGATTACTGCTCTATTTCGATACTGATCGCGGGGTCGTACATGCCGTATGCCGTGGTCGGGCTTATCGAGGGCGGGACGGAACAGCCCGCCGACGCGATATGGGGCACGGTCATCGCGTCCGTGGTTGCTGCTCTTGCCGTAATAGTGATCGTGTTTAACGGCATAAGCGTTCAGAAATTCCGCGTATTCACGTTTATCTCTTACGTCACCATGGGTTGGCTCATAGTCGTGAGAATATATCATCTTTATCTTGCGATCGGGTTGGGCGCGTTCCTGTTGCTACTCTTCGGCGGCGTGGCGTATACCGTCGGGATCGTGTTTTACAAGATGCGCAAGCTCCCGTACTATCATGCGATATGGCATATGTTCGTGCTTGCGGGAAGCGTGCTTATGATCTGCGGATTGTATTTCTTTATGCTTTGATATAAAAACGGGTAAATTAACGGACAAACAATAAATTTTCGGAGAAATTATGTACAGAAAAGTTGACAGCAGTCTGAATTTCGTATCGAGAGAAAAGGAAATAGCGAAATTCTGGAAAGACAACGACGTTTTCGTAAAGAGTATGAAATCGCGCGAGGGGGGCGAAGAGTTTTCGTTTTACGACGGACCGCCTACGGCGAACGGCAAACCGCATATCGGACACGTTCTTACCCGCGTCATGAAGGATATTATACCTCGGTACAAAACCATGAAAGGCTGTCATGTTCTCCGCAAAGCGGGCTGGGATACTCACGGTCTGCCCGTAGAACTCGAGGTGGAAAAGACGCTCGGCATGGACGGAAAGGAACAGATCGAAAAGTACGGTATCGAACCTTTCATAAAGAAGTGCAAGGAAAGCGTATGGAAATATAAAGGTATGTGGGAGGAAATGAGCGACCAAGTCGGTTACTGGGTCGACATGGACAACCCTTATATCACTTACGACGACAATTACATCGAATCCGAATGGTGGAGCCTGAAGTCCATATTCGACCGCGGGCTTATTTACAAAGGGCATAAGATCGTGCCGTATTGCCCGCGTTGCGGTACCGCGCTTGCATCGCACGAGGTTGCGCAGGGTTATAAGGACGTGGAAGAAACGTCCTGCACCGCTCGGTTTAAGGTCAAAGGCGAAAAGGATCTTTATATCCTTGCCTGGACGACCACTCCCTGGACGCTTCCTTCCAATGTCGCGCTGTGTATGAACGCGAACGAAACGTACGTAGAGATCGAGTCGGACGGAAAACGGTATATACTCGCCGAAGCGCTTGCGGGCAAATATTTCGAAAACGGCAAAGTGCTGTCGAAGAAAAAGGGCAAGGAGTACGAGTATACCGAGTACGAGCCGTTGTTTACGTTTTACGAGCCGAAAGGCGGCGAAAAAGCGTGGTACGTGACGTGCGACGATTACGTCACGCTCACCGACGGTACGGGCGTCGTTCATATCGCGCCCGCTTTCGGCGAAGACGACGCGAAGGTCGGACGGAATTACGGACTGCCTTTCGTTCAGCTCGTCGGTCCGGACGGAAAGTTCGTCGGCGGTTGCGGAGAGTTTACGGGCGTATTCTGTAAGGACGCGGACAAATCGGTCATGGACGACCTCGAAAGACGCGGACTGCTTCAGGCGAGAATAAAATTCAATCACAGTTATCCGTTCTGCTGGCGTTGCGATACGCCGCTTCTGTACTATGCTCGGTCGAGCTGGTTTATAAGAATGACCGAGCTGAAAAACGAGCTTGTGAAAAACAACGCGACGGTAAACTGGATTCCGCCCGGAATAGGCTCGGGCAGAATGGGCAATTTCCTCGAAAACGTCATCGACTGGGGACTTTCGCGCGAGCGGTACTGGGGCACTCCGCTGCCGATTTGGATTTGCGACAAATGCGGAAAACAGGAAGCGATCGGCTCGAGAAAAGAGCTTCGCGAAAAGGGCGGACTTAAAAAGGATATAGAGCTTCACAAACCGTATGTGGACGGCGTGACGTGGAAATGCTCGTGCGGCGGGACCATGCGCCGTACGCCCGAGGTCATCGACTGTTGGTACGATTCCGGCTCGATGCCTTTCGCGCAGTACCATTATCCGTTCGAGAACAAAGAGCTTTTCGAAAAAACTTTCCCCGCGAACTTCATTTCCGAAGCGGTCGATCAGACGCGCGGATGGTTCTATACGCTCGAGGCGGTGTCGACGCTTATGTTCGGCAAAGCTCCGTTTAAAAATTGTATCGTGCTCGGTCACGTTCTGGATAAAAACGGCTTGAAGCAGAGCAAACATCTCGGAAACGTAGTAGACCCGTTCGAGATTCTCGGCAATCAGGGCGCGGACGCCGTGCGTTGGTATTTCTATACGATTTCAAACCCTTGGATCCCTTCGAGATTTTACGCCGAAGCGGTCAGCGAGGTACAGCGCAAGTTCCTGGGTACGCTTTGGAATACTTACGGATTCTATGTGCTTTATGCCGATATCGACGGCTTCGACCCGACGCGCTACGACCTGAAAAAGTGTAAACTTACGCTTATGGACAGATGGATATTGTCCGGGCTCAATTCGCTCGTCGACTTTGTGGATAAAGGACTGGAAGAATACAAGATCACCGAGTCTGCGCGCGAGATACAGGAGTTCGTCGATTCGTTGTCGAACTGGTACGTGCGCCGCTCGCGCGAACGCTACTGGGGCGGCGGAATGACCGAGGACAAGATCGCGGCGTACATGACGCTGTATACCGTGCTCGAAACGCTGTCGCGGCTCGCGGCTCCGTTCATTCCGTTCATGAGCGAAAGCATTTATCAAAATATCGTCCGCACCGTGGATAAGTCCGCGCCCGAGTCCGTACATCTCTGCGACTTCCCGAAAGCGGATATGAGTTTTGTCGATAAAGAACTCGAAAAGGGAATGAACCTTTGCGCCGCCGCGGCCAATATCGGAAGAAGTTGCCGCAACGCCGCGAATATAAAGAACCGTCAGCCGCTTTCCAGACTCATTCTGTGCGGGGAAACCGCGGGCGTTTTGTCCGACGGACTGGACGAGATCCTCGAGGGAGAACTGAACGTAAAGAATATCGAGTTCGCTCCCGACGCAAAAGCGTTCGTGTCGTACGAGGTGAAGCCTCAGCTCAAAACGCTCGGACCGAAGTACGGCAAACTTATAGGTGCGATCCGCGAACACCTTGCAAAGAATGCGGGAGCCGTAGTCGCCGCAGTCGAAAGCGGGAAAACCTACTCGTTCGACGCTGACGGCACGACGGTCGAACTCGGACGCGAAGATCTGCTTATTGCGACTACCGGCACGTCGCGGTATGTCTCGCAGTCGGATAAGGGGCTTACGGCGGTGCTCGATTGTTTGGTCACGCCCGAACTCAAGGAAGAGGGATATATGCGCGAGCTTGTGTCGAAGATACAGACTATGCGTAAAGACAACGGTTTCGAAGTCACCGATCACATCGCGGTATGCGTCAAAGGCTCGCCGGTGATTGACGAGGTGATGAAAAAGTATGCGTCCGCCGTCATGTCGGACACGCTTTGCGACCGTCTTACGGATGACGGTGAGTTTACGAAAGACTGGGACGTAAACGGCGAGAAAGTCACCGTTATGATTTCCAAAGCGTAAGGTCTAACGAAATAAAAACGAATATGCGCCGCCGAACGAAAATAATGTTCTTGCGGCGCTATTTTCTTGCCAATTTTTTTATAGTGTGGTATACTCTGTACGTGCAGACCGAAAAGTGGACAGATTACGAAATAATCGCAACGGGCGGCGGAGAAAAGCTCGAGCGTTGGGGACGCGTTATATTGCTTCGCCCCGATCCGCAGGCTATATGGGATCCGCCCTTCGATCTGTCTTCGTACAGGGGGCTTAACGCGCATTACGTCCGTTCGAGTTCGGGCGGCGGCAAGTGGCGCGCGATCAAACCGTTTCCCGACGAATGGAAGATCTCTTACGGCGATCTGAGTTTTCTTATAAAGCCCATGGGGTTCAAGCACACGGGATTGTTTCCCGAACAGGCGTATAACTGGGACGAAATGCGTGGACTGATCTCCGATCGCGGAGGCAGACCGAAAGTGCTCAATCTTTTCGGATATACTGGCGGAGCTTCGGTATCGCTTGCGAAAGCGGGCGCGAAAGTCACTCACGTGGACGCGGCGAAGAATATGGTCGACCGTTGCCGCAAAAATGCAGAACTGTCGAAGTGTCCGGACGACGGAATACGGTACATAGTGGACGACTGCGGCAAGTTTGTATCGAGGGAGCTGAAACGCGGCAATTCTTACGATGGCGTGCTTATGGATCCTCCGTCTTACGGAAGAGGTCCGGGCGGGGAGATGTGGAAGCTCGAGGACAATATCTGTGCGCTCGTTGCCGACGCGGTCAAAGTGCTGTCCGACGATCCGTTGTTCTTTCTTATAAATTCGTACACGACGGGTTTACAGCCGACGGTGCTCGAGGATATATTGAAAATTTATCTGCCGCACGGACACGTTACCGCTTACGAGGTGACGCTTCCGACTTCGGACAGAGGGATCAGATTGCCTTGCGGCTGTTCGGGGCTTGTTACTTTTCGAAACCGAGGATTATGAGGATTATATGGATTATAAAGATCTGACAATATTATACGAAGACAATCACGTCATAGTCGTCGTCAAGCCTCAGGGGCTACCGAGCCAGGCGGATAAATCGGGCGACGACGATATGCTCGGACTGCTCAAGAGTTATGTAAAAGACAAGTACGACAAGCCGGGCAATGTTTATCTCGGGCTTGTTCACAGGCTGGACAGACCTACGGGCGGCGTCATGGTTTTCGCGCGGACGAGCAAAGCCGCGGCGCGCCTGTCCGAACAGATAAAGGACGGCACGTTTTCGAAAAAATATCTTGCCGTGCTTACCGCGCGTCCGCAGGAGAAGAAGGGGCGGCTTACTCACTATCTTTTCAAGGATCAGGCGAACAATATCGTAAGGGTCGTTCCCATGACGACCGAGGGCGCGAAAAAAGCCGTTCTCGATTACAATATCCTCGAGGATAACGACGAGGCGGGACTGTATCTTGCCGATATACGATTGTTTACCGGTCGCAGTCATCAGATTCGTGTGCAAATGTCGACGGTGGGATGTCCGCTTTACGGTGACGTCAAGTACGGAAAAAATCAGCCGGCGAACTCGTTCTCGCTCTGGTCGTACGATTTGTCTTTCCGTCATCCTACTACGGACAAGATAATGACTTTCCGTATTTTTCCGCCGGATAAATCGCCGTGGACGCTGTTTAATCTCGAGCGTTATATAGGAATAGTCAAGCCGCGCGACTGAGATAAGCGGTATTAAAACAAATCGTTGACAAACTCACGGCAAGCGAGTATACTGTTTGCGTAATATAAAGCAAAAATATCGGAGCGACAATGAAAGTAAGGAATTTACTCGGACAGCGTCTTAAAGACGTATCGGACGAAAGTCAGATCGAAAGTCAGATACTTATGACCAAGGGCGGGTACATGAAACTCATGGCGAGCGGAATTTACTCGCTTTTTATGCCCACTCAGCGTATCGCGCGCAAACTGCAACAGATCATCCGCGAGGAGATGGACGGCATCGACGGACAGGAAGTATTATTTCCCGTAGTCATGCCCGCGTCTCTTTGGCAGTCGTCGGGGCGGTACACGGGGATCGGGAGCGAAATGGCGCGTTTCAACGACCGCGGCGGCAATCCCATGGTGCTCGGAATGACGCACGAGGAAGCGGCGGTGCATATGGCGAACAATACCGCGCAGTCGTATACGCAGTATCCGTTCATGATATATCAGTTCCAGACCAAGTTCCGCGACGAGCCGCGTGCCCGCGGCGGGCTTATACGCGTGCGCGAATTCACGATGAAAGACGCGTATTCGTTCCATACGTCGCAAGCCGATCTCGAAAAATATTACGACAGAGCGTACGACGCTTACGTTCGTATTTTCAAGCGCGCGGGCGCGAAGAACGTAATTGCGGTCAAGTCGGATTCGGGCATGATGGGCGGCAAGGTTTCGCACGAATTCATGCTTCTTGCCGGAATAGGCGAGGACACTCTCGCGATCTGTCCCGAATGCGGTTATCGCGCCAATATGGAAGTCGCCGATTGCATTCTGAAAAACAAGTCCGGCAAGCTCGCGGAGCTTAAGAAAGTGGCTACGCCGAACAAGAAAAGCATAGAAGAAGTCTGCGCTTTCCTCGGAAGAGAAAAGGATACGACCGCAAAAGCCGTCGTTTATCAGGAAAACGCAACCGACGAATATGTGATCGTATTTATCCGCGGCGATCTCGAAGTCAACGAAACGAAACTTCGCAATCTGCTGAAAAAAGAGATACATCCGGCTGTCGAGATTACGCCCGAAAGCGGCATCGTGCCAGGTTTTATCGGCGCGTACGGACTCGAGACGGATGCGACCGTCGTGTTCGACCGTTCGCTCGAAGGAATAGAAGATCTCGTTGCCGGCGGCAACGAACAGGATATTCATTATACCGGGTTCAATATCGCGCGCGACTACGGAAAAGTCGAGTACGTCGACGTGGCGAAAGCTGCGGCGGGCGGCATATGTCCGAATTGCGGCAAACCCGCTCTTACCGTGCGCAGAGGAATCGAGGTGGGAAACATATTCCAGCTCGGCGACAAGTATACGAAGTCCATGGGAATGACTTATCTCGATTCGGATAATACGGAAAAGAATCCGATCATGGGCTGTTACGGTATAGGAGTCGGACGGCTTATAGCTTCGATCTGCGAAGAAAGTCACGACGCTTACGGTCCCATATGGCCGATCTCGATTTCGCCGTGGCAGGTGGAAGTGTGCAATCTCCGAGTTACCGACGACAGTGTGCGCTCGGTTGCGGAAAAGCTGGTGAGCGATCTCGAGGCGAAAGGCGTGGAAGTCCTTTACGACGATCGCGAAGTCCGTCCCGGCTTCATGTTCGCCGACGCAGATCTGTTCGGCGTGCCCGTGCGTGTCGTCGTCAGTCAGAAGACATGCGAACGCGGCGTGGTCGAAGTATCGACACGCGATAAAAGTCTCAAGACCGAATTCGGCATGGCGGAAGCGGCGGAGCGCATAAGCGGTCTTGTCGCGGATATGCTTGCGAAACTGAACGGATAAGCGCGGCGGGGCAAGGAGTTACGTATGAAAAAATACAGACTGTTCTCTTCGGAGAGCGTTACCGAAGGACATCCCGACAAGGTTTGCGATCTGATCGCGGACAGAGTGCTCGACGCGGCGCTCGAGGGCGATCCGAAGAGCAGGGTCGCCGTCGAGGTATGCGCATCTACGGGCTTTGTAATGATCTTCGGCGAGATGACGACGAAGAGCGATATAGACATCGAAGGCATAGCGCGCGATACGCTTCGTTATATAGGTTATACGGCCGAAAGCGGCATAGATCCCGACGCCTGCGAGATCGTCGTGAGAATGGATCGTCAGTCGCCCGATATATCCATGGGCGTTACGCGATCGCTCGAAGCGCGTTACGGCGACGGCGAAGACGTCGGCAATAAGCTCGGTGCGGGCGATCAGGGTATGATGTTCGGTTATGCCGACAGCGAAACGGAAGAGCTTATGCCGCTTCCGATCAGCCTGGCTCACAGGCTGAGCCGCAGACTAACCGAAGTGCGAAAAAGCGGATTGCTCGGTTATCTCCGTCCTGACGGAAAAGTGCAGGTGACGGTCGCATACGATGGCGCCGTGCCGCATCATATCGATACGGTGGTGATTTCTTCGCAGCATGACGAAACAGTCGGGCTCGAAACCATACAGGATGATTTGAAGCGCGAAGTCGCGGAACACGTAATAGACAAAAGCCTTCTTACGGCCGATACGAAATACCTTATAAATCCTTCGGGTCGGTTCGTTCTCGGCGGCCCCGCGGGCGACAGCGGCGTGACGGGCAGAAAGATTATCGTCGATACTTACGGCGGAATGATCCCGCACGGCGGCGGCGCATTCTCGGGCAAAGACCCGACTAAGGTCGATCGCTCTGCAAGCTATTACGCGCGTTACGTCTGCAAGAACATGGTCGCGGCAGGCGCGGCGGATAAGCTCGAACTTCAGGTCGCATATGCGATAGGACGCGCGCATCCCGTTTCAGTGTGCGTAAACTCGTTCGGGACAGGGAAAAAGAGCGATGAAGAATTGCTCGGCATTATCGAAAAGGTTTTCGATTTCCGTCCGCATTCGATAATACATGAACTCGGGCTGTCGTCGCCCATATACTCCGCGTCCACGAATTACGGGCATTTCGGTAAAAACGGATTGCCTTGGGAGAAAACGGACAAAGCCGCCGAGATAAAAAAGTATCTCGCATAATACGAAAATACCCAAACACAAAGGCACGCCGACGGCGTGCTTTTCATATATAAGGGTTATGCGTATTCATTTTATCGGGAGCGAAGGGGTGAGCATGAAGTGGCTCGCCGAATACTATGCCGACAGAGGTCATACGGTGAGCGGCTCCGACGTAGTCACGGGCGGACACGCCGCGGAAAAAGTCCGCGATGCCGATCTCGTGATTTATACGTCGGCTATTCCCGAAACGAACGTCGAGCTTTCGGAAGCGCGGCGGCTCGGCAAAAAAATTCTGACGCGCGCGGAAGCGCTCGGCGAAATATCGCGTACTTTTCCTTTCCTGATCGCTGTCGCGGGCACACACGGAAAGTCCACTGTTACGGCTATGACGGCTGCGGCGCTCGGACGGAGCGATCCCGCCATGCATCTCGGCGGTACGGTGGGAGGCAAGCGCGGCGGTACTACCGGAAACGTGCTCGTCGCCGAAGCATGCGAATATATGCGTAACTTTCTTACGCTTTCTCCCGATGTCGGCGTGATACTCAATATGGAACTCGATCATACCGATTGCTATAAGTCCGAAACGGAATTGATCGAAGCGTTCGCGGCGTTCGCGGCGCGTTGCAAGTCGGTCGTGCTCCCGTGCGAACTTTCTTATCTATGTCCGGATAAAGCCGTAGGCGTCGGTCTGACCGGTGAATACGCCCTTATCGGCGAAGAGCGCATTCCGTCGGGCACGCGTATAACCGTCAAAACACCGGACGGAGTGCGCACGTTCGATACGCTTTTATACGGCAGGCACAATGCGCTCAATGCGGTATTCGCCGTCGCCGCGGCGCGTATGTACGGCGCGGATTATACCGACATCGCGGATGGACTTTCGGCTTTTGCGGGCGTGGACAGACGGATGCAGTTTGTCGGAAACGCGTGCGGTCTACCGCTGTTGTCCGATTACGCGCATCATCCTACCGAGATCTCCGCAAGCCTGGATTCG
Source organism: uncultured Christensenellaceae bacterium (assembly GCA_910587025.1). Classification (GTDB taxonomy): domain Bacteria; phylum Bacillota; class Clostridia; order Christensenellales; family Pumilibacteraceae; genus Protoclostridium. Next base: position 12,966 of record CAJUKR010000003.1, read on the forward strand.
TTGTCTGCGCTCGGCTATTCCCGTCCTCTCGTTGTTTTTCAACCGCATACGTTCGGACGTTTGGCGGCATTTTCGGACGGATTTGCGCAAGCGCTCGGAAACGTGCGCACGATAATTCTTCCCGTCTTTCGCGCCCGCGGCGAGTCGGGCGGCGCAAGTTCGCTCGGTCTTGCCGATAAAATAAACGAACGCGGCGGGGAAGCCGTGGCTGCAACCGATTTTTCGGACGCGGCCGGGCTTGTTCGGTCGCTGTCGTACGATCGCGACGTAGTGATAGTCATGGGAGCGGGGGATAACGAGAAGTTATTACCGCTTGTGCGCGGATGACGGAAAAATAATAACGGCATTGTTATATTAATTTCCTTGCAAATATTCCCGAATTATATTATACTGAAAGAAAAAACGAGGTGCACAAATGAAAACGATCGCGCTTATTGCGCATGACAATAAAAAAGACGAAATGACGGAGTGGGCGAAAAGGAACAAGTCCGTTTTGTCCGATTACGAACTTTGCGGTACTGGTACGACGGCGAAGCTCGTTGCGGAAGCTACAGGACTGGAAGTCAAAAGGTATCTGTCAGGTCCGCTCGGAGGAGATCAGCAGATCGGCGCGAAGATAGCCGAACGCAAGATCGACGTCGTGATATTCTTCTGGGATCCGCTTCAGGCGCAGCCGCACGACCCCGACGTAAAAGCTCTGCTCCGTATTGCGGTCGTATACGATATTCCGATCGCGACGAATAAAGCCACCGCGGATTATGTGGTGACTTCGCCGCTTCTTTCGAAAGAGTAAAACTTACATAAAAACGGCGGGAACGGTCATGTGCCGTTTCCGCCGTTTCGATTTGGGTCGGTCAGATCTCCGTTTACGCAACGGACGGTATATGCGTCCGTGTCGCCGTTCCACATACCGCTTTTTTCGATTTTTCCCCATTGCTCGGTTGTGCCTTTGAACGTTATATCCGTAATTGTACGGTTGTCGGCATTATCGAGTTGCGTCGGCAGTTCGTTTATTTCGGCTCTCAATCCGTCGCATAGGGATGAGAGCTTTTTTATTTTTTCGTCGAACGATATGAGATTTTCGTCGGACACGCTTCCCGTCTTTTCCAGCAGAAAATCGCGGTATGCATCCCGCTCCCGAACAAGCGCCTCGACAGTCGCGGAATTGTCTGCGATTTCTTTTTTATAAACGTCGATTTGCGATTCGAGATATTCTTTGCCCGGACCGTTTTTATTTTTGTGAAACGCAAAATCGTCTATACGGACGACGCTTTCGGGAATGATTGTTTTTTCGAGCGCCCGACAGCCGCCGAAAGCATAATATCCGACGGCAGTGGTTCCGTCCGGGATGATAACGAGCTTGAGCGCTTTGTTGTCGGAAAACGCATAGTCGCATATTATTTTCGTGTTTTCGTGCAGAACGTAATTCGCGCTCGCGGCAGTCATCGGTCCGATCAATGCGTGATACGGATTTTCGTCGCTACCGAGATATTTCACATTTCGGTAAACGGTGTATTCGAGTGAAGAACAACCGCAAAATGCCGAAGCGTTCACGGAAGAAACGCTGTCGGGAAAACTTATGCGTTTGAGCTTTCTGCAATTAAGAAAAGCGCAACGTCCTATAACGGACACGCCGTTGCCGATTTCTATTTTTTCTATGCGATCGTTGCCAGAAAATGCTTCGTCGGCTATCGCGATTACCGATCTGCCGTTATGTATCGACGGGATGTCGACAGCGGTCGAATTGCCGACATAGCCTGTAACCGCATACCCGTCGCGATATTCTTCGAATATCAGCCCCTCGGGTCGGGCGGAAATACCGTCGTCCCATCCGCAGCCAACGACGAGTATGCAGATTACGGCGCACGCAACCATCGGTAATAAAATCTTCGGAAGTTTTTTTATCGGCAGGTAAAACATATGAAATCGACAATATAATCATCATATAAAGTCAAATATAAGTATACTATAGTATTTTAATAATGTCAATTGATTTGTATATAATAGTATTGTAAAATCGGTCGGGGTATGTTGCTCCGAGATATGCGAAGGGCTGTGGCTGATTATGTTGAACGAGAATATCAAAAGATTGCGAATATCGAGAAACCAGACTCAGGTGGAACTTGCCGATGCTATGAGCGTGAGCAAACAGTGCGTTTCGAATTGGGAAAACGACAACGTTCAGCCGTCGGTGGAAATGCTTGTCAAACTTGCAAACTATTTCGATGTTTCCACCGATTATCTTCTCGGTCTCGATCAGAGCGATACGGTCAGTTTGGACGGATTGACGGACAAAGAATCGGCTCATATAAAAATGATCGTCGCCGATCTGAAATCGAAGTAGGACAGGGGTAACGAAAAAGCCGCGGAAGTTCCGCAGCTTTTATATTTGTATTTCGGTAATTGTCTTTTGCGTCAGTTGTCGCCGAATTCTTTGTCGCTTTTGGTCTTGAGCTTGTTGATCGCGCCTATGAGCGCCTTTATGGACGCTCGCATTATGTCGTTGTCGATACCGACCGCCCACGCTTTATGATTGACCGCATCCGTGATGCCGACGTATGCGGCGGCGCGGGAGTGCGAGCCTTCCTCGAGCGCGTGCTCGGAGTATTGCAGATTGGAATACGCGATACCGGTATTCGACTTGAGCGCGTTAGATACGGCGTCGAGCGCGCCGTTACCGGTTCCGATGAGGTCGCGCGTCTTGTTGCCTTCGCGTACCGTGACAGAGGCCTGAACGCCGCCGCTTACGTTATTGAACGTATAGCGTACGAAAGACAGGGGAGATTCGATATTGACGAAATTGTCCGTAAACACGCCGAGCACTTCGTCGGGGAGAAGTTCTTTGTGCGCGTGGTCGGATACGTTTTTCACTGCGTAACCGACGGCTTCGCGCATATTCTTCGGGATATGATAGCCGAAAGACTGTTCGAGCAGATAACTTACGCCGCCTTTACCCGACTGACTGTTGATACGTATTACGTCGCCGTCGTAGTTCCTTCCGATGTCGGCGGGATCGATGGGGAGGTACGGAACGTCCCAGTATTTTTTATCGTGTTCCTTTCTGTATGCCAGACCTTTCGCTATCGCGTCCTGATGGCTGCCCGAAAACGCAGTGAATACCAACTGTCCCGCATACGGCTGACGGGGCGGAACGGTCATATTCGTAAGCCGTTCGTATATCGCGCGGACGGACGGAATATCCGAAAAGTCGAGCATCGGATCGACGCCGTGCGTAAACATATTCATGGCAAGTGTGATTATGTCGACGTTGCCCGTTCTTTCGCCGTTGCCGAACAGCGTGCCTTCCACTCTGTCCGCGCCGGCAAGCAATCCCATCTCGGCGTCCGAAACGCCGCATCCGCGGTCGTTGTGCGGGTGAAGCGAAATAAGTACGCTGTCCCGTCGCTCGAGATGTTTGTGCATATATTCCACCTGGCACGCGTAAACGTGCGGCATGCTCGTTTCGACAGTGGACGGAAGGTTTATTATGAGCGGGCGCTCGGGCGTGGGCTCGAGCACTTTTATTACTTCGTTGCATATCTCGAGCGCGAACTCGGGCTCCGTTCCCGTAAAAGACTCGGGCGAGTATTCGAACAAATAATTGCCGCCGTCCTCTTTTGCGAGCCTTTTGATAAGTTTCGCGCCTTCGGTCGCGATCCCGATTATTTCTTTTTTGTCTTTGCCGAACACCTGTTCGCGCTGAGCGACCGAAGTGGAATTGTACAGATGTACGATCGCTTTTTTGCAGCCTTTGAGCGCTTCGAAAGTGCGGCGGATGATATGTTCGCGGCTCTGGGTCAGAACCTGAACGGTCACGTCGTCGGGAATGAGATTGTTTTCTATGAGAGTACGAAGGAAGGTGAACTCGGTTTCGCTTGCGGCGGGGAAGCCCACTTCGATTTCCTTAAAGCCGATTTTAACGAGCAGACCGAAAAACTCGAGTTTTTCTTCCAGGCTCATCGGCGTGACGAGCGCCTGATTGCCGTCGCGAAGGTCTACGCTGCACCATATCGGCGGTTGCTCGACGCTGTCCTTTTTACACCAGTCGGTGCACTGCTCGGGCGGCATGTAATAGCCTTTGTCGTACTTTGTGAAATTTTTCATGTTGACTCCTTCGGGGCAAAAATAAAGCCCCTTAACGTGAAAGTTAAGAGACGAACGAATCCGCGGTACCACTCTTATTCCGACTTTTATGTCGGCGCTTTGCAGGATACAATCATATCCCTTCCCGTCTGACGCGGGGAACTTACGTCGCAGTCTACTTGGGAACAATCCCGTTCGGTGCGCGGCTTGACATCCTTTATGGCGAGTTCGTTCCGTCCGAAGTCATCGTCGTTACACCAAACCGACGTTCTCTGCGCACTCGCGGCGGAAGTACTATTCCTGTAAGGCATTGCCTTTATATTCGATTTATGTGATTATATCTTAAAAAGTTCTTTTTGTCAAGAGTTTTTACCGCAGTTGGGAGAGAATATTTCCGAATGTCGATATTTTGCGAAACGGTCGCGAAATCACTTGACTTGGATTATGTCGTTGTTGTATAATACTCCAGAACCGCGCGGAACGGGTCTTTTAATGTGCGCCGATTCGGTGTGCAACCTTTGCCGGCGGAAACATCAAGTGAAGGAGGTAGCTAAATGTACGCAGTAATACTCACGGGCGGCAAACAGTACAAAGTCGAAGCGGGCGACGTTATCGAGGTGGAAAAACTCGAGGGCGAAGCAGGCGCAAAGGTGGAGTTCACCGCTATTATGACCGTTGACGGCGACAAAGTTGCGGTAGGCGCAGACGTCAAAGCAAAGGTAAGCGGAGAGATCGTCAAACAGGGCAAGACCAAAAAAATCGTCGTGTTCAAGTATAAGGCAAAGAAGAACGAGCGCGTCAAGAACGGTCACAGACAGGCATTCACGAAAGTGAAGATCACGAATATTGCTTAAACAATAAGGAGATTATCAAAATGAATATATTTGCATTCAGACCGCTTGTCCTCATGGCTCACAAAAAGGGCGGCGGCTCGACCAAAAATGGCAGAGACAGTAACGCACAGCGTCTCGGCGTCAAAAGATACGCGGGCGAAAACGTAAAAGCCGGCAATATCCTCGTCCGTCAGCGCGGAACCAAATTCCATGCGGGCGAAAACGTAGGCAGAGGCAGCGACGATACGCTTTTTGCGACCGCAGACGGCGTAGTCAAGTTCGAGAGATACGACAAGACCCGTAAGAAGGTTTCCGTATATCCCGCATAAACAAAAACTATTATCGATACGAAACGGACAGGTACAACCTGTCCGTTTTTTTCATTTGTAAAATCGTTGCTTAACTTTACGTTAAGTGGTATACTTATTGTCGATGACCGAGATAAAAGGAACAATCGCGGAAATACGTTTCCGCAACGAAGAGAACGGCTATACGATAGCCACGGTGGAAACAGACCTTCAGCCGTTTACGGTAGTGGGCGTATTTCCGCCGGTGTCGGAGGGGAGTTTCGTTTACTGCTCGGGCAACTTCGTCACGCATCCGAAATTCGGTCGTCAGCTCAAAGCCGATACAGTGCGGCTCGTACGTCCGGACAGCATGTACGGCATGATACAGTTCCTCGGCAGCGGTATGATAAAAGGAATAGGTTCGAAACGTGCCGAAGCGATCGTATCGAAGTTCGGCGGCGAGACTTTCGACGTTATCGAAAATCATCCAGAACGGCTTACGAAAGTTTCGGGTATAAGCAACAGAATGGCGAAGGAAATAGCGTCGTCGTACAACGAAGTCAGGATCGCCGCCGACGCCATGAGTTTTCTTATGGAATACGGCGTTACGAGCGGACTTGCGCTTAAAATCTTCAACGAATACAAAGATCACACCGTCGCAATGGTAAGCACGAATCCTTACCGTCTGATCGAGGACGTCAAGGGCATCGGATTTCTTACGGCCGATCGTATGGCGTCCGCGCTCGGTATAGACAGGAAAAGCGATTTCCGCGTCCGCGCCGGGCTGCTGTATACGCTCGGCGAAAGTTCGGAAAAAAGCGGCAATACGCTTATGACGTACGAAGCGTTGTGCGAGGAAACGGACAGGTTGCTCGCTCTCGACGACGAGCAGCTCATAAAGAACAATATCGCCGAAATGCTGATCTCGAGAAAGATCCGCGAAGTGGATTACGAAGGGGAGCGCGCGATCATGTCCGCCGGGCTTTACCGCGCCGAGTATACGGCGGCAGACAAGCTGTGCCGCATGCTCGAGTCTTCCAACCGCGCTTTGCCGGATTGCTCGGACGAAATAGCCGAGTTCGAACGTATCGAACGCGTTTCGTTTCATTCCGAGCAGAAGCACGCCATAATATCCGCGCTTGCGAACGGCGTATCCGTCATAACCGGAGGTCCCGGCACGGGCAAGACCACCATTGTACGGTGTATACTCGGGATACTGAAAACGCACGGGTTTTCGGTCAAGCTCATGGCTCCGACCGGTCGCGCGGCAAAACGCCTGTCCGAATCGACGGGCGCGGACGCGTCAACCGTTCATCGCGCGCTTATGACCGAAAGCAACTGCGAAGAAGGTGGCGGACTCGGATCGGACGCCGTCGTCATCGACGAGTTTTCCATGGTCGACGTCAATTTGTTGTCCGAGCTTCTGAGCGAACTGCGCGACGATGCGAAACTCATAATAGTCGGCGACTCCGATCAGCTTCCGAGCGTGGGCGCGGGCAACGCGCTTGCGGATATTATTTCATGCGGAATGATCCCGGTTGCGAAACTGACGCGCATATATCGTCAGGACGAAAACGGACGCATTATAGTCAATGCGCATAAGATCAACGCGGGGGAAATGCCCGACCTTCGCGGCGGAAGCGATTTCTTTTTCATTCGATCCGATACCGCGACGGAGAGCGCCAAACTGACTGTCGATCTCATAACCCGCCGTTTGCCGAAATATCTCGACTGCGACCCGGGCAGGCTTCAGGTGCTTTGTCCGATGAAGAGCGGCGAAGCCGGCGTGCTCAATCTGAACAGACTGCTCCGCTTCGGATTGCTCGGCGATCCGGACCGTGAAATAGTGATCGGCGATACGGCGTTCGCGGCGGGAGATAAAGTCATGCACACGGTCAATAATTATAACCTCGAGTGGGTGAGAAATTATTCGTCGGGGACAGGCGTATTCAACGGAGATATGGGATTCGTTACCGAAGTGCGCACCGACAGCGGCGAAATACTAGTCGAGTTCGAGGACGGACGGCGGGCGACTTATGCGGGCGAGGACAGAAATCAGCTCATGCTCGCATACGCCGTGACCGTTCATAAAAGTCAGGGGAGCGAGTACGACGGCGTCGTGATCCCGATAGCCGGCGGACACCCGATGATAATGACGCGCAATCTGCTTTATACCGCGATCACCCGTGCGAAAAATCTTGTCGTGCTCGTAGGTACGGAAGAGGGCATATCTCGCATGGTGCGCAACAACTATATACGCGAGCGGCAGACTATGCTCGGAAGGTTTATAGTCGAGGTCGGCAGAAAAATGTCGTTGTTGTACGGAAATTTTGATGACGAAAACGCCCCTTAATCGTTTGAGCTTTTCGAGCGTTTGTGATAGAATAAATAATAAGCGCGTAAGAAGGAGAACTTATGACCGATATAGAAATCGCAACCGCGGCGAAGCCGCTTAAAATAACCGAAGTGGCTGCGGCTCTCGGTATAGGCGAGGACGATCTCGAACTTTACGGTAAGTACAAAGCCAAAGTCACGGGTCGCGGAAGTAAACGCGGAAAAGCGGTGCTGGTTACCGCGATAAACCCTACGCCCGCGGGCGAGGGTAAGACCACCGTTTCGATCGGTCTTGCCGACGGAATGAAGAAGCTCGGCAAAAGCGTTTGTCTCGCTCTTCGCGAGCCGTCGCTCGGACCGGTGTTCGGCATAAAGGGCGGTGCGACGGGCGGCGGTTACGCGCAGGTGCTTCCGATGAAGGACATCAACCTGCATTTCAACGGCGACTTTCACGCCATAGCGGCTGCGAATAATCTGCTGTCCGCGATGATCGATAATCATATATTCCAGGGCAATGCTTTGAGAATAAAGAACGTTACGTGGCATCGCACGCTCGACGTAAACGACCGCTCTTTGAGAACGGTGACCTGCGGCGTCGGGTATAACGAACGTACGGATCATTTCGACATAACGGCGGCAAGCGAGGTCATGGCTGTTTTCTGTCTTGCCCGCGATCTGACCGATCTGAAAGAGCGTCTCGGATGTATCGTCATAGGAAGCGACGAGGACGGCAAACCGGTGACCGCGAAAATGCTCAAAGCCGACGAGGCGATGACTATACTTCTCGCGGACGCCGTCAGTCCCAACCTCGTGCAGACGCTCGAAGGCACGCCCGCGTTCGTGCACGGCGGACCGTTCGCAAATATCGCGCACGGCTGCAACAGTATTATCGCTACGAAAGCGGCGATGAGTTACGCCGATTACGTAGTTACCGAAGCGGGTTTCGGCGCCGACCTCGGCGCGGAAAAATTCCTCGACATAAAGTGCCGCGCGGCGGGGATCCAACCGTCCTGCGTAGTCGTCGTCGCGACCGTTCGCGGACTCAAGTACGGCGGCGGAGTGCCCAAAGCGGAAACGGGAAAACCGAACGTCGAAGCGCTCAGACTCGGCGCGCCCAATCTTTTCAAACATGTCGAGAATATAACCGAAGTATTCAAACTTCCCTGCGTCGTGGCTATAAATAAATTCGTTACGGATACCGAAGAGGAGATCGCCTATCTGCGCGAAGAGTGCGCAAAGCGGGGCGCGGAAGTCTGTCTTGCCGATGTATGGAGCAAAGGCGGCGAAGGGGGCAGAGAGCTTGCTTCGGCTGTCATCGCGCATATGGATGCTTTCGACGGAAAAATGGAGTACGCCTATCCGCTCGAAAAAAGTATCAAAGAAAAACTCGGGCTTATCGCGCGCAAGATCTACGGCGCGGAGGGAGTGGACTTTACTCCCGAAGCCGAAGAAACTCTGGAAAAACTCGAGTGCGATCCCGCTTGTCGGAAATTACCCGTGTGCGTTGCGAAAACTCAGTATTCGTTGTCCGACGATCAGACTAAGCTCGGACGTCCGAGCGGTTTCCGCATTACCGTACGCGAATTGTATTACCGCGCCGGCGCGGGGTTTATTGTCGCCGTTACGGGTAAAATCCTTCTTATGCCCGGACTGGGCAAAGCTCCCGCGGCGGAGGGCATGACTATAGATACCGAAACGGGGGAGATCAAAGGACTTTTCTGATATGGCAAACTTTATCGAAGAAGTTATAAACGAAGATATAGCAAACGGCAGGACAAAAGAAGTAGTTACCCGTATCCCGCCCGAGCCGAACGGATATCTGCATATCGGTCACGCGAAGAGCGTTTATATCAATTATTATATGACGGCGCAAGCGTACGGCGGAAAATGTCATTTGCGTTTCGACGATACGAATCCGGCGAAAGAGGACGACGAATATGTTAATGCCATAATCCGCGACGTCGAATGGCTGGGTTGGCAGGGCGAGATAACTTATGCGTCCGATTATTTCGAAAAGACGTACGAGTGCGCGAAACTCATAATAAAAAAAGGGCTTGCTTACGTCGACGATACGCCCGCCGAACTCATGCGCGAAATGCGCGGCACGCTCACCGAAGCGGGTAAAGAAAGCGCGTGCCGAAACCGCAGCGTCGAAGAAAATCTCCGCCTGTTCGAAGAAATGCGCGCGGGCAAGTATGCCGACGGCGAACTCGTTCTCCGTGCTAAGATAGATATGGCTTCGCCGAATATAAATATGCGCGATCCCGTTATATACAAGGTGCTGCATACGCCGCATTACCGTCAGGGCAACAAGTGGTGCATATATCCGCTTTACGATTTCGCGCATCCGATTCAGGACGCGATAGAGGGTATTACTCATTCTCTGTGCAGTCTGGAATTTGAAAATCACAGACCGCTTTACGAATGGGTCGTGGATAATCTGAAAGAATTTTTCCCGAATCCGCCCAAGCAGCGCGAGTTCGCACGATTGAATATCGAGCGTACTATAATGAGCAAACGGTATCTCAAACGGCTTGTGGACGAAGGCAAAGTGGATGGGTGGGACGACCCGAGAATGCCGACGATATGCGGGCTTCGCCGTCGCGGTTATACTCCGTCTTCCATTCTGAAATTCGTAAGCGAGGCGGGGATAGCAAAGGCGGACAGCGAGTGCTCTCCCGAACAGCTCGAGGCATGCATAAGAAGCGAGCTGAACGATACCGCGCCGCGCGCCATGGCGGTGCTGTCGCCCGTGCGGCTGACGATAACAAACCGTCCCGACGGCTGGAGAGAAGAAAGCGAAACGGAAATAAATCCTTCCGATCCGTCCGCGGGAAAGCGTAAGATCGCCGTAGGTAAGCATTTATATATAGAAGAAGGCGATTTTGCCGTCGTTCCTCCGCCCAAGTATAAGCGGCTCACTCCGGGCGCGTACGTGCGTCTCAAAGGCTCGTATATCGTAAAATGCACCGGATACGAAACGGACGAAATCGGTAAACCGCACGTGCTGTGCGAACTTATCGAAGGCACTGCGGGATCGGACGTCGAGGGCGTCAAAGCCAAGGGCGTCATTCATTGGGTGAACGCCGACGACTGCGTGGACTTCGAAGCGCGGTTCTACGATCATCTTCTTTTGCCTTACGACGGCGTGCACGAGGATTTCGCCGACAGAATGAATCCCGAATCTCTCGTCGTGTATGCGGCGAAGGGCGAAAAGATACTCGGCGAAGCGGAGAAAGGAAGTTCGTTCCAGTTCGTACGTACAGGGTATTTCGTCCGCGACGTAAAATCGGAAGCACTCGTATACAACCGCATAGTCGGACTTAAGGACGGCTATAAAACGAAATGAAATACGCGAACGTAATATTCGATATGGACGGCGTTCTCATCGACAACAGCGCGGGCATAATGCACAGCGTTCGTTACGCTCTCGGTCGGCTCGGCGTTGCCGTACCCGACGAAACCGTCTTGCGGAAATTCATCGGCCCCGCGCTCGTATGGTCGCTTAAAACGTATTGTCATCTGAGCGAAGCCGACGCGGAACGCGGACTGAAGATATACCGCGAGATGTATTCCGCCGAAGGGATAAATATGTATCGGCTATACGACGGTGTTTACGATACCGTAAAAACGCTTGCGATCGGCGGAGTACGCCTGTCGGTCGCGAGCGGCAAACCTCAGATATTCCTTGACAAAATCCTCGAAACGTCGGGGATGAGCAGATTTTTCGAGAGGACGGCGGGCGTCGATTTTACGGAAAAGGAATCGAGCAAAGCCGCTCAGATACACCGCGCGCTTATTTCGCGTCCCGCGCTCATGGTCGGCGACCGAATATTCGATATCGACTGCGCGCGCGGCGAAGACGTCGATTGCGCGTTCGCAAAATACGGCTTCGGCGACGAAAGCGATTATGCGGAACATAAGCCGCGATATTTCATAGATCAACCGAGCGACCTGCTCGGCATAGTGTTCGGTTGATTACGAAAAGTATATAATTTTTTACAGGACATAAGAAAGCAATGAAAAAGATCAATGCTGCGCAACTGCGCCAAATGTGGTTCGACTTTTACAAGTCCAAGGGACATGCTCTCATAGGATCGGCGTCCCTTATCCCCGAGAACGATCCGACCGTACTGTTTACGACGGCGGGAATGCACCCGCTCGTTCCGTATCTTCTCGGTCAGAAACACCCTCAGGGCACGCGTCTTGCGGACGTACAGAAATGCGTCCGTACGGGCGACATCGAAGAAGTGGGCGACGCGTCGCACCTTACATTCTTCGAGATGCTCGGGAACTGGTCGCTCGGCGATTATTTCAAAAAGGAAATGATCTCGTGGAGTTACGAATTTCTGACGAGCGAAAAATATCTCGGTATCGATCCCGAAAAACTTTCGGTTACCGTTTTCGCTGGTGACGACGATTGTCCGCGCGACGACGAGTCTGCGACGTACTGGGAGAATGCCGGTATACCTCGCAAACGCATATTCTTCCTTCCCAAAGAGCATAACTGGTGGGGACCCGCCGGTCTTACCGGACCGTGCGGACCGGACACGGAAATGTTCGTCGATACCGGTAAGCCCGCATGTTCGCCCGAGTGTTCTCCCGCGTGTTCGTGCGGCAAGTATCTCGAGGTCTGGAACGACGTATTTATGCAGTACAACAAGACTGCGGAAGGAACGTTCGAGCCGCTCAGACAGAAGAACGTCGATACCGGTATGGGGCTCGAGCGCACCATAAAGACGTTACAGGGTGTCGGAAGCGTATACGAAACGGATTTGTTCGCGCCGATCATCTCGAAGATAGAAGAACTTACGGGTACGAAATACGGATCGGACGAAGCGACGACAAAGGCGATAAGAGTTATTGCCGATCATATCCGCACCGCCGTCATGATAATAGGCGACGACCGCGGCGTGCTTTGTTCGAACGTGGATCAGGGATATATTCTCCGCCGTTTGCTCCGCCGCGCGGTCAGATTCATCAAACAGCTCGGCGGCGAAAAAGGTCTGCTGTCCAAAGTCGCGGAAGTGATCATAAACGAGTATAAGGAAGTATATCCCGAGCTCGACCGCAATTCGGCGCGCGTGCTCGGAGAGATCGACGCCGAAGAAGAGCGTTTCGAAAAGACCATTACGTCGGGTATGAAAAAATTTACTGCAATACGCGATCATCTCGTCGGCGATACGATCGCGGGAAATACGGCGTTCAAGCTGTACGACACTTACGGTTTCCCGATCGAAATGACCGTCGAGCTTGCGCGCGAAGCAGGGCTTAATGTGGATATGGACGGGTTCGACGCCGCATACGAAGCACATACGGCGAAGAGCCGCGCAGGCGCGGAACAGAAGTTCAAGTGCGGTCTTGCCGATCACGGCGAACAGACGGTCAAACTTCATACCGCGACGCATCTTTTGCATGCCGCGCTCAAGAGGACGCTCGGAGACTCCGACATATCGCAGAAGGGAAGCAACATAACCGAAGAGCGACTTCGTTTCGACTTCAACTTCCCGCGTCCGCTTTCTCCCGAAGAGATAAAGAGCGTGGAAGCCGCGGTGAACGAGGCGATAGAAGCGAAGGTCGACGTCGCATGCGAGGAGATGACTTTGGACGAAGCCAAGGCGGCGGGAGCGGAAGCCCACTTCGACAGCAAGTACGGCGAGCGCGTCAAGGTATATACGATCGGAAAATATTCCAAAGAAGTTTGCGGCGGTCCTCACGTCGCGAATACGGGCGAACTCGGACATTTCCGCATAACGAAAGAACAGAGCTCGAGCGCCGGTATACGCAGGATCAAAGCGATTCTCGAATAATAGCGATAAGATACGGAATGTAACCGTGCACGGAAACGTGCGCGGTTTTTTTATTTTCCTTATCTTTATGGAAATTATTTGCATCGAAAAAGCTCGAATTATGAAATCAAACGCTTGACACGGGGGGGGTAAAAATGCTATCATATTTTCGTATACAGATTGATAGGGGAGGAAATGGTTTTGTTCAGGGCTTGTGTGGTCGAAGACGACGGCGAAGCGCGGGATCGGCTTTGCTCTTATTTACGAAAATACGGCGAAATGCGAAAACTCGAATTTACCGTGACGTGTTTTTCGGACGCATTGGATTTTCTCGACGGATTTTTCGGTAATTTCGATTTCATATTCATGGATATATGTCTGCCGCACTTAAACGGCATGGATGCCATAAAGCGTATCCGTGAAAAAGATAAAAACGTAATCGTCATTTTCGTGACGAATATGGTGCAGTACGCCGTAAAAGGCTATGAGGTAGGCGCGCTCGACTTTATCGTCAAGCCCGTACGCTTCGACGGATTCTGCATGAAAATGGACAGAGCGACGGAGCGGTTCCGTGCGACGCAGGACAAAGAGATATGGATAACCGACCGCAACAATAAGCGTCGGTTGCTCGTGTCCGCGATAAAGTACGTCGAGGTTCTGCACCATACCGTCGTATATCATACGGTCGAAGGCGATTACACTACATACGATCAGTTGAATAATGTTCGTAATGCGCTTGCGGAAGCGCCTTTTGCGCTTTGCAACAGGTGCTTCCTCGTCAATCTGCAATACGTTACCGCCATTGAAGAGTTTTCGGTCACCGTTGCCGGAGAAAAACTTCAGATATCGAGAAACAGGAAAAAAGATTTCCTGAAGAGTCTGAACGAGTATCTGGGAGGGAAGTGATATGCCGATGCTCATGTTCTACCGCCTGGTTGTCATGGCGGAGTTGTTTACGGCGGAGTTTATGTTTGCGCTCCGTCTGCACAAAAGAAATCTTTTTTTATTGCGTTTCCTGCTTTGTATGCTGGTAGGTTCGGCGTTTGTCGTCGTCCTGCCGCTTTTTTATAATGCGCTTTACACGTCTTTTGTGTTTTTTATGCTGTTTCTCATAACGGTGCCGATGCTGAAATTTTGTTGCGACGAGGATTGGAAAAACATCTTTTTCTGCGCAATTGCGGCTTATACCATGCAACATTTCGCTTACGGCGTGGCGAGGATATTCACATCGCTCGTGACGGAAGGCGCAAGCCCCATCCTCGGAATGTATTTCGAAGGAGACATGAGTTTCGAGACTTTCAATCTGCAGACCGTGCTTGTGGGCGTGTTATACGTGTTCGCGTATTTTTTGTCTTATACGTTTTTCTGGTTTGTATTCATCAGAAAAATACGTCACGGGGAAAATTTCAGGATCAAAAACACGGGTATTATGGCTATCGTAGGCGTTGCGATCATAGTCGATATTTTCCTTAATTCCATAGTCGTTTATTACAGTACGGACGACGATATTCTTACCGTGCTGATGAACATAATTTACGAAAACTTGTGTTGCTTCTTTTTGCTTTATATACAGTTCGGTCAGCTCAAAACCGGCGAGCTCGAAAACGAGCTGAATATTACGCAACTTCTTCTGAAAGAAAAGGAAAGGCAGTACAGTTTGTCGAAGGAAAATATCGAACTCATAAACCTGAAGTGCCACGATCTGCGCCATCAGATCCGTTCCATAGGTAAGGACAAGTCGTTGCCCGAAGAAGCCGTCATGGAAATAGAGAAATCGATCACGGTCTACGACTCGGCGGTCAGGACGGACAACGAGGTGCTCGACACCATGCTTACGGAGAAAAGTCTGGTCTGTTCTTACAACGACATTGCGCTTACGTGCGTCGCGGACGGACACGCGCTCGAGTTCATGAACGCCGCCGACGTGTATGCGTTGTTCGGTAACGCTTTGGACAATGCGATCGACGCGGTCATGCGGTTGGATCGGGAAAAACGCAATATAAGCGTCGTTGTCCGCAGTGTCGGCGATATGGTTTCGATCAATATATGTAATCAGTACGAAGGCGAGATAACGCTCGACGACGACGGATTTCCGATAACGACGAAGGAGGATCGGAATTTCCACGGAATAGGGACGAAGTCCATGCGGAACATAGCCGAAAAGTATAACGGTATATGTTCGGTAACGCTCAACAACGGTACGTTCATACTGAATGTTCTGCTGTCGGGAAAGAAAACAGAATAGGACGATAAACAGCCCGTTCGGGCTGTTTTTGCTCTGCGGCGAAATTTTTTATGTATAATTCTCTCGAGAGACGCGAATTGCGCAGTTCCGCTCTTACCTCCCCGTAAATGCATGTTATACGGGAGAAAGATAAAAGGAGAATTTATGAAAAAAGATGAGTTTATCAAAAAAATGCCGTGGGGAATAATCGCGGGGATATGTGCGATGTCGGTTTTTTTTCTGACAGCCGCAATGATAATCCTGTTTTTTGTTCTCGACGGCGTTGCCGCACAGACCAATACGACTGCGGGGCTTTTCAGCGAATGGTATCAGACGTTCATTTTTGTCTTTGACATCATATTCGCGCTTGGTCTGATCGGCTCGGTCGTAATGTATTTTTTGCGGCAGAAAATGCGAAACGAAGGAGGAGCGATAGTATGAAAGATAAACTGTTTCAGCGTTCCGTGTGGACGTTACTGACTTGCTTTTTCGCGTTTATACTTCTCATCGTTCTTATTACTTCGTCGATAGCTTCCGCATATTCGATGTTCGTCGATCAGTTCTTCGACGTATCGCGTTACATACTCGTTCAGGATGAAGCGGCGGAGCAGGCGGATACGCAGTACTTCAAGTCGGATTTCGCGAAAAAAGATGCGGACGGCAATCTGATATTGAATAAAACTTCGAGCGGAATAGAGAAGCAGATCATCGACGAAGCGGCGACCGACGCTTATGCGACCGATGTGAGCGAGAGGGTGAACGAAGAGGGCATGGTTCTTCTCTGGAATAAAAACAACGCGCTTCCTCTCGCGAAAAATTCGAAGGTCAGCAACTTCGGATTGGGTTCGATTTCGTGGATCTATCAGAGTATCGGAAGCAGTCGCGTTTCTATGTACGAGAATATTCCCGATTTGCCGACTTCGCTCCGAAGCAGAGATTTGCAGGTAAACGACAAACTGCTCGAAATGATCAAAATGGGAAGCACCGATCTCGGTTACACGATAGGATCGGGAAAAACAAACGAAATGCCGTGGGACGAATACAGTCCCGCATCGATAAACAGCGTTTCCGAATACGGCGACGCGGCTATATTCACCGTCGCGCGTTTCTACGGTGAAGGCGGCGACACCAACGACCATACGAATTTGAGCGAAGACGGCAGCGTTTTGTCTTTCAGCAAAAACGAACTCAGCGTGCTTGCCGGTCTGCAGAAACTCAAGAACGAAAACAAGATCGAAAAAATCATTCTGCTCATTGACAATACTTCGCCCATGTCGCTCAAGAACGTGGAAAAGTACGATGTCGACGCGTGTATCTGGACAGGCTGGGGCGGCGCGGGAGCCTGCGACGCCATTGCCGATGTGCTTGTCGGTAATTCCAACCCGTCGGGGCATTTGACCGATACATGGGTGTACGACATCAAGTCCGCTCCGTCCAACGAGAATTTCGGTAATTTCACGTACAGATCGATCACGCAACCGATTCCCAACGGTAACGGCGACGTTCCCACGAAATACGTCGTTTATCAGGAAGGCATCTATGTCGGATACCGTTATTACGAAACGAGATACGAAGATCTCGTTATCGGCGGCAGGAATGCGAATTCTGCGGCGGGGATCAAGTACGGCAAAGACAAGTGGAGTTACGGCGACGAAGTGGCTTACGCGTTCGGTCACGGCGAAAGCTATACCGACTTCGAGTACAGTGACTATTCGGTGAAAAAGAACGGCAGGAACTACGAAGTGACCATGACGATCAAGAACGTCGGATCGGTCGCCGGCAAAGACGTAATGCAGGTATATCTGCAGAAACCTTATACCGAATACGACAAGACGAACAAGATCGAGAAAGCATCGGCGGAGCTTGTCGGATTTGCGAAAACGAAGTTGCTCGAACCGGGTGAGAGCGATACGTTGACCGTAAACGTATCCGAATACGAGTTCAAGAGCTATGATTCGTACGGCAAAGGCACGTATATTCTCGAGAGAGGCGATTATTGGCTTGCGGCGGGCTTCGATGCTCACGATGCGGTCAATAACATCCTTGCAGCAAAAGGATACGACGAATCCCGCGGAATGGACGCAAAAGGCAACGCGAGTCTGACTTATAAGACTGTATACGGAAGCGATGATTACGACACGTATTCGGTATCGCCGTTTACGGGAGCGAAGATCGAAAACCGTTTCGACAACGCCGACGTAAACCGTTATGCGGGTATGGAAGGTCAGTCCGTGACCTATCTTTCCAGAAACAACTGGGCGGACACTTACAGCGGCGGAGTTACGCTTTCGCTTACCACGGAAATTCTGGCAAACGAATTGCAGTACGACAAGGAAGTTCCGAACGATCCGAACGACAAGATGCCGAAGTATAACACCGTAACGTCGGAGTACGGCAAACTCAATCTTATACAGCTCATGGGTATACCGTATAACAATCAGCTTTGGGAAGATTTGCTCAATCAGACTACTTTCAAGGAACAGGTCAATCTGTGCCGTTCGATCGGCGCGGGCGCGACAAGCATATCCGCTCCCGGCGCTCCCGCAAGGGACGGTCCGTGCGGACTGGGCGGAAGCGGAGTTCAGCTTCCCGGCAATCCCATCGTAGCGAGCACGTTCAACAAAGAGCTTGCCGAAGAACTCGGAAAGGCTTTCGGAATGGAATGTATGAAGCGCGGAACGGTCGGAATTTACGGCGTGGGCAACAACATACATCGCAGCGCATACGGCGGCAGATGCTATGAGTATTACAGCGAGGACAGCTTCCTTTCGGGCGTAATCGGTTCTGCGGCAAGCAAAGGACTGAGATCGAAAGGAGTGATCCTTTATACCAAGCATTTTGCACTTAACGATCAGGAAACCAACCGTTCCGGAGTGGCTACATGGTCGAACGAACAGGCGATCCGCGAGATATATCTGAAGTCGTTCGAAACGGGTATCACGGACGGATATACAAACGGGCTTATGACGTCGTATAACCGCATCGGCGGCACTTGGTCGGGTCAGCACAAAGGACTTCTGACCGACGTGCTTCGCGGCGAGTGGGGCTTCAAGGGAGTATGTATCACGGACGCGTGCGGCACAAACGCTTATATGGGCGGTCTTGACAGCATTCACGCGACGGCAATTCTCGCCGGGCAGGACACCTGGATGGGTAACTTCGCGGAGACGGCTTTGGATCAGTACAAAGACAACGCAACCGTCTGTCTCGCAATACGCGAAGTTGCGCACAGAAATCTGTATAACCAGCTTAACTCGTTCGCGATGAACGGAATGTCGACGACGACCCGAGTCGTGGAAATTATGCCGGGATGGGAAATAGCGATCCTCGTTGTGGAAATCGTCTCGGGCGTATTCGCGGCGCTGTGCCTCGGAATGACGGTGGCATCGTGGATACTTTGGTATCGTAAAAAACAAACCGCATAATGCGAAATAAAACAAAGGAAGGTAAAATAATCATGGAAAAAAGAAAATCAAGAATATTCGGTATTTTGTTATCCGTTATTACAATTATTTGTTGCATGGTCGCATTCTCCGCGTGCGGCGAAGATCCCGTAGATCCTCCTCCCGGATCGCAGCATGACCACACGTATTCTTCGGACTGGTCGAAAGACGATACGGATCATTGGCACGCCGCGACCTGCGAGCATACGACCGAAAAGAAGGATAAAGCGTCGCATGATACGACAGGCGAAGGCGGTTCGTGCTCGGTCTGCGGTTACGCTCCCGCGGTGCACGAACATACGTACAATATGGACGCATGGACGATAGGCGCGGACACGCACTGGCATGCCGCGACCTGCGAACATACCGAAGAAAAAGCGGATGAAGTCGCGCATAACTACGGTTCGGTCGGTACGAACAAGGAATTTACCTGTTCGATCTGCGGCTACATAAAACCCCATACTCACAATTATGAAGCAAAATACGAGTATACGACCGTAACTCACTGGCAGAAGGCAACATGCTGTAAGGATCCCGAAGAGAGATATACTTCGATCGCAAAACACGATACGTCGGGCGCAGACGGTAAATGTTCCGTTTGCGGATATGTCGAAAGTTGGAATTACAGCGGAGACGATTGTATCGTATGTGCGGATTGCGGCGGATGTCTCAGAGAGGACGGCGGCGCGCATGCCGAGAAAGCGGGGCACAAGAAGTGCGGCGACGGACTCAAAGTAAACGAATTCGAGGCAGAAGATGCCGTTCTGAAAGACGGCGCTTGGCCCGCCGGATTGTCGAACAGTAAAAAATATATGTGCACGTATCTCAGCGGTGTTCGCGGAAGCGGCGGCGTAGGCGTCACATACAACATTTCGTCGAGCAAGGAATGCACTGTGACCCTGAGAGTATGTTGCGGCAACGGTACCGACGGCGGTAAGTTTACCGATGAAATGAGCGTGCTCGTAAACGGCACGAGAATGGATTCGGGCGCTCTTATCGCACACAATACCAGAGGAACCGAGGACGCTAAGTGCTCGTTTGCATGGCTTACTATCGGTTGCATCAAACTGAGTGCGGGCGATAATCAGATCAGAATTATCGCTCAGGGCAAGGAGGGCGGCACAAACCTGGACAAGATAGCGCTTCTTACCGCTTCCGACGTTACGCTTACTTTCGAGAAAACCGACAATTCGTCCAAATTCTGATAAGGTAGAAAGTATAATTCCCGTCTTACGGAAATCGGGTTGCGGCGACCGAAAAGGTTGTTTCGAAAACGGTTTACGTTTGCTCATAAAGCACAGGCGACAAGCCTGTGCTTTTTTTTGTGTTATTTTACGGACAAAATGAACGATAAGCCCGTCAAACGTTTGACAACCGGGGGGGGTAGTATACAATGACTTCGTATAAGTAAATTATATTATTATAAGGAGATGATACTATGTTATCTGTGAAAGATCTCGTCAAGGTCTATAAGACCAAAGGCGGAACGGAAGTCAGGGCGCTCGACGGCGTTACCGTCGATTTCCCGGAAAAAGGCATGGTATTCCTGTTGGGACGAAGCGGCTCGGGTAAATCTACTTTACTGAACGTCGCCGGCGGTCTCGACAAACCCGACAGCGGCGAAGTAATCGTCAAAGGCAAGAGCAGTAAGGATTTTTCCGGCTCCGACTTCGACAGTTACCGCAATACGTTCGTCGGTTTTGTCTTTCAGGAATACAATATCTTAAACGAGTTCAACATCGAGCAGAATATCGCGCTTGCGCTTCAGCTTCAGGGCAAGAAGAACGATAAAGCGGCGGTAAACGCTCTTCTCGAGCAAGTCGACCTCGTGGGAATGGGCAAGCGAAAGCCGAACACTCTGTCCGGCGGTCAGAAGCAGAGAGTCGCGATAGCCAGAGCGCTCATAAAAGAGCCCGAAATAATCATGGCGGACGAGCCTACGGGCGCGCTCGACTCGAATACGGGTAAACAGGTGCTCGATACTCTCAAAAAGCTGTCCGAAACCAAACTCGTCATTATCGTTTCCCACGACCGTGAGTTTGCGGAACAGTACGGCGACCGCGTAATAGAACTCAAGGACGGCAAAATACTTTCCGATTCGTCCAAGGCTTACGCCGCGCCTACGGCTGTGAGCGCGAACGTCAACGCGATAGGCGAAGACACCGTACGCGTAAAGGACTGGGGCAAGCTCACGCAGGAAGAGTTCAACAGCATTTATACGATGTTGAAAGGCAAAGGCGGCGAAGTCATAATCACGTCGTCCGAGTCGGATATGCCCGCGGTAAAACGCGCGTGCAAGATAACCGACGACGGCAAACGCGAATATTTTAAGGATACCGCGCCCGGATCGGTAGAAACGAAATCTTACGACGGTTCGAAAACCAAATTCATAAAGTCGCATCTTCCCGTCGGTCATGCCGTAAAGATGGGTGCGAGCGGACTTAAGACCAAACCGATACGTCTGTTCTTTACCATACTTATTTCGATCATTTCGTTCACGATGTTCGGCGTGCTTTCGACGATGATGATGTACGATTCGGTATATTCTATCTCCGAAGCGTTGAGAGGCACGGGATATTCCACCGCTATGCTCGAGAAAACTTATCATGTGGTGCAAAACGAATACCGTGTGGACTCGAACGGCAACCGCGAACTTCAATACACCAGCGAAAACGATAT
The DNA here is from genome assembly GCA_910587025.1 of uncultured Christensenellaceae bacterium. Lineage (GTDB taxonomy): Bacteria > Bacillota > Clostridia > Christensenellales > Pumilibacteraceae > Protoclostridium. Next base: position 34,638 of record CAJUKR010000003.1, read on the forward strand.
TACCGATCGCATAAGTGCGGAAGAACTTGCGGCAATGAACGATAACGGCCGCAACATAAAATTCGCGGGAGTATTCGGCAAGAGCAATTATTCTTACAACAACTATCTCGGCAATCAGTCCTCTTCGTCGGACGGAGCGCAGAAGTATTATCCGAGCTCGGATTTCATAGGTTTCTCCGATTGCGGCGAAACGTTTATGTCCGCAAATAATTTCGTAAAACTTGCGGGAGATTATCCGACCGAAGCGAACGAAATAGCCGTTTCCGAGTACGTCTACAATCAATTCAAAGACAAAGGTTTCAGAAGCACGAACGGTTCGTTGGTTCAGATCACCGATTACGATAAACTTATCGGAATGGAATTGAACGTATTTAACAGCTATTACGACAACGGTAATGCTCTGAAAATCGTCGGAATTTACAACGTCGGCGATTTGTCGAAATACAAAAGCATACTCGACGGTACGTATGCGGACAAGAACTCGAAAGAGTATAAGGTATTGGAAGCCGAATGCCGCGACGAAATAGCCCACGGTTTCCATTCGTTGGCTTTCGTTTCGGATACGTTCTACGACAAGCACTCTTCGACGCTCACGGGCGGAAGCTCGAAGTATATAGAGACTCGTCATATGTACGGTGTCCGCGCAAGATCGGAGAAGGACGATTATTACAACGAAAATATTTCCGAATATGATATGTGTTCGTATTATTCGGAAAAAACCGTAAGAAACAATGCGAGCGAGTTTACCGTTTATTCGAAAGACGGTACGCTCATAGATTGCGGTGATTTTTCTTTGGGCGAAAACGATGCGTATATAAATATTCGATATCTTTCGAATGCGGCAAGATCGTTGGCGAATGCCAGTCGCAATATGGAGCGGTTTTACGATAATGACGGCAATGTAGTTTACGACGCGCGCGACGGTTGGAGCGAGGAGTCGTCGGGATTCTGGACGAATTACGCCGGAGACGTATCATTTACCGAGGTGCCCGGTTATGTTTATGCGGAAGAGCGAGAGATGTATATCCATAAAAACGGAGACTCCGCATCGTATTTCGATATCATAAATATGTACGAGCAGCGCGAATGCTATATGGATAGAAACGGCGAATATACAAGCATTCGTCCCGACGTCGATCATTTGCTTTACGGAAATTACGGTACGTATTATTCGGACGGCAACGGCAATTATTCGACGGAGAGAAAGGACGGTTGGGAAGAGCTGAACGGCGATTACTATCATCTCGGGTCGGATAGCTCCGTCGATCCCGGAACGGTTTACGTGGAGATTAAGGACGGATATTATGTCGGCGATGTTTATCTTTTCGTGAATGTCAACGATCCTACCGAAATCGTCGGAGATCGGTTTGACAACTGGCGTTCGATCAACGGATATTACGTATATGCGGATGGCAGAATGAGCTCTTTTATAGAGGACGGTTACAACTCTCGGGGTTCTTTCTACTTCGATTCGGATACCGGGGAATTGTCGCTCGAGTATAAAAACGGTTATGAAAATTATAACGGCTTTTATATCGACGAAGAAGGAAACGCATCGGTTGATTATCCCGAAAACGGCGATTACACCTATAAGAAAGGAATATATATCAATGCCGACGGTGATCTGTCGTTTACGAAAAAGCCGGGATACGTTTTCCGTTCCGAATGGTTTTACAATTCGGAAGAACACAGAGTATTATTTGCCAAAAAGTATTACGGATGCTACGTAAACGATTCGACGGGCAAAAAGGGCATGGATCCGGCTTACGCTTTGTCGTATGACGGTTCGACTTGGGTTTCGTACCGCGATCTTAATCGGGACTTCGGCGACGCCGTAGACAGACTTCTGAATACGACGGGAGATAACTACGGCGAACCGAACGACGCGGGAACTCTGAATGACGGCGATATCGCATTTATCGTAAATCGAATCGAAGAAGACTGGTCGACATGGAAACCCGACGACGATAAAGTTTTACCCGAAAAGTTTTATATACGAAATCGTAATAACTCGGAAAAAGAGCTTGATATAAAGGGATACTATGTCGTTCACGATTCGGGTAGCTACGAAACTTTGATACTTTCGTCTTCGTTCGCTTCTTCGTTCTCAGTTTTTCCTTCGCCGGATTATTACGAATGGGAAACGGAATATGTGACCGATTACGTTGCGCCCGCGAATTTGAAATACAACTATATCATAGCCGGATCCGCATCGCTTGCCGACGACATATACTTTATGCTCGAAGATAAGCCCAACTCGATTTCGTATAAGATGTACGGAAATACGGTGTACAGCGACGCAAAGATGGCGATAAATATGATCGAAACGATGTCGATCGTATTCCTGATTATCGGACTTGTTATGGCGGTACTGTCCGCGCTCATGCTCTTCAATTTCATTTCCACTTCCATTTCGGTAAAGAGGAAGGAGATCGGAGTACTGCGCGCCGTCGGTGCGAGAGGGACGGACGTGTTCAAGATTTTCTTTGCCGAGGCTTTCATCATCGCGATGATATGCTTCGTCATTTCCGCGATCGCGAGCGGCGTGCTTTGTATCGTACTCAACGGAGTATTCGCCGGAGCGATAAATCTTTCTGTGCTGAATTACGGTTCGGTACAGATATTGCTGATTCTCGGCATATCCGTCGTCGTCGCGTTTGTCGCGACTATCCTGCCCGTATTCTTCGCGGCGAAGAAACCGCCCGTAGAATCCATACGAGCACTGTAATTCGCATAATACGGATTGTAAAACACCGTTCGGAATTCTTTTCGAACGGTGTTTTTTTACGAAAAATCGTATAAAACGAAAGAATATGTCGGATTGTGTCGTTTTTTGTTGACTAAAACTACGTTATGCAATATAATAATATATGATATGAACGATTTTTGGAAAACTTCCGAAACGATAGAACCGGGTAAAGGTTGGCCGTTTTTTTCGCCGCCGCATTTTCTGTGGCTTGCGATATGCGTGTTTTTTATCGTTGCGGCAACGATCTCTTACGGTCGGTGCGGTGAAAAGGGAAGAAATATATGGCGTTTGGCACTGGGCATTTTCGTCGAAGTGAACACCGTTGCCGATCAGATATTTCTTATCGCGACGGGGCAGTGGAACCGTTTTCATCTTCCGCTTCATTTGTGTTGCTTCGGGGCGTTTATCGTGACTGCGCATGCGATTTTCCCGAAAAACAAAACTCTTGCGGGATTGACGTATGCGCTTTCTATGCCTGGCGCAGTGCTTGCTCTCGCGACTCCGAACTGGGCGAATCTGCCTTTCTGGAATTTTTCCGCTTTATTGAGCTGGACTTTCCATATAGTGTTGATCGCTTATCCGATCATGTTGATCGTGGGCGGGGGTTATCGCCCGTCGTTTAAGGATATACGCGCCACCGTTCCGATCATTCTCGGCGCGATCGCGATAATATACGGACTCAATATTCTGATCGATACCGATTTCCTGTTCATCAACGGAGCGGACAGCGTCGGTTGGATGCATGCCGTATATCTCCTCATGGGCAGGTCGTATATAATTATATTCGTTGTCATTATGGCTGTGCTTTGGACGATCGAGTTTTTACCTTTTTCGCTTGTCAAACGTCATAGGATAAGGGCAAGGGCGGTAAAGAGTTCCGTATAGAAAATTCCGTAAATAAAAAAACCCGAACGGTATCGTTCGGGTTTTTTGCGTTCGGTGCTTTATTTCAATATACCGAGGTCTTTCATGATGCCCTTAAGCTGCTTTGCGTGATCCGGTTCCATTTCCGTGAGCGGAAGGCGGGGTTTGCCCGCTTTTATTCCGATAAACTCGAGCGCTTTTTTCGTCGGTATGGGATTGACTTCCATGAACAGCGCTTTTGCGAGCGGATCGAGCCGATACGACAGCTCGCGCGCTTCGTCGAATTTGTTTGCAAAGCAGGCGTCCGTAATCTTTTTCATTTCGGCGGGGCATACGTTTGCGACTACGGAAACGACGCCGACCGCTCCGAGCGCCATGAGGAATACGGTATAACTGTCGTTACCGCTGTAAACGTCCAGCTTTCCGCGGCACTCGCGGCACATTGCGAGCAGGTCGTCTATGTTCTCGCTCGCATCCTTTATCGCGACTATGTTCTTGTGCTCGGAGAGCTTTACGGCAGTCGCGGGGGATATCCTGAGCCCCGTACGCGTCGGTACGTTGTACAACATGACGGGTACGGAAACCGCGTCTGCGATCGCGGTATAATGAGCGATGAGACCGTTCTGCGTACATTTGTTATAGTACGGCGTGACTACGAGCAGTCCGTCCGCGCCCTCGGCTTCGGCGATTTTGCTCATTTTCACGGCGTTCGCGGTATTATTGCTGCCTGTGCCGATAATGACCGGTACGCGGCGGTTTACGGTCTTGACCGCAAATTTGAACATCTCTATGCGCTCCTCTTCCGTCATGGTCGAAGGCTCGCCCGTCGTGCCGCCTACGATGACCGCGTCTGCGCCGCCGGAGATTACGTGTTCGAGCAGTTTGCCGTATTCGTCGAAGTTGATTCCGTTTTCCGTCATCGGCGTGACGAGAGCAACGCCGACCCCCTTAAAAATACTCATTGTTTTATTCCTCTTTGTTATAATTTATATGCGTTTGATCCGTTCCGTGTTTATCTCTTGCACATGCGGTCTATGAAAAGCTGCGCGATCTGAACGGCGTTGGTCGCCGCGCCCTTACGGATGTTGTCGGCGACTACCCACATGTTGATACCGCTTTCTACGGTATAGTCCTTACGGATTCTTCCGACGTACACTTCGTCGTGATCGGTCGCTTGAAGCGCGGTGGGGTAGACGTGGTTTGCGGGATCGTCCATTACGACGATGCCCGGCGTCTTTGCCAGTACTTCGCGTACGGCTTCGGGCGTGGCAGGCTTTTCGAATTCGACGTTGATGGATTCGCTGTGTCCGTAATAAACGGGAACGCGTACGCACGTCGCCGTGACTTTGATATCGGGCGCGTGAAGTATCTTGTGCGTTTCGTCGATCATTTTCTGTTCTTCTTTATAGTATCCGTTGTCGAGCAGAACGTCGATCTCGGGTATGCAGTTGCCTGCGATGGGGTGAGGGAACTTCTGCGGTATCGGCATACATGCGCCTTCGCTTTCGGCTTTAACTCCCGCTTCGAGGTCTGCGTAACCTTTTACGCCCGCGCCGGAAACAGCCTGGAACGTCGTGTAGATAACTCGCTTGATACCGAAAGCCTTATGTAAAGGATCGAGCGCGACCATTGCCTGAATGGTCGAGCAGTTTGGATTGGCGATAATTCCCTTGGGATGATCGAATGCGTCCTCGGGATTGACTTCGGGAACGACGAGGGGTACGTTTTCGTCCATGCGCCAAAATGCCGAGTTATCGATTACGATACCGCCCGCGGCAGCGAACATGGGCGAGTAGATACCGCTCGCTTTGCCGCCCGCGCTCATGATGACGATTTCGGGTCTGTACTTGTTGATGTTTTCTTCGGTCGTTTCTATAACGGTATATTTCTTGCCGCAATACTCGATCTCGCTTCCCGCGCTCTTTGCCGAAGCGAACGGCATAAGTTCGCCGACCGGGAACTTTCTCTCGGCGAGAACCTGTAACATTTTTCTGCCGACCATACCGGTCGCGCCTACGACAGCCACTTTGAACTGTTTCATATATTCCTCCGAATAAAAAATAAAAATACCTTGTCGTATTCCGACAAGGTGCATACCGTAAACGATAGATCAATGCACTCCATACCGCCTTCGGTATGACAGTCGCGTAGCTCTTAATCTTCCGCGACCGACCGCGCCCGCCGTCCGCACGGCTTCCGCGATCTCGGCGACGATGCCCTTTCGCCTGCACGCCCCTGCGGAAGGTTTGTTGTGCCTGCGGCTACTGATGCTCGACGCTCCTCATCGAAATTGCAACAAGATAATAGCACATTAAAGATTGGTTGTCAAGCTGTTTTTACTTGCTTTTCTCTTTTATTTTATGATATAACATATAGTAAGTATGAACAAGGAACTTCTCAGAAGAATATTCGCGATAATCGCGCTCGTCGGTATAGTCGGCGTGACTGTGTTCGGCACGCTCGTTTTTTTTAACTTATTCTCCGATTATGCCGCATTGTTCGGCGCGCTTGCCGTTGCGTTCGCGTGTGTCGCGGCGGTATTCTTTATCCTGACTTACATTCTCCGTCCCATGAGTACGGACGTCGGTAAACCCGAAAGTTTCGATTCAGACGTCGCGGGCGGCGAAGCAGGCGACGGTCAATGCGATGTTGACGATTGCGCCGACGTAAAAGAGGACGGGGTAACCGACGAAGAAGGAAAAGACGAGCAGGATTAACGCCGTAATGGCGAAGCGTCTTGCGTTTTGCCGCGTAAGCGCGGCTTTGAAAACGGCTTTGAGTTTTGTTCCGAATTTTTCTTTCGGTTTACGCTCCGTCGCGGGCGCGGGTTTGATCCCTATTGCGCCTACCGTACACATGGCTGCCGAAAAGGACGCGAGTACCTTGGGCGCAAGCGCCACTCCGATTTGGGACAGCAGTATCCACCATGCCAGAAGTATAAGCAGTTTAAGACCGCATTTGTCGATAAAATCAGCCACGTAATGATTATTACCTTATTTTTCGAAGGATAAACAGATGGAAACAGTGATTCTGAAACCGAGCGAAGAAAACATCGCGAAATGTGCCGAACTTATCCGTAAAGGAGAGACGGTCGCATTCCCGACCGAAACCGTATACGGTTTGGGCGCAAGCGCGCTCTCTTCGCGCGCCGCGGAAAAAATCTTCGCCGCGAAGGGCAGACCCGCCACGAATCCTCTCATTATCCATGTCGCTGACAAAGCGCAGATCGAAGCGGTTGCGGAAACGGACGATAAATCGCGCAGGCTGATAGACGCGCTTATGCCCGGACCGCTTACTCTCGTCCTTCCGAAAAAAAGCGTAGTGCCCGACATCGTGACCGCGGGGTTCGATACCGTGGCGGTGCGTATGCCCGATCATCCCGTTGCTCTCGCGCTTATTCGGGAAGCGGGAGTGCCGGTATGCGCTCCGTCGGCGAATACTTCTTCGAGACCCTCGCCTACGATGGCTCAGCATGTTTACGACGATCTGTGCGGCAGGGTGCCTGTAATACTGGACGGAGGGAAATGCCCGCTCGGACTGGAAAGCACCATAATCAATATGACCGAGAGCGTTCCGCGTATAATGCGCGCGGGATCGGTCGATTCTTCGGATATAGAACGGGTGATCGGGAGCGTCAATAAAGAATCGGTCATGATCGATTCGCTTGCCGATATCAAAACTCCCGCGCATTTCGTTCCCAAAGCCGAGTTGACGTTTTCGGCGTTTTACGAGAATATGTGTTCGGTTATTATCGGATACTATGATACGGTCGCTCTGTTGCGTGGTCGCCGTCCGGTCATACTGTGCACGGCGGAGCATGCGGCGGAATACGGCGGCAGGGAAATATCGGTGGTCGGTGAGAGCGTGAGCGATTACGCAAGCTGTCTTTTCGAAAAGATCCGCGAAGCCGAAAAAAACAATTACGATCTGATTATCGCCGAGGGCGTGCCTCTCGGAGGGATAGGCACCACGCTTATGTCCCGACTTATGAAACTTTCGAACGGAAACGTGATCTGAAATGAGCGAAACGAAAAAAGAAAAAGTAAACGTGCTGTTTGTTTGCACGGGCAATACCTGCCGTTCGCCTATGGCGGAACAGCTTTTTTCCGATTGGCTCAAAAAGGAGAAATCGACGTCCGTAGCCGATGTTTCGAGCGCGGGCATTTATGCCGAAAACGGCAAGCCTATGACGCCCGAAGCGGCGGGCGTGCTTTTCGAATCGGGTATTTCCGTCCGTCCGCATAAGTCGCGGTTGCTTACCATCGACGTTATACAGAATGCCGATGTTATCGTCTGCATGACGGAAGAACACCGCGACGCGCTGTTGCATTCTTTTTCTTACCTTGCGGCGGCAAGCGACGGAAGATACCGCATAGTCGGCACGGTGCGCGAACTTACCGGTACCGACGTAGGAGATCCGTTCGGTCGCGGAGTGGACGCATACCGCGTCGCGGCAAACGCGCTTTCCGAAATGTGCGCGCCGCTTTTCGCCGAGGTATGCAGATACCGCGACGAGTATAAGTAAAATCGAGATCATCGAGGGATATATATTTATGAAAATCGCAATGGCCGCAGACGATGCGGGAAGAGAACTCAAGAATATAATCAAAGCAGACCTTTGCGCAAAAGGGCATGATGTGGTCGATTTCGGATTGGATGTATCCGAACCCACCGCCGATTATCCCGATTATGCGCTCCCCGCCGCCGAAGCGGTGGCGTGCGGCGAGTGCGATCGCGGCATCATCGTATGCGGTACTGGCATAGGCGTCAGTATGTGCGCAAACAAGGTCAAAGGCATTAGGTGCGCGCACGTTACGGATTGTTTTTCTGCGGAAGCCACGCGTTTGCATAACGATGCCAACATGCTTGCGCTCGGCGGAAGAGTGACCGGCTCGGGGCTTGCGCTCAAGATCGCCGATATATTTCTGAGTACGGAATATTCGGGCGCGGAAAGGCATACCCGTCGTATAAATAAGATCAAAGCGATCGAGGATAAGTATTTCAAGGTATGAGCGAACAGACTATAAAGGACATCATGTCCGACATCACCGAAGCCGAAGCGAAAGCGGCGGAGATCATAAGAGCGGCGGAAGCGAAAGCGGCGGAGATCAATGCTTCGTGCAATGCCGAAGCCGAAGAACGCGCCGCTTCGGAGAGCGATCGCGCGAAAAAGCTCACGGCGGAAGCTCTTGCCGAAGCGCGCGAAGAGGGTGAAAAACGCGGAGCGGAGCTTATCGCCGCGACCGAAAAAGAAAATGCCGCGCTCGAAAAGAAAGCGGAAAAGAATATAGACGCGGCGGCGGAAATAATAGTTAAAAGGGTGCTTGAATTATAAGGTATGGCGCTTGTCGAAATGCAGAAACTCCGCATTGTCGGGCTGAAAAGCAGACAGGCGGACATAAACGACGTGCTGGCAAAATCGGGGAAATTCGAAGTTTCGACTTCGCCCGTGCCTTTTGCCGAGGCGTCGGGATCGATCGACGTCGAAAAACTTTTGACTCTCAAAGCGCGTTGCGCCGTTGCCGTTGACGCGGTCGCAAGCGCAAACGCACGCATTGCGGATATAATCAAAAAAGCCGGAAAGACCGAAGATCCGGCTGTTACTCACGAGCCGATAAAGATAAAATCGGCGCGTTTTTTCTCAAACGCCGAAGAACTCGACGACGCGGGCGCGCGGGCGGACGGAATTTTCGCGAAGATAGACGAGATAGATCGGCTCGTATCGCTCGGAACGGGGTACCGCTCGGCGATGGGAAAACTTACGGCGAAAAACAAACAGCTTGCGCCGTATCTCGCATGCGGCGAAAAATTCTCCGAGTTTCGCGAAACGGACAAAACGTATTCCGTTCTCGCATGCGGGAAAGTCACGGAGTCCGCGCTCGAGGAATTGTCGACCGTCGCGCTTACCGTGCCTTACGGCGACGCGAAGTCTTGCGGGCTTGTCGGCGTCGTCGCGCTTAAAGAAAATAAAGAACGCGTAGCCGAAATACTTTCCGCGCACGGTTTGTCCGTCTGCGGAATAAACGAGGATGGCAGCGCGGAAGAGCTTATACGCAAAAACGACGCGGAGATCGCCGCGCTCGCCGATCGCGAAAAACGTGCCGTCGACGGGATCCTGGCGTACAACGAAGATGTTTGCGACATAAAGAAATTGCACGACTTCTATATGATAGAAGCGGAAAAAGCGGCGGCGTCCAACGCTTACCCCGTGACCGCGTCGACGTTCGTCGCGGAAGGTTGGATTCCGAAGCCGAGCGCGGAAGCGCTTGTTTCGGAGGTCGGGAAAGCGGGCGGCGCGGTCGCGATTTTGCTCGACGATGTGCGCGACGGCGACGATCCGCCCACGCTGTATAAGGAGAATAAAATTCTCGCGCCGTATCAGTCGCTTACCGACGGATATTCGCCGCCTTCGTATTTCGAGTTCGATCCGAGTCCGTTTACGGCGTTTTTCTTCTTCGTATTCTTCGGGCTTATGACAGCCGATATGGGTTACGGTATAGTGCTTACCGTCGGCGCGTTCCTTGCGGTCAGGATAATGAAGCCCGAAAAAGGTATGAAAAATCTTATGCTTCTTATAGGGTATTCGAGCATTGCCGCGATCGTGTGGGGCATATTGTTCGGAAGCGTATTCGGATTGTCGTTCGGCGATATAGCCGGATTGTTCGGCGCTTCGGGCGTGCCTTCCGCGCTATGGTTCAATCCCATGGACGATCCCATTCAGCTTATGATACTCAGTCTGCTGTTCGGCGTCGTTCACATCACCTGCGGTTATTGTCTGCATTTTGCGGGCAATATAACGAATAAGAAGATAACCGACGCGCTTTTCGACGACGGTTTCCAGATCGTAACGTACGTCGGCGTGTTTCTGCTCGTTCTCTGGCTCGGCAATCCGAAAGACGGTATGTTTATGATCGACTCTTATCCCGAGGCTTTTTCGGCGTTGCTTACGCCGGGACTCATAATCATGGCGGCGGGGCTGGTCGGCACGGTGCTTACCAAAGGACGCAAAAAACCGAGCATCGGCGGCAAGATCGTGACGGGGCTGTCCGGGCTTTACGGAATCGTGAACATTCTTTCCGACGTGCTGTCTTACGCCCGTCTTTTCGGTATAACTATAGCGTCGTGCGCCATCGCGTTCGCGTTCAATATAATAATAGAAATGGTGTCCGGTTTCGGCATTGCGATCATTCCGATCGCGGTCGTTCTCGCGGTCATACTTCATGCTTTCAATATGGCGATGGGCGTGTTGTCCGCGTACGTGCACAATGCGAGATTGCAGTATCTCGAGTTTTACGGTAAGTTCTATACGGGCGACGGACATACGTTCGTTCCGCTCGGCGGAAAAACCAAGTATGTAAGGTTCGCATGAAGCGGACGTAAATAAAGGAAAATATTCCCGGAGGAAATAAACATGACATTAGGATTTTTCTTTGCCTGTCTCGGCGCGGCTGTTGCTATGTGCGCGGGTATAGGCTCTGTAATCGGCGTATCTCGCGCCGGTCAGGCGTCGGCGGCTTTGCTCAGCAAGGATCCGAGCAAATTCGGTACGGTTCTCGTGCTTCAGCTTCTGCCCGCCACTCAGGCGATATACGGCTTTGTCGTGGCGATAGTTTTGCTCGCCAACATCGGCGCGCTCGGTACTCCCGTCGCGCTCGGACTAGAGGACGGACTGACTTATTTCGCGATGTGCGCGCCTATAGGCATAGTCGGTCTTATCAGCGCGATAGGACAGGGCAACGTAGCCGTAAGCTGTATCAATCTCGTAGGCAAGCAGGAAGGTCAGGTCGGTAAATCGATCATGATGACCGCACTCGTGGAATTCTTCGCGATCCTTGCTTTCCTTATCTCCATTCTCGGCGTAGCTTGATAAACGGTTATGCGTGAATCGGAAAAAATCACATCCGTAATCTTAGCCGAAGCGGAAGCCGCGGCGGAAGATATAATAGCGCGTGCAAACGCTGCGAAAACCGCGAAGCTCGAAGCTCTCGAAGCGGATTTCGCAGATGCGTCGTCGGCGCGCCTGAGTTCGCTTTCCCGCGAAAAGGAAGCGACGGTCGCACGTAAACTGACTGTCGCGGGACTTGACGCGCGTATGTCGTCGCTTGCTTCGCGGCGCAGAGTTATGGAAAAAGCGTTCGACCGCGCCTATGAAAAAATCGCAACGCTCGGCGACGGCGAATACCGCGCTTTTTACGGACGGCTGATCGAAAAGTATGTCGGCGACGGCGATACCGTCGCGGTGGCGGCTGAGGACAAAAAACGTCTGGACGCGAAATGGCTGGAAGGGGTTTCGAAAAAGATCGGGAAAAAACTGAAACTTTCGGAGTCCGCATCGGACGGCGCGTACGGTATCGTAATAATGGGAAAGAGCTGTGAGGTCGATCTCACGCTCGGCTCGCTTATAAGCGAAGTAAAGACGGAGTGCGAATCGGAAGTGCTTGCCGCGCTTTTCGGCTGATAAAGATGGCATACGTGAGTAAAATATACGCCAATACTTTGGCGTCATACAACGCCAAGTTCCTTATGGACGGCGACAGGCTCCGTCGATTGATCGACGCGGGTTATCCCGACGCGCTCCGCGTTTTGCAGGATTACTGTTGGGGCGACGGTCTGAGCGAGGTCACCGTCGATTCTCTGCTTGCAGCGGAAACGGAAAAACTCGTATCCTTCGTTCGCGAGAACTCGATAGGTGAGAGAGTAAACAACGTGCTTCTCGCTCCGTTCGTCTTTCACAACGCCAAAGCCGCTTATAAAGGGCGCACGGCGGGCGCAGACGTGTCGCGGGCATTGTACGGCGGATTTACCGACGTGTCCGACGCGGTCACGGAAAAAGATTATTCAGGGTTGCCCGACGTTCTTGCCGAAACGCTCGAGGCTCTCGACGAAGAGAGCGAGACTTCCGCGCTTTCGCCGCGGTCGATCGATATGCGGATCACGTCGGCGATGTATGCGTATTCGCTTGCCGAAGCTAAAGGCGACAAAGCCGCGTCGAAATACGTAAAAAGCGAAATCGATCTGAAAAATCTGCTCACGCTATTTCGCCTGCGTGTACTGGGCGACAGAAAATCGTTGCCCGAACTGTTTATTCGCGGCGGTTCGCTCGATCTCGGGGAGATGACGAAAGCGCTCGAAGCGAGTGCGGAAGCGTTCAATCTTTTTTATGCGAGAAGCGTATACTCGGACGTATTCGAAGGCGTGGAAAAAGGCGCGTCTGCGATCACCGAGCTCGAAACGGGAATCGACGAATATCTGTACGCTCTCACGCTTTCGGGGCGCGACGATTTTCTTTCGGAAAATCCGTTTGTGAATTATTTTCACCGCGCAATGCTCGAGCTTAAGACGGTGCGTACCGTACTCGTGTGTCTGAAGAACAATGCCGCCGACGAGATTAAAAGGAGGCTGAGAGCCGTTTATGACCGAATCGGGTAAAATAGCCGTGATAGGCGATATCGATTCCGCGCTCGCATTCCGCGCCGTCGGAGCAGACACTTTCGAGGCGGATGAAAACAGCGCGAAAACCGTGCTTAAAAATAAGGTGAAGTCGGGCGAATACGCGATCATTTTCGTGACCGAACAGCTTGCGGCGATAATGCCCGAAGAACTTGAAGAACTCAAAAATCTGACGTATCCTTGCGTTATTCCGATCCCGTCCTGTCTGGGCAGTACCGGTTACGGCGAAACGAGCATACGTCGCGACGTCGAGAAAGCAATCGGCGCCGATATCCTCGGCGACTGAAAAACGGAGAACTTTCAATGAGCGAATCTATAGGTAAAATAGTCAAGGTTTCCGGACCGCTGATCGTAGCGGAAGGGATGGCGGACGTCAAAATGTACGACGTCGTGCGCGTATCGGAAAAGCGTCTTATCGGCGAGGTTATCGAACTTCGCGGCGACAAGGCGTCCGTTCAGGTATACGAGGAAACGAGCATGCTCGGATCGGGAGAAGACGTATATACCACAGGCGCGCCGCTGTCCGTGGAACTCGGACCCGGACTTATGGAAGGCATATACGACGGTATACAGCGTCCTCTCGAAAAACTCGTAGAAGCGAGCGGCGAGCGTATAGGAAGAGGAATAGACATTCCAGCGCTCGACCATAAAAAGAAATGGAAGTTCGAACCCACCGCAAAAAAGGGCGATAAAGTCGCGGCGGGCGATATAATCGGCGTCGTACACGAAAACGAGATCGTCGATTGTAAGATCATGATTCCTTACGGCGTCGAAGGCACTATAGCGAAGATCGACGCGGGGGAGTTTACCGTGGACGATACCGTGGCGGTGATCGAAAACGATAAAAAGAAAACAAACGTCACGATGCTTCAGAAATGGCCGGTGCGTCGCGGCAGACCTTATAAATCGAAGGTGTCGCCCGAAGAACCGCTCGTTACGGGTCAGCGCGTTATCGATACGCTTTTCCCCATAGCCCGCGGCGGCGTTGCGGCGGTACCCGGACCGTTCGGAAGCGGAAAGACTGTCGTTCAGCATCAGCTCGCGAAATGGGCGGATGCGGACATAATAGTTTACGTCGGATGCGGAGAACGCGGTAACGAAATGACCGACGTACTGAACGAATTTCCCGAGCTCAAAGACCCTCGCACGGGCAAACCGCTTATGAAGCGTACCGTGCTTATCGCGAATACTTCGGATATGCCCGTCGCGGCGCGTGAAGCGAGTATATATACGGGCATAACGATCGCCGAATACTTCCGCGATATGGGTTATTCTGTCGCTATCATGGCGGATTCCACATCGCGTTGGGCGGAAGCTCTGCGCGAAATGAGCGGCAGACTGGAAGAGATGCCGGGCGAAGAAGGCTATCCCGCGTATCTTTCCGCGCGTCTTGCCGAATTCTACGAGCGCGCAGGCGTAGTTAAGCTGCTCGGCTCGGGCGACAGAACGGGATCGATAACGGCTATCGGCGCGGTTTCCCCTCCGGGCGGCGATATGTCCGAGCCCGTTTCACAGGCTACGCTCCGCATAGTAAAAGTATTCTGGGGACTTTCGAGTTCGCTCGCTTACCGTCGGCATTTCCCTGCGATCGACTGGCTCGTGTCGTACTCGCTTTACAGCGACAGATTGCAGGAATGGTACGACGATAAAGTCGATCCCGCATGGACGGATTACCGTCGCGCGGCAATGAAGATATTGCAGGAAGAGGCTCGCCTGGACGAGATCGTAAGGCTTGTCGGCATGGACGCGCTTTCGCCGCACGACCGCATGACCATGGAATGCGCGAAAAGCGTCCGTGAAGACTATTTGCACCAAAACGCGTTCCACGAGGTCGATACTTACGCGTCGCTCGACAAACAATTCAAAATGCTCAAACTCATAATAGATTGGTACGAAGCGAGCCGCAGAGCGTTGGACGCGGGAGTTCCCGTCGCCGCCGTACTCGGGATTCCGGAACGCGACGGTATAGGCAGAGCGAAATACGTTCCCGAAGAGGAAACGACAAAGATAGACGAGCTCGGAAGAGCGGTCAGAGAGCGTATCGAATCGCTGACAAAGACGGAGGTATAAATGAAAAAAGAATACCGAACCATCCGTGAAGTCGTAGGACCTTTGATGCTCGTCGAGGGCGTCGAGGGCGTAAAATACAACGAGCTTGTGGAGATCAGACAGGCGGACGGCGAGATCAGACAGGGCAAGGTGCTAGAGATCAATCGCGACAAGGCGCTTGTACAGTTGTTCGAAGCGAGCCGCGGGCTCAAGATCTCGACGGCTAAAGCCGCGTTCGTCGGTCACGGCATAGAGCTTGCCGTATCTATGGATATGCTCGGCAGGATTTTCGACGGCATGGGCAAACCGAAGGACGGCGGCGCGGAGATCATCGCCGATAAACGCATAGACATAAACGGTCAGCCCATCAATCCCGCTGCGCGCGATTATCCCGACGAATTCATACAGACGGGAGTTTCCGCAATCGACGGACTGAATACGCTCGTCCGCGGTCAGAAACTGCCTGTGTTCTCCGCGTCCGGTCTGCCGCATGCGGATCTTGCCGCGCAAATAGCGCGTCAGGCGAAAGTGCTCGGCGACGAATCCAATTTCGCCGTTGTGTTCGCCGCGATGGGTATAACTTACGAAGAAGCCGATTTCTTTATTTCGGATTTCCGCAAAACGGGCGCGATAGACCGCGCCGTACTGTTCATGAATCTCGCATCCGATCCCGCCGTAGAGCGTATTTCCACGCCTCGTATGGCGCTGACCGCCGCGGAATATCTGGCGTTCGAAAAGGGTATGCACGTTCTCGTTATAATGACGGATATTACGAACTACGCCGAGGCGCTTCGCGAAGTTTCCGCCGCGAGAAAGGAAGTCCCCGGTCGCCGCGGCTATCCGGGTTATATGTATACCGACCTTGCCGGACTTTACGAACGCGCAGGCAGGATACGCGGAAAGGAAGGATCTATCACGCAGATCCCCATTCTCACCATGCCCGAGGACGACAAAACGCATCCCATACCCGATCTTACGGGATATATAACCGAAGGGCAGATCATCTTGTCGCGCGACCTTTACAAGCGCGGTTACAATCCGCCCATCGACGTTCTTCCCAGCCTGTCCAGACTCAAAGACAAAGGCATAGGCGACGGCAAAACGCGCGAGGATCATGCGGATACGATGAACCAGCTTTTTGCCGCGTACGCTTCGGGCAAGCAGGCGAAAGAGCTGTCCGCCATTCTCGGCGACGCGGCTTTATCCGAAACGGACAGAAAGTACGCGCGGTTTGCCGAGGAGTTCGAAAAGCGTTATATAAATCAATCTTTTACGGTGAACAGAAGCATAGAAGAAACGCTCGATCTCGGTTGGGAATTGCTTTCGCTTCTTCCGCGCGGCGAGTTGAAACGTATCAAAGAAAAGTTTATTGACAAATATCTCGGTAAAGAATAATAATGGCAAGACTCAACGTAAATCCCACGCGTATGGAACTCCGTCGCATCAAGGACAGATTGCAGACGGCGGTGAAAGGGCATAAATTGCTCAAAGACAAATCCGACGAAATGGTACGCCGTTTCATGGAACTCATACGCGAAAATAAACGCCTGCGTCGCGAGCTCGAAACCGAGCTTTCGGACGCTTTGCGCGCTTTTATGCTCGCCCGCGCGTCGTCAGACGAAGCGTCGGTCGTGCAGGCTATCGCCGTGCCGTCGAAACGCGTGGACGTTACTTGCGAAACGCGGAGCATCATGGGAGTGGACGTTCCGTCCGTGAAGATCGAGAGCCGCGGAGACGCGGAACTGCCGTATGCGCTTCCGTCGGTCACCGGGGAACTCGATTTGTCCGTAATGAAACTGTCCGCATTGACCGAGAAGTTGCTCAGACTTGCCGAGGTGGAGAAAGCGTGCAACATGCTCGCGAACGAGGTTGTCAAAAACCGCCGCCGCGTCAATGCGCTCGAATATGTCATGATCCCCGACTGCGAAGAAACGATCAAGTATATCATGATGAAACTTGACGAGAACGAGCGCAGTACGCAGATACGGCTTATGAAAGTCAAATCCATGATCGACAACGCGAACAACGTATAAACCGAACGGTATATTAAATATAGGCTATGAAAAGCAAATGGAAATCTCCGGGGAAATACACCCCGTGCGGAATAGGAGGGCAGGCGCTGCTCGAAGGCGTAATGATGCGCGGAAAGACTTCGACGGCTATTTGTTGTCGCGACGAAAAAGGCGAGCTTGCGGTCTGCACCGAGCGAACGCCCGAACGTAAAAAATGGTATCACCGTGTGCCTGTCGTGCGCGGTGTTACTTCTTTTTTGTTTTCGCTTGTGGGCGGGGTAAAATATATCTCGAAATCGGCGGAAATTTATGCGGGCGACGACGAGGACGCCAAACTCGGCAAAGGAGGCATGATCATCGCCGTCGTTCTTGCCGTCGTTCTTGCCGTCGGACTGTTTATAGTCCTTCCCACGCTTTTCAGTTATCTGCTTCTCGATCTTGCGATCGATCTGCCGAATAAGGTGGACGACAATCTGTACGTACTTTTTATGTGCCTGTTCAAAGGCGTGATGAAAGTGATTATACTTCTTATATACCTTTGGCTTACGTCCAAACTGAAGGACATAAAGCGTACGTATATGTATCACGGCGCGGAGCATCGCACGATAAATTGCTACGAACACAATCTCGATCTTACGGTAGAGAACGTTCAAAGCTGTTCGACCAGACATGCGCGTTGCGGGACTACGTTTATGTTTTATACCGTAATGATAAGCGTGCTCGTAGTTACGCTCGTCACATGGGTACTTTCGCTTTTCGGGCTTACGTCGCTTTATATGCAGGCGCTTTGCGGCGAAACGGCGGGGAAAATACTTTACAACGTCATTTGTATGGGCATAGGACTTCTTTGTCTGCCGGTTATTGCGGGCGTGAGTTACGAGTTTCTGCGACTTATAGCCAAAGCGCCCGACAATGCGTTTTTCATGATCTTCAAAGCGCCCGGTTTCGCGCTTCAGGCGCTTACGACCAAGATCCCCGACGACGGTATGGCGGAAGCCGCGATAACGGCTTTTCGCACCGTTCTCGAGATGGATGCCGATCCGACCGTTCCCGCAGTGGACTTTTACGAAATGACGGTGCGCTCGGCGCGGAAATATATCGAAGAAAAGTATGCCGAGGCCGGCATAGACGATCCGTCCGAACCCGATTGGTTGCTTTGCGATATCCTCGACGTCGGTCGCGCCGATCTTCGTCGGGTGGAAAAACTCGATAAAGAGCGCGCCGCGAAGCTCAAGGCGTGCGTCTCCGAACGCATAAGCGGCAAACCGCTCGATTACGTTATAGGAAAAAGCGATTTTCTCGGTTATGAACTCAAAGTCGACGAGAGAGTGCATTTGCCGCGCATGGAAACCGAAACCGTCGCTCTCGAAGCGATAAAACTTATCGAAAAAAACGGGTATACGACCGCGCTCGATCTTATGACGGGAAGCGGATGCATAGCTCGCGCCCTTGCCGAGCGTACGACCGCGAAAATCACGGCGTCGGATATTTCGTCCGCCGCGCTCGAAGTTGCGAGGAGCAATCTGACGGCAGAAACCGAAACGGTCGAAAGCGACTGCTTCGAAAGTATAGACGGCAGTTTCGATATAATTGTTTCCAATCCGCCTTATATACGTAGCAAAGAGATCGACGGCTTGCAAAAAGAAGTGACATGTCAGCCGCGCATAAGTTTGGACGGCGGCGAAGACGGACTCGATTTTTATAAAAAAATAGCGCGCGAAGCTAAAGAACACTTGAACGACGGCGGCGCGCTGGTACTCGAAATCGGGCACGATCAGGCGTCCGACGTCGTCGCCCTTCTGGAAGGATATAAGGACATAAAAGTAGTCCGCGACTTAAGCGGAAGCGACCGTTGCATAACGGCGGTAAAGGCATGAACAGAGAAAAGCTCGAATCGATAATATCGCGCTATAATGCGTTGAGCGATAAAATAGCCGATCCAGAAGTGATTGCGGATACGGCGGGCTGGAGCAAACTCTGCAAAGAGCATACCTCGCTTTCTCCCGTCGCGGATAAGTATTCCGAACTCACAAAAGCCGAGCGGGATCTGAGCGAAGCGGAAGCATTGCTTTCCGATCCCGACATGAAAGAACTTGCGGAAGAGGAGATCGACAGGCGGCGCAAAGATATAGCGCGCATCGAAGAAGAATTGAAGATACTGTTGCTTCCCAAAGACCCGAACGACGACAAAAATGTCATAATAGAGATACGCGGCGGCGCGGGCGGCGAAGAAGCGGCGTTATTCGGAGCCGATCTCATGCGCATGTATAAGATGTATGCCGATCGCGTCGGTCTTCGCGTAGAGGATATGAGTCTGAATGCGACAGAACTCGGCGGGGTGAAAGAAGCCGTATTCATGCTTTCGGGCTCGGAAGTGTACGGGCGGCTCAAGTTCGAGTCCGGCGTTCATCGCGTTCAGCGCGTGCCCGAAACCGAAACGCAGGGACGTATCCATACTTCGACCGTGACGGTTGCCGTTCTGCCCGAAGCCGAGGACGTAAATGTCGTTTTGCTCGATAAAGACATACGCATAGATACGTACAGGAGCGGCGGCGCGGGCGGTCAGCATATAAACAAAACCGATTCCGCAGTGCGTATGACGCATATTCCGACAGGTATAGTTGTATGCTGCGAGGACGAGCGCAGTCAGATGAAAAATCGCGACAAGGCTATGAAAGTACTCAAAGCCAGAGTATACGACCATTATAATTCCATTGCCGAAAAAGAATATTCGGACAAACGCCGCAGTCAGGTGGGCACGGGAGACAGAAGCGAACGCATAAGAACGTATAACTTTCCGCAGGGTCGGATTACCGATCACCGCATAGGGCTTTCGCTGTATAACATAGTCGATTTCATGAACGGCAACATCGACGAAATGCTCGAGGCGCTCAGGCTCGCCGACATCACGGCGAAGCTCGAACAGGGGATCTGACGTCATGCCGAAAAAGGATTATAACTTCGAATACGAAACGTCGGTCGGGAGTCTTACGGACAGACCCCGACTGCTTTTGCATACTTGTTGCGCTCCGTGTCTTGCGGCGGCGATCGTGTCGGTGACCGCGCATTTCGACGTTACGCTCTATTATTACAATCCGAATATTTATCCTTTGACCGAGTACGAAAAGCGTTTGAGCGAGATAAAGAAACTTGTTTCGGCGCTCGGCGCAGACGCAAAGATCGTTGCCGAGCCGTACGACAGGACAGATTACGACAAAGCCGTCGGCGAGTATAAGGGCGGAAAAGAACACGGCGGGAAATGCGAACGGTGTCTTTCGGACAGACTGGAAAGGACGGCGAAGAAAGCCGCGGCGGACGGGTACGATTATTTTTCCACGACGCTGACGTCGAGCCCTCTTAAGTCCGCGGAGTTTCTGAATGAAACAATGCGCGCTCTTTCCGCTGTTTACGGCGTGAAATTTTTGCCCTGCGATTTCAAAAAAAAGAACGGCGCATTGCGTTCGAAAGAGCTGTGCGAAAAGTTCGGGATTTACCGACAGCGGTATTGCGGCTGTACTCCGCCACGCGTGACGGTTGCGGTCACGGGCGGGATCGCAAGCGGAAAATCGACTTTTACGCGTATGCTCGGCGAACTCGGCGCATATACTATCGACGCGGATAAAGTAACGCGCGAACTTCAGGCGGAAGGGAGCGACGTCAACGCGCTGATCAAACGCGAATTTCCGAACGCGGTCGTCGTAGGCAGGCTCGACAGAGCAAAGCTGAAAGCGGAAGTGTTTTCCGACCCGTCCAAACTGAAGGCTTTGGAAAGCATAGTACATCCCGCGGTAGGTAAAGAACTCGCTTTGCGAATTGCCCGCGCCGACGCCGAGATCGTCGTCGTGGAAGTGCCGTTACTTTTCGAATGCAATCTGAGCGGTATTGCCGACATTACGGTAAACGTTGCTTCGTCGGACGAATCGCGGAGATTGCGCGCAAAGCAGCGGGACGGTATTACCGACGAAATGTTCGACGCGGTGGCGGCGGCGCAGATGAGCGGCGATGAGCGCAGGCGTCTGGCGGACGTTACGGTCGAAAACGACGGGGACGCCGAATCGCTGCGCTTACAGGCAAAGGAGCTTATGACAAGATGCGTGGCGATGTTAAAATAAAACAAAGTATTGTCCTTTTTGCCGTTATCACAGTGATAGCGGCATTATATTTCGCGGCGGTCGGATTTTTCCCGCTTAAATATTCCGCCGAAGTGCGCGAGGCGGGAGAAAAGTTCGATCTCGACGAAAACCTGATAAGAGCGGTGATCCTGACCGAGAGCGGATACGACGAGTCCGCCGTGAGCTCGGCGGGCGCGGAAGGGCTTATGCAACTCATGCCGTCCACGCGGAGATGGATATCCGAAACGAGCGGCATTCCGTCCGACGGGAGCGCTCGCAGCGAGATACTTCTCGGCTCGGCATACCTGCGTTATCTTCTCGATCTGACTGGCGACGAAACGGACGCGCTCATGTCGTATAACGCCGGTTACTCGAACGTGCTGAAATGGAAGCAGGGCGGCACTCCGTTCCCCGAAACGGTGGAATATGTGCGCAAAGTGAGGTTTTTCGGAAAAATATACGCTTTGCTCTGACCGCTTGACCGTGAACGGCGATTTTGCTATAATTTGTATATTATGAACATTTCGCGCATTTACGGCATATTGATAATGCTTATAAACAACCGCCGCGTCCGACGCGACGAGCTTGCCGCGCACTTCGAGATCGCGCCGCGTACGGTTCAACGTTATATCGACGAACTGATCGCGGGCGGAGTTCCGATCGAAGCCGCGAAAGGCAAGCACGGCGGATATTACATACCCGACAGTTACAAGATGCCTTATCTGCTGTTTACGCCCGACGAACTCGGACGCGTCAAGGCGTGTCTGACCGCGCTCGGCGGTACGTTCAGGGACGGGATCGGCGAAAGCGTTTACGAAAAACTTACGGCGCTCGAAAAGGGCGCGGCGGTCGCGGGTGCGGTTCCGCCGCTCGTTATCGATTCGGACGCCTGGAACGGACGGTCGGGTTCGCTTCAGTCCCGGCTCGACGCCGTTCAGGCGGCGATCTCGGACAGTCGTACGATCGCGATAAACTATACCGACAAAAACGGCAAGTCGTCCGTGCGCAAACTCGATCCGTATACGCTTGCGCTCAAGGAAGGCGTGTGGTACGTTTACGGACGGTGTCATATACATGACGAATTTCGTCTTTTCCGCCTTGCACGAATGAAAGGCATCGAGCTTACCGAGGATATTTTCACGCGGAAAGAGGGCGCAGACGTACGAATTGCGCTGTCGGCAGATCTGGGCGAGCGTATAAGCATCGAGCTCGAATTCGACGAATCGGCGCTCGCGGGAATAGAGGAGTGGCTGGGAGCGGAGTCGGTCAGACGTACGGACAAGCTCGTTTGCCGTGCGATCGTGGGAGACGGGGACGACCTCGTACGTAAGATATTGTCGTTCGGCACGCGGGTCAGAGTGACCGCGCCGCGCCGTCTCGCCGAGCGCGTCGAAGCGGTCGCGGAAGAAATCGCGGCGCATTATCGTAAAAATTTTATATAAAAGTAAAAAAGTACCCCAAAACAGTTTGAAAAAACCGTGGCGGTATGATAGAATATTACGGATAGTGACAAATATTTCTAAATCATAAAGCGAGGAAACATATAAATGAACGAAGAGCAAAAAGTTGAACGGACTGCGCCGCTTATGCCTAAGAAGTTCGGAGCGATATACTACTCCGCGCTCGGGCTTGCGCTTGTGCTTCTGTTGATATTCTCTTTTGTGACATACTATTTTGCGGGCGCGTCCGTTTCGACGTCGGTGGACGTAAACGCCGCTCACGCAAACGCCGTTGCGCTTGCTCGGACGGAGCGCAATACTTATGCGAAAAATACTCTTTCGTCCGCCGTCGAACAGATCGACGGTTGGCTTTCGGGCATCGACGGACTTACGCGAGTTACGGCGACAAAGTCCGACGGCACCGTAGACAAAGAGGACGGAGAGGATCAGAAGATTACCGCCGCGCTCGCAGACGGTCCGACTTATACCGTACAGGATTTCGAAGCGCTCGATTATACGCTCGATCTCGATACCGTGGGTGATATGACCCACGGCGATTATGCGGGTTACGAAGCGAATATACTCGCGTCGCGACAGGTCAAGAACTTTATCGTGACCATTCCGGGCAGCGGCGACGACGCGGTGCTGTTTATGACGCATTACGATTCCGCTCCGGGCTCGGTTGGCGCGTCTTCCGCATCCGCGGTGGCGGCTATGATAGGCACTGTGGAAGCGCTGGTAAGCGAAGATATAAAGCCGATCAACGACCTTGTGTTCGTCATCACCGAAGGCAGATACGAAAGCAGTGTCGGTGCATACGCATTCAGAAATCAGTTCGAGGGGTTCGACAAGGTTTGTTCGCGCGTGAAAGCGGCGTTTAACTTCGACGCGATCACCGCGGGCGGAGCTCTTACTCTCATTCAGTCTTCCGAAGGCGATTCGGGCATAATGTCCGGTTATCTTATGTCGGGTGCAAGCGTACGTACCGATTCGTCCGTCGCTTCGCTTATGGACGGAGACCTGACTTCCGATTTCGATATCTTTTATGATTTCGCCAACGGCTCGTGGCGTGTTCCCGCGCTCAACTTCATGACGACTGCGGGAAGCGTTACGGCAGGTTCTTCGGGCGACAATACCGAAAACGTGGGCGAGAACGTGACCGCGCAGTATGCGTCGGCAATGGACAACCTCGCAAGACATTTCGGTTTTGCCGATTTGGACGGCATGGCGGCAGGAGCCGAATCCGCGACCGCGACCTATCTCGGCGCGGGCTTCGGTATGCACGGCGTTGCCGTTTACGTCATTGCGGCTCTTCTCGTCGTTCTTCTTATAGGTACGCTTGTCGTCGGAGCGAAGAAAAAAGCGTTCGGGCTCGAAAATACTTTCAAGGGCGCGGCGGGTGTATTGATCTCGCTTGCCCTGTCGCTCGGCGCATTCTTTATCGCTTATTTCCTCATCGGACTGCTTACCGTGGCTTTCGGCGCGGCAAGTATGAATATGTTGTTTACGGCGCATCTTCTTACTCCCGCCGTGCTTCTTCCCGCAATACTTTTCGCCGCGGTCGTTCAGTGCGGAATATTCCCGATCGCAAAGCGCGGACTGAAAGTCAAGGCGGGCGACTGCGTTCGCGGCGGCGCCGTGCTTCAGATACTTACGGCGGCGGTTTTCGGGTTTGTGAACCCGTCCGGTGCGCTTCCGTTTATTATCATCGCCATAGGCAACGTTGCCGTTATGCTCGCAAGCGCGCTTCTTAAGGATTTGTTCAGAGCGAAATTCGGCTTCGGTATGGAGCGTTTGTTCCTTTATACCGTTCCCGCGATTTTCGGTCTTCCTCTTCTTATCCAGGCGACCATGGTTGTCAGCAATCTGTTCGCAACTATCTCGATGCCTTTCATGCTTGTCGCCATAGCGATGCTTCTTACTTCGATCACGCCGTACTTCGATTATCTCCAGCCCGTGCTCGCCGACGCTTTCTATAAGCTTCCCAAGCACACTGTTCCGGTCGTCGAAGTCGTGTCCGAAGAAAGGGAAGACGCCGCGAAAAAAGGCAAATTCGAAACGGTTACCGAAACCAAAGTGGTGCGCCGTAAAGTGGCGTGGAATTATCATAACTGGTTCGGCGTTACCGTTCTCACCGTTCTTACAGTGATCGCGCTTCTTATAGGCGCGCCCGTAAGTTCGGCTGTGAACATTTCGGGTCCGAACAATTTCGTTTCGGGTTACGACTTCAGAATGAATTCGACCACCGATTCGATCTTCGACGATTCCGTGGTTTGTTATGTGGACGGTTCCGTATCCGGTTCGGGCAGATATTACTGGCTCATTAAAGACGAAAACGTCTATCAGTCGATAAAAGGTCTTGCGGGCTACGATTATTGGGAATGGACGTACGACGACAATCTCGGCGCGTATAAGAAAGAAGTCGCCACCGAAGCGATGCCTTCGTTCTCGTCCAAGCTGTTTGACAAGAGTACCGAAACGGAGGGCAAGACGGTCATAGACGTAAGCCCGACGTACGTCGCTTCGTCGCAGGTCAGAATGCGTCTAAGCAATCTTCGTGCGGGCGATAAGATCACGGTAATAAAGAACGATGATACCGATTATGTTCTTACCGTATCCAACCCCGCAAGTTACGTTACCCTCGAGTTGCCTTACGGTTACGGCAATTGCACGATCGAGATCGAAACCTCGTCGTCGAGCATTCTTGTGGACGGTTACGAGTATTCGAACAGCCCCGTCGCGCTCAACCTCGCGTACGAACACTATGCCGATATGGAAGAATATTTCGCAACGCTCGGAAAAGAACTCGGCATCGGGTTCATGCTTCGCGGAACGGCATAACGGTTATTTACACGTCATTTAACGAAAAGAGCGGAGCGATTCCGCTCTTTTTTGCGGAAAAAATAATATTTTCGCATTCCCGTTCTTTTGCTTGCAAAATACTTGTTTTCATGCTAAAATACTATGTATGGAAATTTCGCCGTTTCGGCGTAATTTGTTTGTTTAATCGAGAAAAATATCCGGAAACGGAGGTCTATTTATGGTAAATATCAGAAAACCCAAAAACGCTTTGAAGTTCAATAAACCGGCTTCGTGGTGGGGCTCCACATGGCGTGAAGCTCTTCCTACGGGCAACGGCGTGATCGGTGCGGCTGTATACGGCGGCGCCGGAGACGACGTGGTCATGATCAATCACGGCGATTTGTGGTGGCAGGGGCATGTCGGCGTTTTGCAGGATGTTGCCGACAAGCTCGCGTCCGTCCGCAAGAAGCTGGACGATAACAGTCCCGCGACCGCGCAGGACATTCTTTCGGGCGCGCTTATTTCCAAGAATTACAGACCTCTTATGTCGTATCCTCTTCCGCTTTGCGATTTCCGCATAAGTCAGCCGCTCGATAAGTCCGCGCGCGACTATCAGCGTATTCTCAACATGGAGAACGGGGAAGTTTCGGTCGTTTTCCGCGACGGCACGACGAAGTACGAACGTTCGACGTTCGTTTCCCGTGCGAATAATCTCGTTTGTTACGAAATCACGAAGTCGGGCAATAAGAGTATAGACGTTACTTTTTCGCTCGGTATGCACGATAAGTTCAACTCCCGTACTCCCGTATCGGTAAGCAAAATGCCGGACGGACTGAACGTTAAGTACGAAAATTTCTTTATGTATTTTTCCGCGCGCTCGGATAACGGAACCGATTTCGGTTGCGTCGCGCGTATAAACCATTTCGGCGGTACGCAGACTGTGGATCCGCAGAACGGAATAACGATAAAGGGCGCGGAAAAGGTACTTGTTCTCATAAGCCCGTTTATCGAAAGCCAGCGTGAAAAGGAATGGAAAAATCGCAAGTCGTCTCTCACTTCGGTAAAACTCACTTACGATAAGTTGCTTAAAGAACATACCGGTCTTCATTCGCGGCTTTTCTCGTCCGCGGAACTCGATCTCGAGGCTTCGGATCGCGACGTTGCCGTCGACCGTTTGCTCGACGATGCGTTCGTCAACGGCGAACTTCCGCTTGCTTTGGTGGAAAAATTGTGGGCGTTCGGACGTTTCCTGCTTATTTGCGGGGCGTCGCCAGTAACACAGCCCTGTCCGCCTTACGGGCTTTGGTGCGGTGATTTCAAAGCGCCTGATTCCAATATCGACGCATCCGGTCCGCTTCAGATGATGTACGAACAGATCTTCGCGGGCAATCTTTGCGATTATGTCAATTCGATACATAACTATTATAACAACGTTCTCGACGATCTGAAAAAGAATGCGTCCAGACTTTACGGTTGCCGCGGCATTATGATCCCTTCGGTCATCGCTCACGGTACCGGCGCGCTCGGAACTACCGATCCCGCGGCCATTCATTTCACTGCCGCCGCAGGTTGGGTTTCTCAGCTTTTCTTTGATTATTACCGCTTTACGGGCGACGATAAATTCCTTAAAGCAAAAGCAATGCCGTTCATGAAAGACGTGGCGTCTTTCTATGAGGAGTTCCTGAAACTCAAGGACGGAAAATACGAATCGTCGCCGTCGTACAGCCCGAATACCACTCCGGGAAACTGGGTGATAGGCAACGAAGAATTGAAAATAGCGCGTAACGCCACGGTGGACTTCGCCGTGATCCGCGAACTGCTTTCCGATCTTGTCAGCGGAAGCAAAGTAACGGGAATGTATAAAGACGAAGTTCAGAAATGGGAATATATGCTTTCGTGCATACCGTCGTATACGACCAACGCCGACGGTACGGTCAGAGAATACTGCGACAGCGAGTATGCGGATAACGACGCTTCGCCGTCCGCGGCTATGTTCTATCCCGTTTTCCCGGGCACGGAAGTTGGCGCGGCGTATCCCGAACTCGTGCGTTCGTTTTCGCTGACTGCGCATAAAAAACTCGATACGGCGAGAAAATCTTTCACGGCAGGCAGCCTGGCGCGTTATGCGAACGTGCTTGCCCGCACGGGCGACGGCGATGAAGCGTACGACGTTATCGTTAAAATGGTACGTTCGATGAGTATGCAAAACCTCGTGTTCGCTACGAACGACTGGCGCGGAATGGGCATAGGAAAGGAAGACAGCTGGGCGACGTATTCGCTCGAGGGAAATATGGGCGTGACGAATGCGATGCAGGAAATGATCCTTCAGTCCACCGACTCGACGATTTTCGTTCTTCCCGCGCTTCCGAAAGATTTCGAGCGCGGCTCGATCGACGGATTCCTTACGCGTACCGGCGCGGAAATCAGCCTGACTTGGAACTCTCGCCGCGGTACGGCTAATATAAAGCTCAAATCGCGTAAAGCCGTCACTGTCAATGTCAAACTCCCGTCAGGTTCGGGATATAAGTCCGGAAAGCTGGGAGAGTCGTTCGACGCCGAAACCGCTACGGTCAGCGGTCTCAAATTGGCGGCAAATAAACCCGTATCGTTGGATATTCGCTTTTAAGCAGAGGAAATCATCATGAAAATTTTTCTTACGGGAATAAACGGCAAAATGGGAAAAGCGATCGTTTCGGTCGCGGAAAATACCGAAGGCGTGGAGATCGTCGGCGGCTTGGACGTCGTGAAGGGCGGAGCATATCCCGTCTTTTCGTGCGCGTCAGAAGTTAATGTTGAGTATGACTGCATAGTCGATTTTTCCCGTCCTTCGACGCTTAAAGACGTTATTTCGCTCGCCGTCGCACGCAAAGTCCCCGTAGTTATCGCTACGACCGGATACGATAAAGCTCAGCTTGCCGAGATCGACGAACTTGCTCGTAAAGTCCCCGTATTTCGCTCGGCTAATATGAGTATAGGAGTAAACGTTGTGGAAAGCGTGTTGCCGCTTCTTGCGTCCGCGCTCGATGGCTTCGATATAGAACTTGTGGAAGCGCATCATAATCAGAAGGTCGATGCGCCGTCGGGAACTGCCAAGCAGATGCTCGAAGCCGTTGAAAAAGGACTGAACTACAAGCCCGAGTACGTCGACGGAAGATCGGGTGAGAGCAAGCGCAAAAAAGGCGATATAGGCGTTCACGCCGTGCGCGGGGGGACAATCGTCGGCGAACACACGGTGATATTCGCGGGTGACGACGAAATCATAGAGATCAAACATACGGCGCTTTCTCGCAGGATATTCGCGGTCGGTTCGATAAAAGCCGCGTTGTTTCTCAAAGGCAGGAAAGCGGGCATGTACAATATGACGGACTATTTGAAAAGCAATAAATAATTAAAATCCGACGTAAAAGTCGGATTTTTAAGTTATGCGAAATTTGAGGAAAACAGAAAAAATATGACGATTGCCGAAGTAATACTCATAGCCGTCGGACTTGCTATGGACGCGCTTGCCGTGTCGCTGTGCAAAGGGCTTGCCGACGGAAAAATCAAAATTAAAAATATGCTGATATGCGGTGCGTGGTTCGGCATTTTTCAGGCGGTTATGCCGCTTATCGGATTTTCGCTCGCATCGATCTTTTCTGATAATATAAGGTTTATTACGCCCTGGATATCCTTTGCGCTGCTTTTGCTCCTCGGTGTTAAGATGATCGTCGAGGCGATAAAGGAACGCAAAAGTTTGAGCGAAGACAAATCGGACTACGGTTTTACTACAATGTTTTTGCTTGCGGTCGCAACGTCGATCGACGCGCTTGCCGTCGGCGTTACTTTCGCTTTCAACGGCGCGACGTTCGATATAACCGTGGCGAATAATATCTGGCTTTATATAACGATAATAGGCGCGGCGACGTTCGCAATAGCCGCGGCGGGAAATGCGGTCGGCTCGGTACTCGGAGCTGTAATAGGACTTAAGTTCAAATTTTTCGCCGGGCTTCTCGGCGGCGTCATTCTCTGCGCGATAGGAGTGCGTTTTCTCGTCACCGGAATAATAGACGTTACGACGGTAAGTGCCGTGATTTTGTGAAAAAACCGATTGTTTCGAAATTTGTTCGAAAGTGTTGAAAAAAACACATTCGTTTGGCTTGCTTTTAATTTAATTTTAATGTTATAATAAACCTATCCTAAAAAATCACTTAAGAAGGAGGAGTTATGGAAAACGAAAATCAGCAGCCCGAAATCGCGGAAGAGAAAGTCGCGGAAGAAGCGGTTGCTACCGAACCCGTCGCGGATGCAGGGGCGGGAGACGTACCAGAATCGCCGTATAACAACGGTTTCTTGCGTAAGCTCGACAATTTTTACGGTGTTTCGAAGAAAAAGAGCAGTATCAAGGTCGAGATATTTGCCGGTATTGCGACGTTCCTTGCAATGTGCTACATACTCGTCGTCAATCCCAATCAGATTCTGAGCTTTAATGCGGGAAATCCTTTATGGCCGTCGGTATTCCTTGCTACGGCGTTCGGAGCTATCATAGGTACGCTTCTTATGTCGATCGTTGCAAAGATGCCTTATGCGCAGGCGCCCGGAATGGGATTAAATTCACAGGTCGGCGCGTTGATCGGCGGCGCGGCAGGCGGAATGGCGGGATTGAATTTCAGTTTTGGAAACGCCATGCTCCTCGTCCTTATAAGCGGCATTATCTTCCTTATTCTTTCGGTCGTACCCGGCGGAAAAGATAAGGAAACGGGCAGACTGATCAGTCTTCGCGAATACATCTTCGACGGCATTCCCAAAGCCGTACGTACGGCAATTCCCGTCGGTATCGGTCTATTTATCGCGTACATCGGTTTCCAGAACGCCGGCATAATATCCGCAAACCCTTACACTCAGGTCGATCTCGTACTTTTCAACGTATATGCGCCGACGATCGGCGAATACGCGGCTTCGGGCGCGATCGTATGTTTCATCGGTCTTATCGCAATCGCCGTGCTTTCGCACTTTAAGGTAAAAGCGGCGGTCGTCCTCGGTATTCTTATCGCAACGATCATAGCGATTCCCATGGGTGTCGCAAACCTTGATATTATTGCGGGAAAAACCAATATTACCTGGGCTTTCTGGGAGAATTTCGCAACGTTCTTCTCTATGGATCCCGCAAACGGCGGTTCGTTCCTCGCGGCGTTTACGGAAGGCTTTGACTTCTCCGGAATCGGTGGTAATGCCGGCGGGGCGGCGCTTACCTGCATAATGACGGTAATCTCGTTCTGCATGATCGATATGTTTGACACGATGGGAACGATCACGGGTTGCGCTACGCGCGCAGGTCTTATCGACGAAGACGGCAAGCCGCTCAATTTCGGCAAGTGCATGTATGCCGATTCGATCGCGACCGTTGCCGGCGCGGCTCTCGGTACTTCTACCGTCACGACGTTCGTAGAGTCCGGCGCAGGCGTTGCCGCAGGCGGCAAGACCGGTCTTACGGCGCTTGTCGTTGCGGGATTGTTCTTCATTTCGATCTTCCTTCTTCCGCTCTTCGCGTTCATTCCGTCCGCGGCGGCTGCTTCCGCGCTGATCTATGTCGGCGTATTGATGATGAGCAACGTGAAGAATATCGATTTTACGAGCGTAAAGAACGCCGTACCCGCATTCCTGACTATAATCATTATGCCGCTCGGATACAGCATAACCGACGGCATAGGCGTAGGACTGCTTATGTACGTTATCATTGCGGCTATCGAATATCTTGTCAACCTCATTATATCCGCAGTGCGTAAGACCGAGCGTCCCGCGTTCGATATCCCCGTTGTTACGTTGATCGTTGCCGCACTCTTCGCGGTTTACTTCTTCGTTCCGACGTCGATATAAGATCATAAGATTATAAACGAAAACTCCGTTCCGGATAATTCCGGGACGGAGTTTTATTATTACATAATATTATGAGCGAAAGTCGGTCAATTGAATTTGATCCTGTCTTCTACGTATCTTTCAAGCTCGTCGATACCGATACGTATCTGCTCCATACTGTCGCGGTCGCGCACGGTAACCGTATTGTCGCTCATCGTATCGAAATCTACCGTTACGCAGAACGGCGTGCCGATCTCGTCCTGACGGCGGTACCGTTTGCCTATGGAACCCGCTTCGTCGTAAGTGCACATAAACGACTTCGACAGTTTGCCGTACAGTTCACGCGCTTTTTCGCCGAGGTTTTTCTGCAAGGGGAGCACCGCGACTTTGTAAGCGGCTACGGCGGGGTGGAAGCGCATTACGACGCGGGTATCGCCGCCTTCGAGCTGTTCTTCGTCATACGCTTCGGTAAGTACCGCAAGCATAAGTCTGTCCGCGCCGATCGAATACTCGATGACGTACGGAACGTATTTTTCGTTCGTGACGGGATCGAGGTATTCCATGGCTTTGCCGGAGAACTCGGCATGACGGGAGAGATCGTAATTCGTTCTGTTGTGTATTCCGTTGAGCTCGCTCCAGCCGATAGGGAAAAGATACTGTATATCGCATGCGCTCTTTGCGTAGTGCGCGAGCTTGTCATGATCTTTGTATCTCAGGTGTTCGGCGTCGAATCCGAGGTCCACGAGGAAATCCCACGCTTTTTTCTTGAATTCTTCATAGTACTTTGCGTCCGTTCCTTCTTTGCAGAACCACTGATGCTCCATCTGTTCGAATTCGATCGTACGGAAAATAAAGTTACCCGGAGTGATCTCGTTGCGGAATGCTTTTCCGATCTGTCCGATGCCGAAAGGTACTTTTGCGCGCGCCGTGCGCTGTACATTGAGGAAGTTGACGAATTCGCCCTGCGCGGTTTCGGGACGGAGATAAACTACGTTCTGCCCCTCTTCCGTAACACCGCGCGAGGTCTCGAACATAAGATTGAATGTACGAATGGACGTGAAGTCGCTCTTTCCGCATTTGGGACAGACTACATGGTGCTCTTTGATATACGCTTCCATTTCTTCGTTCGTCATTGTGTCCGGATTGATTTTGCCTTTGCTGTGAGCTTCGATAAGGTTATCGGCGCGATGGCGCGTTTTACAGCTCTTGCAATCCATTTTCGGATCGGTAAACGACGTTGTATGTCCGCTTGCGTCCCACACGCGGCTGTTCATAAGAATGGCGGCGTCTACGCCGAACGAGTTTTCGCTTTCCTGTACAAAACGTTTCCACCAGGCGCGCTTGATATTGTTCTTGATTTCGACGCCTACGGGACCGTAATCCCAGGTGTTGCCCATGCCGCCGTAGATCTCCGAACCGGGGAAAATAATGCCCCGACCTTTACAGAGATTGACGAGCTTATCCATAGTAGCTTTCATAAAAATCTCCTGAAAAATTCATTTCGTAAAACAGTATACTTTACCTGAAAAAATTTGTCAAGCAAGTGTAACACTCTTGCGGGCAAAGAAATACTATGAAGTAGGATATCCTCAAGCAAAAGAAAGTCACGGTGCACCGATGATAAAAGATCGGAGCGGCAGGCGCGCGGCGAACGCGCGCGCCGAACGCCTGCCGCATACGATCGGGGACCATATCCGAAATACCAACAAGGAGGAGAAACACAATGTTTAATCAGAACGGCTGCGGATGCTGCGGCGGCGGTATAGACATCTGCACTCTGTTGCTTCTTTGCTGCTGCGGCGGCAACGGATGCGGCTGCGGATGCTGTGACAAGAAAATCGACTGCTGCGATCTCATCATGTATATGCTTTTAACTTCGTGCTGCGGCGGTTGCAATCACGATTGCTGCTGCAAATAATCAGAACTTCGGCTACATAAGATAAGGCAAAAAGTGCCGAAAGTACCGAAGTAAAAGGATCGAATGACAGATATAAAAATATCTCGGGAAGTCTGAAAAACTCCCGAGGTATTTTTATGTTATGATTCTCATCTTTCTTAAAACAATTTCGGTACATCTATGTATAGATATGTGTACCGATACATTAT
>CAJUKR010000004.1 GCA_910587025.1 uncultured Christensenellaceae bacterium
TAAGTGCATTTATCTTACTTTCTAATGCACTTACGATGGAATCGGGTATAACAGTCAAGGCATCACAAAGGGGCTTAATCCATTTATGATTAAGCATGACCTTTGCTTGCTCGTCTGTAAGATTTTCAATCGTCTGCTTTGTTAATGCAAGTAATTTTTCGGATTTGATTTTTATGTTGCGCTTGAGTTCTTTTTCTTCGTCAAGCATTGCCGCTATTTTTATTATTCTTGATTCAATGCTTGTCTCATCGTAAGGCCCTTTCGTCTTTTGGAATTGCTTAGCTTTTTTCGCTATTCCTGCGAATACCAAGGCATCGCCGTCTTCGTTTAAAATATCGGGATTTTCCGATTTTTCTTCCTCCGTAAGCGATTCAAAGAACTCGTCGTATGCAGACACAATTTCTGCCAAACGGTTTTCCATCTGGGACAGCTCGTCTTTCTTGTCGGTCAGCATTTCCCTCTGCACCAACTCAAAAGGAATTACACGTCCAATATAACCGTCCTGCACTTCTATATCCTTACCGTCTTTCTTTTTCAATACAATTTTAGGTTCAGTTTTCTTTACGGCGTCAAAACCTTCGGTTTGGATGATTTCCAAATCAGTTGCAATTTTCGACCACTCATCATCGAGCAGTTGGTAAGCATAATATTTATCCACGAGAGGAATGCCAGCCAGCCGATTGAATATTTCAGTTGCAATTCCTGACTCCTCATTCGGTATAATTATCTCGGCAGTCTGCTCAATAAGTCTACTATTGAGCTGCCCATCAAAACCGACAAAAGCAGCCTTATATTTTGCTACGAAAGCTTGCACGTCGAAATTTTCTTTTATTGCCTTTATAACGTCATCGGTCGCAACGGTTGCATACGAGCTGTTGGTATCGGCGAAAAGCTGCTTTTTAAGCGTCGGGAATGCAGACCAATATTCCGTTAATTCTTCAATCTCCGAATGAGGGATACCGCCAAATATCGTGGCATATATATCCCAGGTTTCACCCTTATCCGACGAGTCTACATATCTGGGAATGTTCAAGTTATACTCATTAGCACGGATTGTATCCCTTGATACCTTTTTACAGAATTTCGGGATATCCTCACGTGCAACGACCGCGTCCACAATTCTTTTAATATCAGATGCTCTCAGTTTGTTGTTCTTACCTTCTTTCGTATAGCCCTTCGATGCATCAATAATCAGCACGTCAGTATTGGTGCGTTTTTGTTTTAACACCATAATAATAGTGGGGATACCCGTGCCGAAGAATATGTTGGCGGGCAACCCAATGATTGCATCGATGTTATTATTTTCAATAAGGTTCGTGCGGATTTTTTCTTCTTCGCCGCCACGGAACAACACCCCGTGCGGCAATACGATGGTCATAATTCCGTCGGGTTTAATGTGATATAAATCGTGCAACAAGAAAGCATAGTCCGCCTTCGTTTTCGGCGCTAACCCATACCGTTTGTATCTCGGGTCTGACTCTTTATCCGTAGGATCCCAAGCCTGCGAATACGGAGGATTTGATACCACCGCATCAACATACAACGGCTCATAGGTTTTATTCGGATCGGATTCGTCAAAATAGGGCCAGTCTTCTTCGAGAGTGTCCCCGTTTCGCGTACAGATATTGTCGGGAATAATTCCCCTCATTACAAGGTTCATTCTCGTCAAGTTGTAGGTATTCTCTTTCAGTTCCTGAGCAAAGTATTTTATGTTGTTTTTGTCTCTCATTCGTTTTGCTACCGAATGACCGATATTTATAAGCAACGAACCCGAACCGCTGGTGGGGTCGTAAATCTGAATACTATCTCTGTCTTTCAAGTGGTCAGCAACGATTTCAGACATTAGCAAAGACACTTCGTGTGGCGTGTAGAATTCCCCTGCTTTCTTGCCAGCGTTGGCTGCGAACATTCCAATAAGATATTCGTATATGAACCCAAGCACGTCGTAATCCTGCTTGCCGTCCATAGGGATTTTTTGGATTAACTGAATAAGGTCGCTGATTGCTTTTGTCTGTGTGCCAGAGCTGTCGCCGAGCTTACTCAGCCCCGTTTCCAGCGTCTTGAATATATTTTCAAACAGCTTTTTGCACTTATCGCTTATTAACCTGCTAAATGCCGACAATGCATCTCTGACGTTGGAAACGTCAAAGTCCTTACCCTTTTCCAGCCAGGTGGAGAACAAGTTGTCATATGCAATGAAATAGCCAAGGTTCGCCTGACAATGTGAAACTGCGTCGGCGTGTTCTTCAGAAAGATATGGGAGGTCTTCAACCGCCCAGCCATCCACCTTAGTGAGTCGTTCAACTTCCTTATATGAAAGGAACTTATAAAACATAAAACCGAGGATATAATCCTTATACTCATTAGCCTCGATTTTGGAACGCATTTTGTTTGCGGATTCCCAAATTGTAGATGCAAGCTGTTTCTTGTTCATGGCTCATCTCCTGTTTCTCTCACGGCAATTTCGCCGCCAAATAATATTATATAAGATTTTCACACAAAAGTCAAAGGAAGCAAAGTTTTGCCCGGCACATTTATCTGCCACACAAAAACTTTTTGATGAGTTTGTAAGCTATGCTTACAACTATCGTCGGCACACCGATATAGAGAGCTATCAGCCCTAATGGAGTGAAATAACCCATAATTTTTTTCAGTTCCAATAAAGCGGGCAAATTTTCGAATACTGCTTTACCCGTTCCCGATAGCAAGCCCCATATAACTTGCCACATTGTAGACAATACCTCTATTAAAATCGTCATTTATTCCTTCTCTCGTATAAATTCTGCCACGTCTTCCACCTGTATGGTTTCCGTTTCTCCGTACCACAAATCATGCAAATAGAATTCACCGATGAACGTCCCGCAATGAGGGCAGACGTTTACCAAATGCGTTTAACCCGTTACACCGCTTACACGTTCTTCAAGCAATACACCTTTTTCTCTGGATATCTTCAGCATACTATCATTGAAAAAATCGGGCGACATAGGACTTCCGTCTATTAAGCCATAAACCGAACACATCTTCTGACCGCATTTCCAGCATGTCGTATTATCCGCAAAGCAGATTTTAACGTCGGGATGCGTCCTTTTATACTCTATTTCTCGCTCGCCTATTTCCTTAAGCTGTGGACTACCCAGCTCATCGCATATGAGGGCAAGTTCTTTTAAGGTTGGCAAGCGTTCGCCTTTTTCAAACGATTCAATTTGCCAAGATGATATTCTCGTCCTTACCGCAAGAATAGACCGTGAACTACAACCTTTACATTTTTTGCGGACGTACATCATCGCATCGCCGAATTTCATTTCATATACGTTCTTCATTCTGTCCTCTTTAATATTGACCCAGCGTGTCCGCCAAGTAATTCTTTACCGTTTCTACAACCGTCTGAGGGGCGGTTACTTTCACCCCTGTTCCAAAGGAACAGCACCACGCTATAAACGGCTTGCTGACCTGTACCTCGGCAGTAAAAATTATTTTATCGCCTGACGTTTCGCTTATGTATAAATCAGCGCCAAAAAAATCGAA
The DNA here is from genome assembly GCA_910587025.1 of uncultured Christensenellaceae bacterium. GTDB lineage: Bacteria > Bacillota > Clostridia > Christensenellales > Pumilibacteraceae > Protoclostridium. The sequence goes on from CAJUKR010000004.1 coordinate 3,526, forward strand.
CACAACGTCTATTAGGCTCTTGTCGGCTTCAAACGATACCTTCTGTTTATCCCCGCCGAACATACCGAATAGCTGTTGCTTATGCTTTACGATTTCGGCTTTGTTGGACTGTGCCTCTTCTGAGATAGGAACGTCCAGCATTGTTACTTCGTCCATTCTGTCAATTCGGTAATGCGCAAGGTTGCCGAACCAATCGTCATAACATATCAAATAATAATTATCATCGGAGAAGACCGTCGCCAGCGGATTTACTTTGTACTTCCTGTTTTGGGTCGGGTCGCTTTTTTTCTTTCTGTAAACCTTACGGTGTTTAGTGTCATAGTCAAAATAAGAAAAAGATATCTTTTTCTTTTCCTCGATTGCCGACGCTATTTCGTAAACTGAATAATAAATATTTTCGTTTATGCTCTTCATCGTATTAAACTCTACGATGTTCCGCGTCAGCACTTCTGCGCGTTGGCTGCCAGCAAGCTGGGCAATTTTATTGACAAGCTCGTCCGTTTTCTTCTCTGTAATAAAGCCAGCGGCTCTGATCGCGTCCATCAATATGTGTATCTCGGGGACGTTGAATTTGCGATCTTCGACATAGTACTCATTGCTCGAAGAACGACGGCACATAACCTCATAGCCGAAATCGTTCAGCAGTTTTATGTCGCTGTACAAGATTTTGCGGTCAACCTCGATGCCGTATTCTGCGAGTCTTTCTATAAGCACTGGCGTTGGCATAGGATTTTTCTCGTCTGTATTTTGGCTTAGAATTTCCCATATTTTCAGTAGCTTTATTTTTCTCGATTTTGAGCCGTTCATAATTATACCTATACCTTTTTAGGGTGGTGGACACGCCAATGCTGTTTGCGCGTCATTACTTGCAAGTTGCTAGGACGATTGTTGAGCTTATTCCCGTCACGGTGATGTACTACTTCATTGGCGCGCAAAGGTCTGCCAATTTTTCTGCTTGCGACATCACGATGGACAGCCACATAACCGTCTTCACGGGCTTCCGGACTTCTCGGCTTGTACTTTTGGACATAGCCTTCTTTTGTAATGTACGGTTTATGCCGTCTTAATCCAAACATATAGACACCTCCTTTTTAGTATTTTGCTATTATATTATAGCAGAAAATGGCTGCCTTGTAAATAGTGTAATGTACGAATTTTAGGACATTTACAACACCAAAACACATTCAAGTCTGACAAGGAGGGGCATATAGGTCAGCTTTGGAGAGCTGTGTTGAACGAAAATCATCGTGCCATTGGGGGCATAAAAAAAGACCGCCTGTGTAAACGTTACAAACTTACACGAGCGATTTTTGCCCTTTTTGCCCCGAAAATCGGTCATTTTCTGCTCTTTTTGCTCGAAAATGCGAAAAAAGTGGTCTATAAGTCAGAAGACTTATAGACCAACTTCTATGGAGCTACTGGGCGGACTTGAACCGCCGACCTGCTGATTACGAATCAGCTGCTCTACCAACTGAGCCACAGTAGCATATTTATTTGTTCCTTGTTTTGTTTACGCAGATTCGTGATTACGAATACTCGCTTCGCTCGTGGCGGTCGCGCGTCGCGCTCGGCTGAGCAGCTTGCTCTACCAACTGAGCCACAGTAGCATATTTATTTGTTCCTTGTTTTGTTTACGCAGATTCGTGATTACGAATACTCGCTTCGCTCGTGGCGGTCGCGCGTCGCACTCGGCTGAGCAGCTTGCTCTACCGACCGAGCCGAAGAAACAAAAACAATAATTCTCACGCGCTTTGATATAATATCATTTTTGCGGATAATTTGCAAGCGTTTGAGGGCACATTTTACATACGAAATAAAAAAACCTCTCGGGTCGAGCCCGAGAGGTTTATATAATGTGTCGAATATGAAATTACTTCATTTCCGCGGTAGCACCTACTTCCTTGAACTTTGCTATCATTTCGGTCGCAGCGTCCTTGGAAACGCCTTCCTTAACGGTAGCGGGCGCGCCGTCTACGAGAGCCTTAGCCTCGCCGAGACCGAGACCGGTGATCTCACGAACAACCTTGATGCAAGGGATCTTGTTCGCGCCTGCGTTCGTAAGAACGACGTCGAATTCGGTCTTCTCTTCCGCAGCGGGAGCAGCGGCGCCGCCTGCGGCGGGAGCAGCTACTGCCATAGCGGCAGCGGATACACCGAACTTCTCTTCGATTGCTTTAACAAGTTCGTTGAGCTCCATAACGCTCATCTTCTCGACTTCTTCGACAATTTTTGCTATATCAGCCATTTTATTTAATCTCCTTGGAAAATTTCCTATAAATTTTGGATTTTACGCGGCTATGCCGCAAATTGATTTACGCCGACTTTTTTGCGACTTCGCTGATAACGACGGCGAGGTTGCGCATGGGCGCGGTGAGCAGACCGAGAAGCTGCGAAAGCAGAACGGGCTTCGGAGGGATGCTCGCAAGCACCTGAATATCGTGTACGCTTGCCGCTTTGCCTTCGATAACGCCGCCCTTGAGCGCGAGCATCTTCGTCTTATTGCCGTTTTCGACGGCGACTTTTGCTCCCGCTACGGTATCCTCATAAGAGAACGCCACGGCGGTAGGTCCTTCGAACACTTTTTCGAAACCGGTCAGACCGCATTTTTCGAACGCACGAAGGAGTATCTTATTCTTGATAACCTTATACTCCACGTTGTTTTTTCTCATTTCTACGCGGAGCGCTGTATCCTGTTCGACGGTAAGTCCGCAATGGTTGACGAGAACGACGCTTTTTGCCTTCTGTATCTTCTCCGCAACTTCGTTGACCAGAGCTTCCTTTACCTCGATGATAGCTTTACTTGCCATATTTTACGTTTAACCTCCTTTTGCCGAGAAATAGACCCGACAGGATTATAAAAGCCCCGACGGACTTGTCGGGGCCTTGCAGTGTTTATAACGGCTAAGTATGCCGTTAGTAAGCAATGTGATATATGCCTCGACGAGCCCCGAAAACGGATTTAAGGTCAGATGACCGCTTGTTTCTTTGACAAAATTGAATTTTATACTCTGTGAGAGACTTTGATGCCGGGTCCCATGGTGGCCGCAAGCGTAACGCTCTTGATATAAACGCCCTTCGCTGCCGCAGGCTTAGCCTTTACGATAGCGTCCATAAGCGTCTGATAGTTCTCGAGCAATTTATCCTTACCGAACGATTTTTTACCGATCGGGCAGTGAATGATCGCGGTTTTATCCAAACGGTACTCGACCTTACCTGCCTTGGCTTCCTTGACGGCTTTTGCTACGTCCATCGTAACGGTGCCGGATTTCGGCGAAGGCATAAGTCCTTTGGGTCCGAGGATACGCGCGACGCGACCCATCTGACCCATCATGTCGGGCGACGTGATGCACACGTCGAAATCGAGGAAGTTATCTGAAAGAATTTTCTGAATAATCTCTTCCGCGCCGACAATGTCCGCGCCCGCAGCCGCAGCCGCGTCCGCTCTTTCGCCCTTCGCGATTACGAGAACTCTTACCGACTTACCCGTACCGTTGGGAAGAACGACGGTGCCGCGCACCTGCTGATCCGCCTGACGGGGATCTACGCCCAGACGAACGTGAAGTTCGATCGTCTCGTCGAACTTTGCTTTCGCGGTAGCAATAGCGTTTTCGACGGCGGCGCCCGGTTCGTATGCTTTCTTTACGTCGACTTCGGCGAGCGACGCTTTGTAATTCTTACTCAGTTTCATAAAGCGCGCCTCCCTTAGTCCTCGACGGTAACGCCCATGGAGCGCGCCGTACCTTTTATCATGCTGATCGCAGCCTCGAGACTGCCCGCATTGAGATCGGGGAGCTTGACCTTTGCGATCTCTTCCACCTGAGCCGCCGTGAGTTTGCCGACCTTATCCTTATTGGGTTTAGCCGAGCCGGACTCCACACCGAGCGCCTTTTTGATAAGCACGGGTGCGGGCGGAGTCTTCATAATGAAGGTGAAACTTCTGTCCGAATAAATGCTGATCACCACGGGGATGATCATGCCTTCCTGATTTCTGGTCTTTTCGTTGAATTCCTTGGTAAAGCCGGGTATATTGATACCGTGGGGACCGAGGGACGAACCTACGGGAGGTCCCGGGGTGGCTTTGCCTGCGGGAAGCTGCAACTTGACGACCGCTTGCAATTTCTTTGCCATTGTTTTCTTACTCCTTATATAATTTCTTATATAATCGCGGTGATAACGAGCGTATGCTCTCCCGAATTATACTGTTTTTCTTTTAATCTTCCGCAACGGGCTCGATCTGATACAGCTCGAGATCGACGGGAGTCTGACGTCCGAACATCGATACGGTCACGCGGCACTTCTGGTTTTCCGCGTCGAGGGTCTCGATCTGTCCGACGAAGTCTTCAAGCGGACCTGCGATGATCTTGACGGTGTCGCCGATCTTGTAGTCCGTCTTTGCGACGACCTTTTCCAGGTGCATTCTTCTGATCTCGTCGTCGGTAAGCGGAAGCGGACGACCCTGCGGTCCGACAAAACCGGTTACGCCGCGGGTCTGCGTAATAATATGCCACATGCTGTTGTCATAGTCCATTTTGATGAGGACATAGCACGGATACATCTTGCGCTTGACAAGTTTTTTCTTGCCGTTCTTCTCTTCCAGTACCTCTTCCATGGGAATGGTGATCTCGAAAAGCCTGTCCGTAAGATTATTCTTTTCGAATACCATTTTGAGGTTCATCTCCACCTGATTCTCATACCCGGAATAAGTGTGAAGAACGTACCACTTTGCGTTTTCGTTTCCCATTTATCAGATATCCTTTCTGCCTTTCGATTTTACGATCTTATATGCTATAACTCCGGCAACCGCCGCCACAACGAGGACGATAGCCACGATGAGAGCCGCGATCTGAGCCGCCTGGAAATAAATGTCGTTGTTCGTCACGAAACTGAAAAGCTCGCGGTGAATGAAACCAAGCAAGCTGTCCACACCGATAAGAACCGCAAGGAAGATAAGCGAAATAACGAGTACCGCGCCGAGACGCTTCATCGTCTGTCCGAACGTAGGCCAGCTTACCTGCTTGAGTTCTCCGAACGTAGCCACAATGGGATTGATCTTCTTGGGCTTGTTTTCTTTGTTGTCCTTAGCCATTCCCGAAACTCCTTATTTGGTTTCTTTATGAACAGTGTGCGTCTTGCAGAATTTGCAATACTTCTTCAACTCGATACGATCGGGATCGTTCTTCTTGTTCTTGAAAGAGTCGTAATTTCTCTGCTTGCAAACCGTACAGGCAAGAGTTATTTTGTTTCTGCTGGTGTTAGCCATGTCAGCCTCCGTAGTTTTCCGCCGACGCCCGCGTTTTCGGGACAGGCGCATTAAAAAGAGCACCTCGCCATATAAGGTGCCTATGTATATTACCAAAACCGCGGCGGTATGTCAAGTATTTTTTTGTAATTTTATATATTTTTATTCGACCGTATTATATAAGTATATAGGCGGCTCGCGTTTTTGGAAACGGCTCCGACGGATATGCTCGGCTCCGACGCGGACGCATATCCGACAATATACGAAAAGTGACACGATTTTATCGAATTTAAGCCGAAAAAGTCATAAAAAAGAGTTGAGTTTATGAAAAGTTTATATTATACTATATATAAACAAGGAGGATATACGGAAATTATGTATACACTGACTTCGGACAGCGCGATCGACGTGTTCCGCGCCAAAGCGGACGAACTCGGCGTCAAGGTCATTCCGCTGACATATACGGTAGACGGAAACACCGTCGAGGATTTCGCCGCGGACGAAAGCGAATATAAGAAATTCTATGACGATCTGAAAAACGGCTCGATGCCGGTCACGAGCCAAATCAACCCTTTTTCTCACGAAGAGTTCTGGGAAAAAGTTTATGCCGAGAACAAAAACGACATAGTGCATCTTACGCTCTCGAGCGGATTGTCGCAGACGTACGCTTCGGCGTGCAAAGCGGCGCAAAACTTCAAAGAAAAACACCCCGAAGCGAACATATACGTCGTAGATTCGCTGGGTGCGACTCAAGCCGAAGCCCCCGTGCTCGAAAAAGCTATCGAACTTCGCGACGCGGGTGTCGGAGCAGCCGAAGCCGCCGAAGCGCTCTCGGCCTACGCGCACCGCATTCAGGTTTACATAATAGTCGACGATCTCTTCCACCTCAAGCGCGGAGGACGTATCAGCGCGGCAAGCGCAGTGGTAGGCTCCGTCATGGGCATCAAACCGATAATCGTATTCGACGACGACGGAAAACTGGCGACGTATAAAAAGCCGCTCGGTTGGAAAAAGGCGCTCAAAACAGTGCTCGATCACATCGAGGAATACTGCCCCGACCCCGCCGAAAAAAAGATATGGATCGCACACGCCGACTGTCTCGACAAAGCCGAGGAAGCCAAAGCCGCGATACAAAAACGTTTCGGTTCGGAAGTTCGGATCGGATGGATCGGACCCGTTATCGGTTCGCACATCAACCGCGGCACCGTCGGCATACTCTTCGAAGCGAACAGCCGACTGAATATCAAAGCGTAAATATCGAAATAATCCGGAAACGGAATATAACGACCCGAAGATTCGGGTCGTTATATTTTTTGTACAGTTTATGATTTGAATTTACGCTTCGTCGCTTCTCCCCCGCGAAGATGCCGTTCCGCGAGATTAAGCTCGAGCACGGCGCGAACGGACGATGCGAGCGCGGGATCTATGCGCGCAAGTCTTTCGGTCACATACTTATGAACGGTGGATTTCGCCATGGAAAAATGCGCCGCCGCTCCACGAACGGTGTCGCCGGTGGTCGCTATGTACTCGCCGAGTCTTACTGCTCTGTCGTCATAAAATTTGCTCATAGTCGTATATATGACGAATCGCGGCATAAAATGACATTACGATACAATTACGCCGATATTTTGAACGCCGACGGGAAATTGACTTTTTCCCATGCTCGTGTTATAATCGACGCATACGAAATAACGTAAAAATTTTTTTGAAACGGTAGCGTATGAAAGATTGCCGACTTGCGAAAAACACAGCCGAGCAAAACGTTGCCGACAATAAAGTATCGGAGGGTCGATATGAAAATCGTAATAGTAGGCGGCGTAGCGGGCGGAGCCACCGCGGGCGCAAGGATCAGAAGATTAAACGAAAATGCCGAGATCGTCATATTCGAGCGGTCGGGATATATATCTTACGCAAATTGCGGACTGCCGTATTATCTGAGCGGAGTGATCGACGAAAAAGAAGATCTGACATTACAGACGCCGGAAGGCTTCTATGCCCGCTATGGAATCGTGGCGAAAATTCATCACGAAGTCACGGATATAGACTCGAAGAAAAAAACGGTATCGGTAGTCGATCTCGAAACGGGAAAAAAGTTCGAAGAAGCGTACGACAAACTCATTCTCTCTCCGGGCGCAAAACCCGTACTGCCCGATTTTTATATAAAAGACGAACGCGTTTTTACATTGCGAACGGTGGAAGATACGCTTAAAATCCGTTCGCATGTTCGATCGGCGGCGGTAAAATCGGCGATAGTGATCGGCGGCGGATTTATCGGACTGGAAACCGCGGAAAATTTGAAAGAAGCAGGACTCGATGTCACCGTCGTTCAACGCGGCGAGCATCTTCTCGGCATAGCAGACAAAGACATCGCGGCGTTCATTCACGCGACATTGCGTAGCAACGGCGTCAGGCTGCTTCTCAATTCCGATACGAAAAAAATCACGCCCTCAGCCGACGGCATGCGCGTCGAATTGTCCGACGGCAAAACAATAGACGGCGACATGATTCTGCTCGCGATAGGCGTAACGCCCGAAAACGAACTCGCAAAAAAAGCGGGACTGGAACTCGGCGTAAAAGGAGCCGTAAAAGTAAATGCGAAAATGCAGACGTCCGCGCCCGATATTTACGCCGTCGGCGACGCCGTGGAAGTAAAACATTTCGTTACCGAACAAAACTCCGTCATCGCGCTTGCGGGACCCGCAAACAAACAGGGACGCATCGCCGCGGACAATATATGCGGCATAGACAGCGAATACGAAGGTTCTCAAGGATCGTCTGTCATCAAGATCTTCGATCAGACCGTCGCGGCAACCGGCATAAACGAAACTCAGGCAAAAGCGCTCGGATACTCTTACGAAAAAATCATACTGTCGCCCGCGTCGCATGCGGGATATTATCCCGGCGGCAAAATAATGACGATAAAACTTCTATACGAAAAGATCACGCGAAAGATCCTCGGCGCGCAAATCGTAGGCTATGACGGGGTGGATAAACGTATCGATGTTATCGCAACGGCGATTCGCGCGGGTATGAAAGCCGACGAACTGAAAGATCTGGACTTGGCGTATGCCCCTCCCTACTCCTCGGCAAAAGACCCCGTAAATATGGCGGGATTCATTGCGGAAAACATAGAAAACGGTTTAATCAAACAATTTTATTACGAGGACATTCCCGCGCTGAAAAATCGAAACGACGTTATTTTGCTCGATGCACGAACGGCGTACGAATACGCAAACGGTCATGCGAACGGGTTTATCAATATCCCGCTCGACGATTTGCGAAAACGGATCTCGGAACTCGACAAGTCCAAAAAAATTTACGTCATGTGTCAGAGCGGATTACGCAGTTATCTCGCATCGAGAATACTTATGCAAAACGGTTTCGACGCATATAATTTCGCAGGCGGTTTCAGACTGTACCGCATGATCGCAAAAGAAGAACTTACGGCAAAAGAATGCTATCCCTGCGGAAAAGACAAATAAAACGATCGGATTTACAAAAAATCTCATTTCGTTTTCATGTCGAATAATTATAATACGGACACAAAGCCGCGTCGCTTATGCAACGCGGCTTTTTCCGCAGTCTTTATATCATATTTCCATATAAAAAAGCGGACATAAGTATAAACCTATGTCCGCCCTATTTCGCGCCAACGCCGGAATAATATATACGACCGAGCTGAAACGGGGCTCAGCATTATTAAGGTCAAACCCAAGGTCACACCCGCTATAAGCTTGCCGTTGCTTCGGATAATGAGTGATGTGCGTTGCCGAAATATCGAGAATAATTATGCGGAGAGCCCCGTAATATATACATAAATATCCGCCGAAAAAAGAAACTATAAATAGTTTACAACAGGAAACTAATAAATGTCAAGCGTTTCCATATGGAAACTAAAAATTTTCTTTGTTGGTTTATACTTTGTTTCAGACGTTTACCGTTGGAAACGAGGGATATTATGAAGTTGATTGAAGCAATAGGGATCAGATTGGAAAATTTGATAAAAGCACGGGAAAATTTTACGGAGTACGAATTAGCCAAGCAAGCAGGTATGCCGCGTTCGACGATATGGAAAATCATTCATCCGGATCTGACCCGTGTAAAAACCGTAAAACTTGATACTATATATCAAATTACGGATACGCTCGGTATAAGTCTGAAAGAATTTTTCAGTGATCCGATATTTGAAGAAATTTCGGATTAACACGAAGCATCGAAATATTTTATATTAAAAAACGGGACGATCTTTTCACGGATTCGTCCCGTTTTCGATAATACCGTCGCATTCGGTCATATACCTTTTATATCCCCCCTCATTGCTCTGCGGTAAGAATCCATCTGTAAAAAAGCGAGCTCCGAATGGAGCACGAAAAATATGCCGACACACTGCGCGCCCCGAGGAGTTACGTCGCCTACGGCGCCGTGGCATTCGCGCTTCGCGCTCGGCTGCGAATCTTTTTTACTTGTCACTTTTTTATTGTCGTATCTCCGTCTGTAAAAAAGCGAGCTCCGAATGGAGCACGAAAAAATAATCCGATGTCTGAAGACATCGGATTATTTTGGCGCGCCCTGAGGAGCTCGAATCCCCAACCTTTGGTTCCGTAGACCAACGCTCTATCCAATTGAGCTAAGGGCGCTTAGCTGTCAATGCTTGCCTATTATATCGTTATTACATGAAATTGTCAAGAAAAAACCGTACGGTCGCAAAAATATTTTATACCGATACCGCTGTTATTGAGAAACGACTTCCGCCATTCTGTAAAGATCTTTACGGAACTTGCGGGGCATCGACAACGCTTCGTCGATATCGAAGTCGACTATCTTTTCTTTTACCACGCCTACGACGCGGTTGCCTATATCTTTTTTGAGCAAAGACACCGCATGATACCCGAGACGGGTGGCGAGCACTCTGTCGCTCACGCTCGGACTGCCGCCGCGCTGCTGATGACCGAGCACGGTCGCGCGGATGGAAAGATTTGTTTCGCGCTGAAGGTAACGCATGAGTTCTTCCGCGCCGCACACACCTTCGGCGAGCACGACAAGACCGCTCGTCTTGCCTTTCTGCGACGCTTCGATAAGCGTCTTTTTGATCTCCGAAAACGTGAGATTGACTTCGGGAATAATGATAAGTTCGGCGCCGCCCGCGATCCCGGTATAAAGCGCGATATCGCCGCAATGACGTCCCATAACCTCGACGATGGTAAACCGTTCGTGCGAAGACGACGTATCGCGTATCTTGTCGATAGCCTCGAGACAGGTGTTGCACGCCGTATGGAAACCTATCGTATAATCCGTATACGCAAGATCGTTATCTATGGTACCCGGTATGCCGACGGTCGGAAAGCCTTTGTTCGACAGCGCCTGCGCGCCTCTGAACGAGCCGTCGCCGCCTATAACGACAAGACCTTCTATCCCCGCCTCGCGCATATTGGCGATCGCCTGTTCCTGACATTCGGATTTATGGAAATCCATGCAACGCGCGGTATGAAGGATCGTACCGCCGCGCTGGACGATATCCGAGACACTGCGCATACCCATATCGCGGAACGACTTATCGAGCGCGCCCCGATAACCGTGTTCCACACCCACGACCTGCATACCGTTTCCGATAGCCGTTCTTACCACCGCTCGAATGGCGGCGTTCATTCCGGGGGAATCTCCTCCGCTTGTCAAAATACCGATTTTGTTCATACGAAATCTCCCGCGCTTTTTGCGCCGTTCCCCTTTCGCAAATATTATACACTAATCGCGAACGATGTGCAATCGATTTCGGCAAATTTTTTATGCCAATTTCACGTTACCTTCGCCGAGGATCATTATAAGTTCGGCACGCGCGCCGACGGCATTCAGGCGGCTTGCGGTACGGTAAAGTTTATTCGTCACCGTGTCCTTGACGTATAATTCGTCGTCGCCGGGATACGCCGCCGCAACGTCGAGCACCTCGGACATCTGCGGATTTTTCTCGCCGCCCGCGATATAACAACATATCTTTTTCGCGTCGGCTTTCTTGCTTTGCGCCGCCGATTCTTTCCACTCCTCGATCGTAGACACCCATATAGTCGGCTCTCTGTCGCCCGAAGCCGAAACCTTGCCGGTAACGGTAACAAGCTTGTCGGGAACGAATACGCTTCTGAATTTGCTCCAGGACGACGGAGAGATCATTACAGACACCGTACCCATGAGATCTTCGAGCGTGCCTATGCCGAACTCTCTGCCCGATTTGGCAAACTTCTTCTCTGCGGATACGAGCATACCTCCGAGTCTTACGGTCGAGCCGTCGGAAAGCTCCCCTTCCTGCGTTTCCTCCACGGCATCCTCGCCCTCCTCGCCGCCCGCGGAGATGCGGTTTATATCCGCGGTCGTGTATTCCATTGCGGAAAGTTTGTCGGCATACGCTTCGAGCGGATGCCCCGTAAGATATACGCCCGCCACTTCCTTTTCATGCATGAGTCTGTCGCGCGGTGAAAATTCTTTGACTTCCGGCCAGACGAAATCATCCGCGCCGCCGCTGACCTCGGGCATATCGAACATATAATACTGTCCGCCCGAACGCGCCTTCTTGTCCGCGCTCACACGGTCGAGCAAAAGCGGAGTCGCCTGAAGCAACGAAGCGCGGTTATGTCCGAAGCAATCGAATGCGCCCGCATAGGTAAGACCGTCGATTATGCGGCTGTTGATCTTGAGATCGTAAGCACGGGACAAAAATTCGTAATAGTCTTTGTATGCGCCCTTTTCCGTGCGCTCGTCGACAAGTTGTTGCATAATGCCTTCGCCTATGCCCTTGACCGCCGCAAGCCCGACGCGGATGCAATCGCCCTCGACGGAAAACCCAACGCGCGATTTGTTTATATCCGGCGGAAGCACGCTTACGCCCTGTTGCTTTATATACGTCAAATAGTTCGTTATTTCTTCTATCTTGGTTATGCGATTGTTGAGCACCGCAACAATAAACTCTTTGAGATGGTGACACTTGAGATACGCCGTCTGATAAGCGACGAACGCATACGCCGCCGCGTGCGACTTATTGAACGCATAAGACGCGAAGTCCATCATTTCGGAGAACAGCCCGTCGGCATCCTTCTCGCTCATACCGTTTGCAACCGCTCCGGGAACGGGCACCGTTTCGCCCTTTTCGTTGGTGAACGTGCCGCCGTGGATAAATATCTCACGCTGAGCGGCAAGAGCGTCATGCTTCTTTTTGCTCATCATTCGGCGTATGGCGTCCGCGCCGCCCATGGAATACCCGGCAAGCTCGCGACAGATATTCATGACCTGTTCCTGATATACCATGACGCCGTAAGTCGTATCGAGGTTCTTTTTGAGTACGGGGTGTTTGTAAACGATCCGATCGGGATTTTTCTTATTGTAAACGTACGTTTTTATATACTGCATCGGTCCGGGACGGTACAGCGAAATGCCCGCGATGATATCCTCTATGCAGTCGGGCTTCAGGTCTTTCATGAAGTTCTTCATTCCGCCGCTTTCGAGCTGGAACACGGCGTGAGTGTTGCCCTCGCCGATCATCTTGTATACGTCGGCGTCGTCCACTCCCATCGAGTAAAAGTCGAGCCGTTTCCCCGTCGTTTCTTCCACGATGTCGATCGCTTTTTTTATGTCCGTCAAGTTCATGAGTCCGAGGAAGTCCATCTTGAGCAGACCGAGTTCCTCTACCTGTATCATGTTGTACTGACAAGCCACGATGCCCTGTCCGTTCATCGCAAGCGGCGCATGGTCGCTTATTGGATCGCGACAGATTATTACGCCCGCTGCGTGCAGACCGGTCTGGCGCGGCATACCTTCGATTTCTATCGCAAGGTCGAGCACCTGGTGCAATACGGGGTCGGTATCGTATATTTCGCGAAGCTCGGCAATGCCGTGATTCACGCCTTCCTTGTCCGGTTTTTTTCCGAGAACATGCTCAATCGTCAGCTTACCCATCATTTTCGGCATGAGCTTGGTGATCCTGTTCATGTCCGCAAACGGAACGTCGAGCACGCGTCCGACGTCTTTGATCGCCGCTTTCGCCGCCATCGTGCCGAAAGTGCAAATCTGAGATACATGATCGTCGCCGTACTTGCGGCGGACATAATCTATGACCTCGCCGCGACGCTCCACGCAGAAGTCGATATCGAAGTCGGGGTTGGACACGCGCTCGGGGTTCAGGAAACGCTCGAAGAACAGATCGAAACCGAGCGGCTCGATCTTGGTTATTCCTATTGCGTACGCTATTATACTGCCCGCGCCGCTTCCTCTGCCCGGACCGACGGGAATGCCCACGCTTTCGGCGTAGTTGATGAAATCCCACACGACGAGGAAATAGTCGGTAAAGCCCATACCCGACACGACGCCGAACTCGTAATCGGCGCGCTGTCTTATCTCGGGCGTAATTTCCTTATACTTCTTTTTCAATCCCTCGTCCAACAGCTTTTTGAGATATTCGTCGCTCGTCATGCCGTCGGGCGCGGAGTACACGGGGTAAAGCATCTTTCTCGCAAAGAACGATTTGCAATCCCCGCACTTCTCCATTATCTCGAGCGTGTTGTCAAGCGCTTCGGGCACGGTCGGAAACACAGCTTCCATTTCTTCGCGGCTCTTGAGATAAAACTCCTTCGTAGGGAAATAGCTGTCGTCGTCCACACCGTCCACGCCTTCCGTCACATTGTCGGTATCGTCGCTGACGGACAGCTTATCGCCGAAGGCTATGCACTGAAGAACTTTCTGCGTACGCGCGTCGCTCTTTTTCAGATAATGTACGTCGTTGGTCGCAACGATTTTGACATTATGCTCGCGCGCTATGCTTATCAGATAAGGAAGCACGGTCTTCTGTGAACGCAGATTGTGATCCTGTATTTCTATATAATAATCGTCGCCGAACAGAGCTTTGAATTTTTCGACCACTCTCGATGCTTCATCCATGTCCCCGGCGAGAATAGCCTGCGGAAGTTCTCCCGCGACGCACGCGGACAGACATATAAGTCCCTCGTGATTTTCTTTAAGCAGTTCGAAGTCTATGCGCGGTTTATAATATAACCCTTCGGTAAAACCGAGCGACACGAGCTTGATCAAATTATGATAACCCGTTTCGTTTTTACAAAGCAATATAAGATGGTTGGCTTTGGGTTTGCGCTGACCGGGCGGCGCGGTTTTGACATGGCGGTCAGGCGCGGTATAAACCTCGCAGCCGATTATGGGCTTGACTTTGAAATCGCTCTTTTTGTTAAACGCCGCCGCTTCTTTGAAAAAAGTCATGGCGCCGTACATATTACCGTGATCGGTGATCGCCACGGCGGGCTGACCGAGCTCCGCGCAACGGGCAAAGAGCTTGCTTATCTTCGTCGCTCCGTCGAGAAGCGAATATTCGGTATGCAGGTGCAGATGCACGAATTGTTTATTGTCTTTTTCCATATAACCTTTATTTATCGAGTTTTTTCGCCGCGGCGAGCAGCTTGTCCAGGCGGTGAGCCGCGCACGATTTACTTACGCCGAGCATCTCGGCGAGTTCGCTTATATTCGCTTCGGGATAACCTTTACGCAGCAACGCCGTAGTCCTGAGCCTTTCGTCGAGCGATTCGATCCCTATACTGCGGTCTATCGCGTCTATCGCGGCTATTTGTTTTGCCGCCGCGCCGATCGCCCTGTCTATATTAGCGACGTCGCAGTTCTGTGCCGCCGCCGCTCTCCTGCCGATAGACGATACGAGCATTTCTTCCTGAAGCTCGAGCGCGGCTTTGGTCGCGCCCATAAAAACGAGAACGTCGCTGATCTTTTCCTTACTTTTCAGATACGCCGTCGGTCTGCCGCCGCGTTCGCCCATACCCACGGGAGCGGCGGAAGGAGGAAGAAGTTCTATAAGGTCGTCGCGCAGTTTCTCCCCCGAAAACGCGAACTCCATGTGATTGTTCTTCCCCGTCGAAAGAAATCCCGCGCCGAGGAAAGCCCCGCGCACATAGCACCGTTTTTCCGCACCCGAACGAAGCAGTCCTTCGTCTATGCCGTTTATGCGCGTCATATCGGGCGTAAACACTTTCAGTTTAACGAGCAGTTCCCTGCCTTCTTCGAAGGTAAGCGTTATATGCTTTCCGAACGTAACTTCGGGCGGACGCAACATCAGCGTAAGCGCAAGCCCGGACGCAAGCGACGAGAGCGCCGCGTTATCCGTCACGACTTCGACGGTCATGCCGTGTCCCGACAAATTGACCGAGCCCGCAGTCTGCACGAGCGCGGAAAATTCGGCAAGCGCTTCGTACTTGTTTTTCGGCGAAAGCGACGCGAGTTCTTCTTTCGCTCTCGTACTGAGCGTACTCATCTCTTCACCTTACCGCTTCTGAAATCGGGCAGCCTGTCCCAGTTGTGAATCAGGCTCATCGGCAATCCGCTTTCTTTCCATGCCGCGAGCTGAATCGAAACGTCGCCGACGCGTTCGGGCGAATGCGCGTCGCTGTCCATCACGAACGCGCAACCGAGCGACGCGAGCATTTCGAGCTCGCCTGCCGTCATGGTCACACGCTTGCCGTTCAATTCCAGATACGTTCCGTATTCGGCGGCGAGCGCGCCCACCGCGGCGAGATCGATACGACAGCCCGAGTTCGGATGCGACAGTATGTCTATCTCGTAATTCTCGATCGCATACAGATATGCGTCGGTATTCTTTACAAGCGCTTTTTTCGAATTTTTGGTCAGAAGGTTGCGAAGCAGAAACGACGCGCCGCCGAGTCCGATCGGTCGCACTATTTTATGATAACCGCATACGAGCACGTCGAGTTTTTCGGCCACGCCGTCGTCGATGTCTATAATGCCTTTCGGCGAAATGAAGTTCGCTTCGAGCCCGGCGTATATACCGATTTCGGGATATTTGTTTCGCGCTTCGGCGACATCGGCAAGAAAACGCGGAAAAATCTTTTTCTTCATACCGTAAGTCATATGCCTCAAGCCGTGATCGGTCAACGCGATCTCCTTCAAGCCCGAAGCCAAAGCGGCGCGGACATTTTCGTCCACGCTCCCTTTACCGTGATTCATACGGCTGTATTTCGTATGTGTATGATAATCGCCGAACAGCATTCCGAAATTTGACCTCGTATATAGTATACTCCGACGGCGGGAATTTTTCAAGCGATTTGGGCATAAGAAAACCGCCGCGAACAAAACTGCGACGCGGCGGCGTTTCATTATTCATAATATCATGTCCTGCCGCCGCCTATCTTCTCGATACGCGCCCAGGTATTCGCGCCCACTATTCCGTCGGCGGCGAGTCCGTTTTCGCTCTGGAACTCGATTACCGCGGTCTGCGTTCTCGCGCCGAATATACCGTCGGGAGTTCCGAGCGGATAAAGTTTCGACGTCAGCTTCTGCTGCAAATACGTCACGTAAACGTTTCTGTCCCCGCGGCGAATCGTGGGACGGGGCGCAAGCACGAGAAGAGTGCGCCAGGTATTGCGCCCGACTATGCCGTCCGCAATCAATCCGTTCGCCTGCTGAAAACGTTTTACGGCAGCCGAGGTTCCGCTGCCGAAAATGCCGTCGGACGCTATGTTATAACCGTAATCGTTCAGAATGAACTGCAGAAGAAGTACGAAGTTTCCGCGGCTTCCGACCCTGAGCGTGGGATAAACGGACAGATCGCCGCGCGGCAAATAGTTTTCGCCGAGATAAACGCAAATTCCTTTGCAAGATTCTTCCGCGACTTCCGTCTGATAATCGGGGTCGATCATGAGTTTCGCTTCGCTCAAGTTGGTCATAAATCCCGGCTCGACCAGCACCGAACGGCAATTAACGCTTCCGAGCATTCCGACGTCGGACAGATTTTCCACCCCGCGCCCCGGCTGCGTCGTACCCATAACGAGCTGCTCGTACAGATCTTCGGCAAGCGCACGGCTCTGCGTCGCATAAGGATTCCTGGAAGAATAGAAAGTCGTTATGCCGCGCGCCGAATTAAAAGTCGAACCGCTACCGAACGCATTGTATCCGTACGTCACGAGTATCGTCGGACGGCGACGGTTGACTCTGGCGACGCGCGTCGAGATCGGAGTATCCGTAATTTCGGGCTTGACGTCGTACACGTTGTATCCGCAACGCAAACAAGCCTCGAGAAGTCTGTTTTTGGTCGGTCTGTTGAATTGGTTTTCGTAAATGCTGACGTTCAGGTAAGGCATCACGGGAGTGCGCTTACCTGCGGTGGGCGGGTTTTGCCCGTGTTCGTCGTTTGCCGCTATAGTATACGATGATGTTGCCAAAATATTATCCTCCGATTTATATATATGTCGCGCGATCTGTTTTCGTACGTACAAGCGTCAGAATTCTCCGATATATCTGACCTCCTCTTCGAGTTTTACTCCGAACCGCGCGTAAACTTTCAGTTTCACGGTGTCTATCAGACTGCGGACGTCGGCCGCCGTGCCGCCGTCGGTCAGAATGAAATTGGCGTGCTTTTCGCTTATGCGCGCCCCGCCTATGCGCAGTCCCTTCAGCCCCGCGCGGTCTATGAGTTCGCCCGCGCTTACGTCGCCCGCTTTCGCGAACGTACTTCCGAACGTACGTCCTGACGGCTGAGATCCTTTACGTTTTGCGGAAAGTTCGCGCATACGCGCTTCTATGTCCTCCCGCGTCCCGCCCGTAAGTGCGAAACCCGCTTTCGTGATTATTCCGCGCGGCAAGCCTCGGCACGAGCGGTAAGAAAACACGAGCTCCGTTCCTCTCATACGCACAACGCCGAACGGCGTAAGCACCTCGACGAAATCCAGAACATCGGCGATCTGCCCGCCGTATGCGCCGGCGTTCATCACCACGCCGCCGCCCACGCTTCCCGGAATACCGCACGCCCATTCCATGCCGCTCAGTCCAGCCTCCGCGGCAAATCGGCAAACGAGAGGAAGCGGAGTACCGCCGTCCGCGATCACGGTCGCAGACGAAAAAGAAATGCCCGACGAGCGAACGATAACGACCCGACGATCCGTGCCGAAGTCGGATGCGAGTAAATTCGTCCCGCGCCCTATTACGATCTCGTCGCCGTTCGGTCTGAAGTTTTCGAAATCGGTCACGATCTCGCCGTACGCGCTTCCGCCCACTCCGATCGAAGTATATTCGGATAAATTTATTTTTTTCATAGTTTCGACCGTCTTTCCCGCACATATTTTGTATGCGGCCGTTCCCGAGAGCGTTACGACGACGTGTGATTTTTCGAAATATTTTGTCGAAAATTTTACACAATAATCTCATCCGTGTTGACCTCAGACAAAAAATATTGTATAATCATAGAAAAATAAGGGAGAAAAACGCAGGAAAATGGATCTTGAATGGATAATCTCGCTTGTTGCGGTATTGGTCAGTCTCGTAACGATAATCATAAGCTATCTTACGAATAAAGAGAATCTGAAAAACGCGTCGGACAACATACTTTCCGAACGCGGCATAGATTTCAAAATCTCGGTCTGGAACGATATAATCGATCTTTGCGACAAGCTCGTACTCGCGACCAACTCCGACCACCTCGAGCAATTCGTAAACATCACGGTCGCGGGCAAAACGAACGATACGAAAGACGAGGATATACTCAACAGTCTGAACGAGAACTGCGAACAGATCCACTCGATGACGTTTCGGCTCTGTGCGAAAATAAAAGTGCTCGATATGCAAAATACCGAGCTGCGGAACAAGATCCGAACATATGCGCACGACGTAATAGCGTTGTACAAACAAATGCAGGATTTCTATCTGAAAAAGAACGCCACGAAAGAAGAATACAACGATATCGTACGCGGCGTAAACGAATTCGGCATCAGAGGAGTCACATTCTCTCACACCATGCAAGATTATATATCCGAATTGCAAGAAAAACTTTTCGATACGAATAAAAGGAGGAAAAACTGATGGCATTGCTCGGTTACGAAGGCGAAAAAACGTCTGCGGAAATGCGGAACATCAACGAAGACGAAGTTATCGAGAACTTCGGCGAGCTCATAAGACGGAGCGAAAAAGCGCGTACCAACCAGAACTTGCGCAGCGTGATCTCCAAACTGGAAGAAAACATCAAAGACAACGAAAAATACATAATCAAAATGTTTCTCGTCAACAATAAAACGGGAAGCATGATCAACTCGGACAACTCGCCGAATATATCTTTCCGCGTCGATACTATCAACAATATTTTCGACAGCATCGTCGATTCGATAACCGACGCGGGGCTGACGGAAGAACAGGTCGGAACGATATTTTTCAATGCGGGCAAGAAATGCGGCGAAGCGTTCGGTATGACGTTCAACACATACCTCGAAACGTATATCGACGTACAGGACAGCGAAGAGAAAATCAAAGAGTGGTGCATGTTCGATTCATCCGTCGGATGGGGCAAACTCGGTTATGACGCGAACGAACATGCGATCGTCATAACGAACAATTTTCAGGCAAAAAAGATCGATATATCCGGCACTTACCCTCACGATTGCAACTTCTTCAAGGGATACATATCCGGAGTTCTCGCGAAAATATCGGGAAGAAAGACTCCAGCGCGCGTCGAATGCAAATCGTGCGACAAATGCCCCAAGCATTCGAACGAAAGAGATTGCGTGATAAAATTCGTATTTTAATCGGAGAAAGAATTTTGAAAAACAGAATTTGCGTAATATTTACCGGCGGCACCATAGGTTCGTCCGTCAGGAACGACACCGTCGATCTCGACAGAACGAACGCAAGTCTGCTGATAAACGAATATAAAAAGCATTACGGAGAATCGGTAACTTTCGACAGACTTTATCCCGTCGATATGTTAAGCGAGAACGTTCAACAAAGCGACCTCGAAAAAATCGCCGACTGCATAAAGAACGTAGACTGCTCGCTATACGACGGAATAATCGTCACGCACGGCACGGACACCCTGTGCTTTACGGCAAACTGCTTCAGTCAGATGTTCTGCGGTTTCGAATTACCCGTCGTGCTCGTTTCCGCGTCTTACCCGCTCGACGACGAGCGCAGCAACGGACTGAGCAACTTCGCGGGCGCGGTCACGTTCATTTCCGAAGCGCATGCGTCCGGCGTGTTCGTTTCGTTCACGAACCCGAACGAAAAATGCAAGATACATCTCGCGAGCCGTCTTACGGACGCGGAACAGGTCGGAGGACGTTTCGACAGCCTGCTCGGACTGTGTTTCGGCACTGTGGAAAACGGCGCGTTCGTCCGCAATCCCGACAGCCGAAATCCCGAAACCGAAGAGCTGAACGCCGTAAAAAAGAACGGACGCGATCTCAAACTCTGCAACGACATCGTTACGATAAAAGCGCGCGCCCTTCTCGACTTTACGTTTTATACTTTCGAGAAGATACGTCCGAAAGCGGTCATCCTCAAACTGTATCACAGCGGCACAATCTGCACCGTAGGCGAAGATACGAACGCCGTATCTTTCATAAAACATTGCCGCGATCTCGGTATCGAAGTCATACTTTCCCCCGTCGCAAGCAAAGCTAACGTATATGCGGGAATGAAAAACATTACGGATAACTGTATAAAAGCATACGACATGAGTTTCGAAATGACGGTAGCAAAAGTCATGCTCGCGCTCGGCTCGGGCATACCCGTAAAGCAGATGCTCGACGAAAACAATTTCTTCGAGAAAATTTCATAGCGGCAAAATAACGAAACGGCATAACCGCCGCTTGCGCATCATAACGCAAGCGGCGGTTTTTATTGTATGTATCGAATCAAACAATGAAACTCTCGAGCATTTTCGCAAGCCCGTCCGAAGTATTCGGCTCACAAACGAAATCCGCGGCGGCTTTGCACTCTTCTCTCGCGTTTCCGACCGCTATTCCGAATCCCGCCGCACGGAGCATATCGGTATCGTTGTTGCTGTCCCCGAACGCCGCAACGTCCGAAATATCTATGCCGAGCTTTACAGCGAGAAACCGCAATGCAGAGTCCTTTCCCGATTCGCGCGGGATCGCCTCGAGATATGTCGGACGCGAAAAGACGAACTTGAAATCGGGATACTCTTTCCGTTTGGCAAACTCGGACTTAAGCGCGACTACGCGCTCGTGCGGCGCGATCATGAGCAGTTTATCGAAATCGCCTTCATATTTTTTCATGAATCCGGGCAAATCGCCGACCACGTCGTAAGAGCAATCGGTTATGGAAGAATATACGCGGGCTTCGTCGGTCATGCGCGAAATAAACATTCTTTCGCCCGAATACGTCTGACACATGATACCGCGGTTTTCCGCTTCTTCGGCAAGGCGTATGATATCTGCTCCGTTCATCGGAACGCGCCTGAGAATTTCGCCGTTATCTCCTACCGTCAACCCGCCCTGATAACATATCACGGGGACTTTCGGCTCGGGCTCTCCGTACAGACGCGGAAGCAGTTTTTTTACTGACGCGTAACTCCTGCCGGTATTGACGACGAAGTTGCCGCCCGCCGCGCGGTACGCTTTTATTGCCGAAAGCGTACGCGGCGTAACGGTACCGTCGGGTAAGGTAAGTGTGTCGTCGTAGTCGCAGAAAACGAGACTGTATTTGAGTTTCATTAGTTATCCTCTTTACCGTGGAAGTATTCGTAAACGCTCAGCGCGGAGATCTTATCCATACCTGCAGTGCTCTCGAGCGCCTCGAGCGGAAGTTCCTTGATCGCTGCGAGCGAACCGTATGCTTTGAGAAGCAACTTGCTCTTTTTTTCTCCTATGCCGCGAATTTTCACAAGTTCGGTATTTATGCGTTTCATACGCGTATTACGATGATACGTTATGGCAAACCTGTGCGCCTCGTCGCGTATGCGTTGCAACAATTTGAGCGCCGCCGAATCACGGGAAAGAACGACGGGATCGGGCGAAGTCGTCGTGAAAATTTCCTCCTCTCTTTTCGCAAGTCCGACCATCGGTATATCGAAACCGGCTTCTTTCATCACCGCGTACGCCGCGTGAAGCTGACCTTTTCCGCCGTCTATGACTATAAGATCGGGAAGTTCGGAGAATTTCTCGTCCCCTTCCGCCGCCCGTGCAAGCCGCCGCGTGAGCACCTCCGCCATGCAATGAAAGTCGTCGTTGCCCTCCACCGTCTTTATCCTGTATCTTCTGTATTCGCCCGCCGCCTTGCTTCCGTCGATAAAACAAACTCCGCTCGCGACCTTATCCGTACCCGAAATATGCGAAATATCATAGCATTCCATGCGATGAGCGCTCGGCAGATGCAGACGCTCGCAAAGCATATCGCAAGCGCCGAAAGTCTGTTCGCGCAGTCTGAGCTCTTTATCCGCCGCTTTTTCGATGCACTCGCGCGCATTCTCTTCGGCGGTCTTTATCAGATCGCGTTTCTGACCGCGTACGGGGACACGAACGTGTACCGATCCTCCGCGAAGCTCGGACAGACATTTTTCAAGCGGCTCGGTATCGAGTTCCAGATTTATATATACCTCGTTGGGCACGGGATTGTTTGCGTAATACTGCAACAAAAACGAAGCGAGCGCGTCCCCGCTTTCGCTCGCATCGGCGGATGGATAATTGCCGTTCGGAAGCAGTTTGTTGCCGCGTACCGGCATAACGGAGATCGCGCTGCGAAGTCCGTCCGTAACGTACGAAAAAAAGTCGGCGTCGCGTATATCGAGATCGGCGAGAGTGCGTTCGCTCAAGCCTTTCAGCATTCCGAGAAGACCGCGATATTCGATCGCCCGTTCGAAGTCGAGCGACTCGGCGGCGGCGTTCATTTTCGCTTCCATTATCTTTTCCGCTTCCGCGGATCTGCCGTTCAAAAATTCGACGGCGCGGTCGACCGCAACGCGGTAAGCCCGCTCGTCCGTTCTGCCCGTGCAAGGTCCCATGCAAAGCCCGATATGCCAATCCAGACACTCGCGCGCGGCGCGCATGGAACGCGGACACGTGCGCACGCCGTATACGGTTTTTATTACGCGCACTATGGATTTTGCGGACAACCCTCCGCCGAACGGACCGAAATATTTTGCGGCGTCCTTTTTCGGATGCCGCGTGATCTCCATATTCGGGTATTTCTCGCGCAGATCGATACGTATATACGCTCCCTGCCCCTTGTCGTCTTTGAGCAGGATATTGTACCGCGGCATGTTCTTTTTTATCAGCGTGGCTTCCAGCGTCAGCGCGTCCGCTTCGGTCAGAGTAACTATATACTCGAAATCGTCCACATTATCGACCATCGCCTGGACTTTCACGGGCTTAGGCGACGAACGGAAATACTGCGTTACTCTGCGTTTCAGAACAACCGCCTTTCCGACATAAATAATATCGCCCCGCGCGTTTTTCATGATATATACGCCGGGTTTTTCGGGCAGGTCTTTTATTTTCGGTTCTATCTTGAGCGCGTTGAACATCTTATTTGCAATCGAGCCAGCTCCTGCCCGCCTTGATCTCCACTACGAGCGGAACGCGGAGCGTAACTGCCGTTTCCATTTCGCGGCGAAGTATTGCAGTGACCTCATCCACTTCGTCCTGCGGCGCGTCCACGATAAGTTCGTCGTGCACCTGAAGTATAAGTTTCGACTTCATACCCGTAAGTGCGGCGTCCACCTTGAGCATTGCCGCTTTGATTATGTCCGCGGCGGTGGACTGAAGAGGCATATTCATTGCCGCGCGCTCGCCGAAACCGCGCTGTTGGTAATTACTCGAATTGAGCTCGGGAATACTGCGACGTCGACCGAAAAGGCTCTCGGCGTAACCGAGTTTGCGTGCTTCTTCGACAACGCCGGAAAGATACGATTTCACGCCCGGGAAACGTTCGAAATATTTTTCGATATACGCTTTGGCTTCTTTGGGCGGAATATCCAGTCTTTCCGAAAGCCCGAACGCACTCATACCGTAAATTATACCGAAGTTGACGGTTTTCGCCGTCCTGCGTTCCCGCTCGGTCGGATTATCCGTACCGAACAGCTCGCGGGCGACCGAGGTGTGAACGTCCTCGCCCGCATTGAACGCGCGTATAAGATTTTCGTCGCCGGACAAATGCGCCATAACGCGAAGTTCGATCTGCGAATAGTCCGCGGAAACGAGCTTATTGCCGCCGCGCGCAACGAACATTCCGCGAAGTATCCTTCCTTCGTCCTCGCGCACGGGAATATTCTGCAAGTTCGGTTCGGACGACGAAAGCCGACCCGTAGTCGTCTGCGTCTGATTGAATTCGGTATGCACGACGCCGTCCGCGCCCGCGAGTTTTCCCAATCCGTCCAGATACGTCGAGTTGAGTTTTGCGATATATCTGTATTTGATGATTACGGGTACGATGCGGTGTTCGTCCTTTATGTGCGCGAGTATATCCGCCGAAGTGGACTTTATGCCGCGCGCCGTCATACCCGCGCGCTTTGGATAAGGCAAACCGAGATCGTCGAAAAGCACGACCGAAAGCTGTTTGGGCGAGTTGATATTGAAGTTCTTGCCCGCTATAAGACATATCTCGTCCGCGCACGCTTTTTCGTCGCGGTCGAACTGCGTTTTGAGTTCTTTGAGTTTCGCAAGATCGATCTGAAACCCGATCTTTTCCATACGGTACAATACTTCAACCAACGGAAGTTCGAGGTCGCGGTAAAGCGCGGTCATATTAAGCTCGTCCAGCCGCGAAAGAACGTCTTTCCCACCGCGCATCAATGCCGCCGCACCCTCCGACGAAGTAAGACCGAGCGACTCCGCATAACCTCCCGCAGTCGATGTCTTGAACTGACTTCCGGAAAGGTATTCCATAAGAGCGACGTCATCGTATCCCTCGAGCCCGACTCCGAATCCGGACAGATATTTCATATCCTTTTTTGCGTCGTAAACATACTTCCTGACGGAAGGATCGGACAAAAACGGAGCGATCTCTTTTACTATCTCGGCGTCGGTCGGATATCCGTCCAAAAGACTTTCGCGCACGGGAAGATTATACTGCGTCGTACCGTCCGTCGACACCGAAACGACCGAACCGAACGTAACGGCAAACTCTTTTATGTCTTTCAGCGCAACCGCAAGCTGACTTGCCGATGTGAGCGTAATTACATCGATGGGTATATACACGGGCTTTTCGGCTTCTTCGGGAGCGGAACGCGATGTGAAAAGATCCTTTTTTCTCGCCAGCGACTTAAAATCCATACTCTCGAAAAACGAGTGCACTTTCGGCGAGAACGGAAAGGAATACGTCATATCCCGCAAGCCGTACTTTATATCGCAATCGGTCTTTATCGTAGCGAGCCTATACGACAGATCGCACATATCTTTGCCGTTTTCGAGCTTACTCCCGAGCGAACCGGTTATTTCATCCAGATGCGCGTATATGTTTTCGACCGATCCGTACTTTTTCAGCAGTTCGGTAGCCCGCTTGTCGCCGATACCGCCGATCCCCGGAATATTGTCGGACGAGTCGCCCGCAAGCGATTTGTAATCTATTATCTGCGAAGGCGAAAGTCCCATTGTCTCGACAAGACTTTCTCTCGTCATGACCTCGACTTCGGAAATGCCCTTGCGCGTAAACAGCACGCTCGTGGAATCGTCTATGAGCTGAAAGCTGTCGCGATCGCCCGTCAGGATCAAAGTTTTCGTTTCGTGCGCTTTGGCGATCGTGCCGATAATATCGTCGGCTTCTATACCTTTCCGACTTATATGGCAGATATTCATAAGATCGAGCATCTCTTTCAGAACGGGCATCTGAGCCGCAAGATCGTCGGGCATACCCCGCCGCGTCGCCTTATATCCGTCATACATCTTATGTCTGAACGTCGGAGCATGCTCGTCGAACGCCACCGCGATATATTTCGGGCGGTATTCCGTTATCATGCGTACGAGTATATTGGCGAAGCCGTACACCGCTCCCGACGGACTGCCGTCCTTTGCCGTAAGCAGAGGAAGCGCGAAATACGCACGGTTTATCAGGCTGTTGCCGTCGATCAAAATCAGCTGCTCTTTGAGTTCCATGCATATATTATACCCGCACCGCGAAAAAAAGTCAAGGTAATAAGGAAACGCGACCCGCTCGTCTTTGCGGATCGCGTACGGAAATATTCCGGATCTCAATCGAGATTACGAAAACGCCTCGGGACAGCCCGTTATTTCGTACTTTCGTTTTTATCCCCGATAGGTTTTTTCTTCGCGGCGCAACCCTTGCACGACGCGCAGTCGCAACCCGAGCAACCGCCTTTGCCTTTGACCTTACGCCATATGACGACGCCGAGCACAGCCGCGACTATTCCGACCGCGACGCTTATTATTACGATTTCTATGACACCCATTACGATCTCTCCGATTTAAGCAGATTTGATTTCTTTGTTAAGCGGATTCTTTTTGTTCCAGATCACGACCGCAGTCGCCGCGGCGGCGAGAACGAGAAGCCATATCGCGATCGGCCAAACGAACTGTCCGACGGTGTAGATCATCGCCGACACCGAACAGCTCGTGATCGCCCAGAACAGCAACGTCCATCCGAACTTGCCTTTCGGAAGCTCGCCGCGGGCGGTGGCAACCGCCGCAAAGCAAGGTATCGTAAGCATATTGAACAGAATGAACGCTATACATCCCGCACCGCTTACGCCCGTCGCGCCGATGAGCGCTTCCACGGCGTCCACGCCCTCGAGCGCTTCGTCGAGAGCAAAGCCCGAAACGACCGAAGCCGCGAGCGTCCCGAACGTCGCAATGACGTTCTCTTTCGCGATCAGTCCCGTGATCGCCGCGACGGCGAACACCCAACCCGCGGAATTAAGTTGAGCGCCGAAGCCCATCGGCGTAAACAACGGCTGAATGAGCATGCCTATCGAAGCGAGTATGCTTCCATCCATGACCTCATCCGAAAGAAACGTCCAGTTCCACGAAAAATGCGAAAGGAACCATATAATTATCGTGGACGCAAGAATGACGGTAAACGCTTTCTTTATAAAATGCTTACACTTATCCCAAAGATGGAGCATCGTGGATTTGAACCCCGGCATACGGTAGTTCGGAAGCTCCATTATGAACGGCGTAAGTTCGCCGCGAAGCGTGGTACTGCGCATGGCTATTATCGCGACAAAAGCCGTGATCATACCGGCAAGATACATAAGGAACGTTATCAGCCCCGCGTCGCCCACTCCGAACGCGCCGATCATTCCGCCCGCCATTGCCGTCAGAATGGGCAATTTCGCGCCGCACGAAAAGAACGGTATGACGCGCACCGTCGAAGTGCGTTCTTTGGCGTCTGCCAACGTACGCGTATTTATCATGGCGGGAATCGAACAACCGAAGCCCATGATCATTGGCATGAACGCCCTGCCCGAAAGACCGAGCCGACGGAAGATACGATCGAGAATGAACGCTACGCGCGCCATATAACCGCTGTCCTCAAGAATCGAGAAAAAGAGGAAAAGCACGAGTATCTGCGGCAAAAAGGACAGCACTGCGAACAGTCCGCCGAGAACTCCGTCGCCTACGAATCCGACAGCCCATTCCGCCGCGCCCGCCGCTTCGAGCCCGCCAGAAACTCCGCCTTGCACCGCGCCTGTTATGCCGTTCAACAGATTCGCGAGCATAACGCCGGGCGACATGATGCCCGCCGACGAGCCGAACAGCCCTTCGAAATATGCGTTGCCCTCGAAGCAGACCCACTCCGCGCCCCAAGCCCGACCGAGCAGCCCCATAGCGCCGAGGAATAAAAAGTCCTCGGAAAACGTAATATGGAAGATGACGAACAGTATCGCCGCAAAGATGGGAATACCCGCCCACTTATTCGTAAGCACACGGTCTATCTTCTCCGATCTCGTCAGCGTATTACCCGTTTCCTTTCTGTAAAGCGCGGGCGAAAAATGTTTTGTTATATAGTCGTAACGCGCGTTCGCGACCAATGCTTCGATATCGTTTCCGAACAGCGGATCGTCGAATTCGGAAAGCAGCTTATCCGCGTACGACGCGCTCTTTTTGTGTACGCTGCGTTCTACGCTGTCGCCTTCGAGCAATTTTATGGCATGGAACACAGGCGATTGAGTTTCGTCGTTCATGCGGTCGGCAACCTGCGACACCGCGTCCGAAATGCTCGTTCCCGCAAGCACGCTTATACCCTTTCTCGGACGTCCCGCCGCCGCGACCGCCCTGTTTATCAGATCTTTTATGCCGTAACCGGTAAATGCGGAAATCCTCACGACGGGAACGCCTATACGCTCCTCGAGCAACTTCGAGTCTATTCTGTCCCCGCGTTTGTCGAGTTCGTCCGTCATATTGAGTGCGACTACTATGGGAACGTCCATTTCCAAAAACTGCGTCGTAAGATAAAGGTTACGTTCGAGGTTGGTGGAATCGACGATATTTATGACGCAATCCGGTTTGCTGTCGAGTATGTAATTCCGCGCGATGACTTCTTCGGGCGTGTACGGAGAAAGCGAATATATACCCGGAAGATCCACGACGGTAACCGGTTTATCGCCCTTTTTGCAAACGCCTTCCCGTTTGTCAACGGTCACGCCGGGCCAGTTCCCCACATGCGCCGTCGCGCCCGTAAGCGCATTGAACAGAGTTGTTTTTCCGCAATTCGGATTGCCCGCAAGCGCAATGGTGATCATTTATTCACCTCCACGTCCACGCAGTCCGCTTCGTTTTTCCTGAGCGACAACTCATAACCGCGCAGGGTGATCTCGATCGGATCGCCGAGCGGCGCGCGTTTTTTGAACTTAACGGGCGCGCTCTTCGTAACACCCATATCGAGCAAACGTTTGCGCAACCACCCCTCGCCGTGAGTATCGACAATGATACCGCTTTCCCCCACGCCGAGCTCGCTCAACTTCTTTATGTCAGACATTTTTGCTCCTTTACCTTGACCGAATAATTTTCTTATCTTGCTCAATTTTCGAAACCTCACTCATTATACATATTTATATGAGCGTTGTCAAGAAAAATTAACCTTAGTTAATAAATTTTCGAAAAAATTTTTCCATCCTTTCTTCGGGACGGAAAAACATTATTTTCCTATGAATTTTTTTATTGCGATATATGTTTCTTCACCGATAACGTGTTCTATCCTGCATGCGTCGTCTTCCGCGTTCTTTTCGTCGACGCCGAGCCTGAGAAGAAACTCGCGAATGTCGCGATGTCTGTCGTATACTCCCGCCGCGCGCTCCGAGCCGCGCTCGGTAAGATAAATATGCATGCCTTCCATACGTATATAACCGAGCTCGCACATACGCTTGACCGCTTTGGTGACGGCGGGCTGAGAAACGCCGAGTCTCCGCGCGACTTCCGCGCGGTGTACGTCTCCGCCGCTTTCGGCAAGGATATGTATTGCTTCGAGATAATCCTCGATCGACTCATCGTTTTTCATGAACGTGATTCTCCTGTGTGAATTTCCGCGACGTAACCGAAACGCGCTTTTATATGCACTTATCCGCAATGTCGAACAACAACCGCTCGGTATCTTCCCATCCGATACAGGGATCGGTAATCGATTTTCCGTATACATGATCGGCGCATATATTCTGCCGACCTTCTACGAGATAGCTTTCTATCATCAATCCTTTTACAAGCGTTTTCAACCCGGGATTATACGAACGCGAGTGCATAACCTCGCTTGCGATACGGAGCTGTTCTTTATACCGTTTGTCCGAATTGGAATGATTGCAGTCGATCACCGCAGCGGGATTTTTCAGATCCATTTTTCCGTACATATCGAGAAGCCGTACGAGATCCTCGTAATGATAGTTCGGTATACACGTGCCGTATTTGTCTACGCCGCCGCGAAGTATAACATGCGCCAGATCGTTGCCGTCCGTCGTTACGTCGGCGGTACGGTAAATAAAATTATGCGATTTCTGAGCGGCAAATACCGAATTGAGCATGACCGTGAAATCGCCGCTCGTGGGATTCTTCATACCGACGGGAATATCCATTCCGCTTGCGGTAAGACGATGCTGTTGGTTCTCCACGCTCCGCGCGCCGACGGCTTCGTACGACAGAAGATCGTCGAGATAAGAACGGTTTTCGGGATAAAGCATTTCGTCCGCGCCCGTAAGTCCGCTTTCGGCAATGACGCGCAAATGCAGACGGCGGATCGCAGCAATACCTTCGCGCAAATTCGGCGCCTTATCGGGGTCGGGCTGATGAAGCATGCCCTTATATCCCTCGCCCGTCGTGCGCGGCTTGTTCGTATATATGCGCGGAATGACGATAAGTCTGTCCTTTACTTTTTCCGCAAGTCCCGCCAGACGGGACGCGTACTCGCATACGGAATCCTCGCTGTCGGCAGAGCACGGACCGACTATGACTACGAACTTGTCGGACTTGCCCGTAAATACATCGCGTATTTCCGCATCGCGCGCTGCTTTGATTTTCGCCGCGGCGGGCGATACGGGATATTCTTTTTTAAGTTCGTTCGGTTCGGGCAGAGCGCCGTTTATTATCATTCCCATTTTTATGTCAACTCCAAAAACATTCGTGTCGTATGGTTTAGTCTAACCTTTTTGCGCCGCCGAAGTCAAGTAAAAAACCTAATGAAATTTTAATTTTCGCATTGTCCTTTCCCACGGTCATCGACTTGCTAAATCCGCACGAATGTAGTATACTGATTGAGCGCGGAGAAAGAGCAATGAAAAGTATTTATACATATTATAAAGAACGACTTATAGAAATAAGCGGAAAAAACCGCAGCATTTATTCGAAGTCGTTCGGTAAAAAAACAGGTTACGATATCGGCAGACTGATCGAACGCGACAATATCCGCCGCGACTCGTTTGCGGAATTCTTATGGTCGGGCACGCGCGAGCCGTTCGTAATTCTTTCGCCTGACATGCCGTCGCTCGGAAAGCTGTTCGGCACGGAAGACATGACGGCGAAGCTCAAAGCCGAACTCGACGTTTCCGAGTTTTCGGGCAAAGACGAGAGAAGAAAAGCCGAACAGAAAAACGCGCGCACGGTCAGACAGGCGTTTAACGAAGCGTACGAAAAGGAGCTCGGCGACATACGCCTGTTACAACGCGAAGCCGAAGAAATAGAAAAAGAAACGGGCAGGTACGAACTGTTCGTATGCTATCCGTTCGTATACGGAACGGTGCGCGACGTCACTTTCAAAGCGCCCTTATTGTTCTTCCCCGTCGAGATCGAGATCTCGGACAACGTCGCGGAACTCAGACTGAAAAGGAACGAAAGCGTGCGGCTCAACAAAGCGCTCGTCTATGCGTACGCGCAGGCGAAACGACTCGATATCGAAGATATGACGACGGAGTTCGACAGTCTTTCGGGCGCGGGACTCGGCAGCGTCGAAGCCGTGCTCGCATATCTGCGCAAATTCGGGATACGCATTCAGCCGCCCGAGCACAGACACATATATAATTTCAAAAAATTTCCCGAACCGAAACCGCACGATGCGCCGGCGGCGGTCAGAACGTGCATGCTCGCGCGGTACTCGCTCGCGAATTCGGTATACAACGATTATACCGAACTCGAAAAGAAAAAATTAACGAACGAAGCGGCGGAAGAACTGCTCCGTCCGGGCAAGCCCAAACAAAATCGGAAATGTTCGGCGGACAAAGAACATTACGTCATAGCCGACCTCGATTATGCCCAGCGCAAAGTCGTGGAAAAGGTCGCGGCGAACGGAAATATGGTCATTTACGGACCGCCTGGCACAGGCAAGTCGCAGACTATCGTAAATCTCATTTCCGACGCCGTATGCAAGGGTAAAAAAGTTCTTGTGGTCTCGCAGAAAAAAGCCGCGCTCGACGTAGTCTACAACCGGCTCGGAGAACTGAACGAAAAAGCCATGTTCGTAGTCGATCCGGTCAAACAGCGGCGGACATTTTACGAGCACTGTCTTGCCCGACACAAACGCGTGCTCGAGGAAGAAGAATCGGAAATGCTTGTGGGCAGACACGCCGAAATCACCGAACTTCTCGCAGAAGAAACGAACAAGCTCGAGCATATTTCGTCCGCATTCGGTACCGTCGGATCTTTCGGGCTCAGTCTGATCGACATGTATTACAGCTCTTTCGTACCCAAGCGTACGGGTTTCGAAAACACACTTTACCGCGAAATGCAGACGCGCGACGGCATCATGGACGCGAACTTCGGAGAATTATCGCTTGCGGTCGAAAATCTGCTCGGCGGCAAAGCGGATATTTATTACAACTATGTGGAAACGCGTAAACGCAATCCGTTCATTCAACATCTGCGCCGCGACATATCCCTCGACACGCTGTCCATAGCACGCGGCAAACTGAAAGAACTGCTCAAAGGGCGCACGGCCGTATTCGACGAAGGATCGTACCCGTTCGCAAGACAGATACTCGCGCATTACGCCGACGTGAGCGATCCGGTTTACGAGAAAATGCTCGTAAAAATGCTCGCCGCAGGCAAATACAAAACAAGCAACGGTTTCCTCCGTACCAGCAAGATCGTCTTTCCGCTCTACCCTTTCGCAAAAATCAATATGGCGACGAAAGAAAGCGAAGTGGAACGGATATACCGCGAAACGAAAAAGGCGATCGATAAATTCGTAAAAGGCTATGAATTTCTGCGCGGGATTCTGGACGAAGGCGGTTACGCAATGGCGATAAACGCCGTCGCCGAAGGGAACGAAGCCGCATTATCGAACTTAAACGAAGCGCTTACTGATTATGTCAAAGTAAGGGATCTGCACTTCAG
This sequence comes from uncultured Christensenellaceae bacterium, assembly GCA_910587025.1. Taxonomy (GTDB): domain Bacteria; phylum Bacillota; class Clostridia; order Christensenellales; family Pumilibacteraceae; genus Protoclostridium. The sequence continues at coordinate 36,322 of CAJUKR010000004.1, forward strand.
CCTGGACAATTTTTCCGCTCTCGAACGCGAAATACTCGACCTTGCATACCGCATTACCGACAACGGCGACGCATTCGTAACGGCGGTGGAAAAGCTCATTCCAATAAGGATATACCACGAAATAGCCTCGCGCGAGGATTCGATAAAAGCCGACCTGTCGCTTACGGTGGAATTCGAAAGCATCAAATCGCGCATATCGGCGCTGCTTGCCGAACAGAAAGAACTCGCAAAAAAAATCTGCGCGCAGTCTTTCGTGGAAGAATACAAAAAAATGTTCGCTCACGGGCACGGCAGTATGGATTATCTGTACACGATCTCCAAAAAACAGTCGTTCTCGCCCATACGCAAAACCATGGAAATGTACGGGGATTATCTGCTCACGCTCTTCCCCTGTTGGCTTCTCTCTCCCGAAAACGTATCTTCCATACTGCCGCTGAAAAAAAATATTTTCGATCTCGTGCTGTTCGACGAAGCAAGCCAGGTATTTATTGAAAATACTCTTCCCTCCGTCATACGCGGACGCAACATTGTCGTCGCCGGCGACGCGAAACAGTTGCGCCCCACCGCCACCTTCATGCGCAGATATATGGGATCGTCCGACGACGAAGATCCGAGCGTGCAAGCCGCGCTCGAAGTGGAAAGCCTGCTCGACCTCGCCGTGGCGCGGTTTGACAGCGCAAACATAACTTACCATTACAGAAGCACGAGCCGCGAACTCATAGATTTCTCGAATAAAGCGTTCTACGACGACAATCTTATGATCTCGCCGAATTCGTCGCGCTCGGTCAAGTCCAAGCCCATCGTGCGCATAAAAACAGAAGGTATGTGGAGCGACCGAAAAAACGCCGTCGAAGCACGCGAAACCGTATCGCTTTTACGCAAGCTCCTGCGAAACGGCAAGGGCAAAGACACGGTAGGAATAATCACCTTCGGTAACGAACAGCAAAACTGCATCGAAGACATGATCGACAAAGAATGCAGAAATGACCCCGACTTCCGCGCGCTTATCGCCCGCGAGTCCTCCCGCAAAGAAAACGGGCAGGACGTCGGATTATTCGTCAAGAATATAGAAAACGTTCAGGGCGACGAACGCGACATAATCATTTTCTGCATAGGATACGCGCGCAACGAAAACGGCAAAGTCAACGTACATTTCGGTTCGCTGTCATCGGACGGCGGCGAAAACCGTCTCAACGTCGCGATCACGCGCGCCAAAAAGAAGGTGTATGTTATTACGAGTATCGAGCCGGAAGAACTTAAGGTGGACGGCACCAAAAACAACGGTCCGAAACTTTTCAGGTCTTATCTCGAATATGTGCGCGCCGTAAGCTCGGGCAATAAAGAAGAAGCGGATATTTTACTGCGTTCGCTCTGCCCCGACGCGGAATGCGATATCAAACCGTTCACCGTTCCCGTAGAAAAACAGATCGCCGACAAACTGAACTCGCTCGGATACAAGACGGAAATAAATCTCGGCGAAGGGCTGAACCGCATTTCGGTAGCGGTGTACGACAAACGTTCGGATAAATACGTGCTCGGCATTCAGCTCGACCGCTCGGTCATGAACGGCAAATCCACCGCTCTCGAACGCGATGTGTTCGCATATCGTTTCCTTATGCAACGCGGTTGGAAAATCATGCGCGTATGGAGCCGCGACTGGTGGCATGATCCGAACGGTGTAATCTCCGATATCGTAAACGTGCTCGGAGATACTCCGAAAGAAACACCCGAACACAAAAAAACCGTAACGAAAACGGATTGACATAACAATGAAGAAAAGCGGCGTCGGAAATCCGACGCCGCTTCGGCTTTATATTCGCACGCTTGTTCATCAGGTCGCAAGCAAGCCCGCCGCACGTAACGATGCAAGAAGTTCGTTCAACGTCGCGGCGACTTCATCGGGCGTAGGCGTTGCTTCCACATCCGCAACCGCAGCCGCGGGAGTGACCGTACCGGCAGGTCCGGTTGCACCGGTTGCGCCTGTAGCGCCGGTGGCTCCGGTAGGACCTACAGGACCGGCGGGGCCCGTTGCACCTGTTGCTCCTACGGGACCGGCAACACCCTGAATACCCTGCGCGCCTTCCGCGCCCGTAGCTCCGGTTGCGCCGGTAGCACCCGTGGCTCCGGTAGGACCTACAGGACCGGCGGGACCGGTTGCACCCGTATTACCCTGAATGCCCTGTGCACCCGTGGCTCCGGTTACACCCTGTGCTCCCTGAGGCCCGACGGGACCTTGAACACCCTGAGGACCGGCGGCACCTTCGGCACCCGTTGCGCCCGTGGCGCCCGTAGCACCTACGGGGCCGGCAACACCCTGAATACCCTGCACGCCTGTTGCACCGGTTGCACCGGTTGCTCCAGTTGCTCCGGTAGGCCCTACGGGACCGGCGGGGCCTGCGGAGCCCTCAAAGCCCTGTGCACCCTGAGGCCCGGTAGCACCGGTTGCGCCCGTTGCGCCTCTTACGCCTGCGGGACCCTGCGCACCGACAGGACCCTGAAATCCCATAGGGCCGGTCGGACCGACGGGACCCTGAGGTCCCATAGGTCCTACGGGACCGGGAACGGGACAGCAAGGACGGGGCGGCTGAGGAGGCATGGGCGGCTGGGGACGGCAGCCGTCGTCGCAGTCGCAATGGTTCAAGCAACCGTCACACGAATTACAGCACCGACAATTCCTGTTACAGAACGGATTATTGCAAAATAACATAGTTCTCTCCTTTTCTTATGAGTTTTACGGTCACAACTTCCTCAGTCGCGCCGCTATTACAGTATACTCACGAAAAAATAAAAGAGTTCGCGTTTATTTACGAAAATGATATTACAAAGATTTTTCGAAAAGGTATTGACTTTTCGTTGGTATAGTAGATCATTCTACCGCGTTGCGTCGGGTGTTCTATGAGAACAGAGAAGTTATTTCGTACTGCCATAATTAGGCGTACCTCCTTATGAAAATTACTTGAATAATGTTAAAAAATGTGCTATCCTTGTTGTGGAGGCACATTTCTATGTTCAGCTTTATTAAAAATCATAAATTTCAAATTATGATCGTCGTATTTATTTTTATAATTGTTTCGGCAATAACCGCACTTGTATACGCGAGCATACTTACACCTGGATATGTGGATAGCATAAAAGGTCAAATAATGCAAATAGAAAACGGCACCAGGACAGAGGTAAATTCGCTTTACATAGGAATGCTTATCTTATCAATATTTTTACTTGTAATGATGCCTATAGTTATAATATCCGCAATAATATGCTTGATTTATCACGTGAAAAACTATAAGCTCATTCAGCAACATGAGACCGATACTCAAGCCCTTAAAGAGTTTAAGGAAACCAAGCGTGAGCTGAAGCGTCATGAAAAAATTACACAACTTGAAAAGCAACTCGAGGAGCTGAAGAAAGACGAGTAAGCCGCTTAAGGGTGGGTAAAAGAAAAGGACGAGTTATCTCGTCCTTTTTAGGTTATAGGTAAGTAATTTTATATTTTCATATTACGAGCTTCTAAAATTTTATCTCTACACTCACGGGCTTCTTCATATGTATCAAACATTTGAGCTGAATTAACCGGAATCATCGGAAGTCTATTTTTTGCCTTTATAATTTCAACTGCAGACATTCCGTTATGCATCCAAAATATAATTTCCGGTCTATCGTCCCTATCATAATTCCAATCATCAGGAGCTTCTTTATCGTCAAATCTCGTTTGCGTTACCGGAATGAAGCCATACATAGAATACATAATCGACAATTTCGTTGTGTTGAAATTATCTAATTTGTTTCCGCCTTTTTCCAACGCAATAGGAAGCAAAACACGTATCATATGTTTCCTATCGCTTGCATTAAATATCGAAACTATATTATTATCTTTTTCAATCGCAATACCGGATTTTTTATCTTTTGATAAATAAGTTCGCATTTCGCGATATTCTTCAATAGTATGTAAATGCACACACGCAGAATATTCCAAATGTTGTTTCGCGTCTTTTAAGGCATAATAAAATTCCTCGGCTGTTACCTCGGATATTTCAAAATAGTTATATCCTATTTGCTTTAACGTGCTTTCTAATGATTTGCTTATTATTGTAGAATCGCCCATGCAACATCCTCGGCTTTCCAGTTTTGCAGTAAAGCATTTTGAATCAATTCATCAGAAATTAAGTCATAATCTCTATTTTCCGCTCCGAGTTTTTTCATTTCCTCGATCAATAAGTTCCGATAAATCAATCTGTCTTTTTGATTTATTTTTATATTTTGTCTTTTCATAACAGTCACCATTTATATTATACCTCTTTTTGGACTTTTATGATTACAGTAAAAATAGAGTTTAATTATTATAATATATTTTAACTAATTTGTCAAACAATTACTTAGTAATAATATATATTTATAATTATATAATATATCAGACATATCAGATGTGAATATATTATATCCTTTCTTTTCAAACGGGAAATTATAATTCCCGTACGCGTCGAAAACATCATTATATTTCATGTATACTCCTCTATATTGCAAAAAATCAAAATGTTTTTCGAAAAGGTATTGACTTTTACAAGATTATTACGTATAATACATATAACACCTACGAACTGCAGAGAATCTGACTCGACTGCCGATTAAGTTCGATGAGGGAACCGTCAGACCCTCCGTAGGTGTTTTTTTATTTACCTTTGTCCTTTAATGACTCGTATGTACTGCCACGTACAAAATGCACGTGACCAATTTCAAAGTATTCTTTTGTTTTTTCAATATCCAAAAGGACTACGCCGATTTTTAATTTTTTACTCACCTCACTTTCTACAAAAGCGGCTAAATGAAAATATGGTTTAGTTTTATGTGCAACAAATGTTTCAACGCTATTATATAAAGCTTCAGCCACTATATTATTTAAGTCGGTTTCGCTTAGGTCGAAATGATGTATCATATTTCTTTCAATAGAGTCTTTTCTGAATAGTATCTTCTTATTTTCGTTAAGTCCTATATCTTTTAGTGTTTCTTCATTCAACTCGGGTAAAATATTATCCTTTGTTAAGTCAATATGTACACTTGCGATTTTTTCTGCAGGTGTTTTTTTGTCGATCTTTCCGCCTATCCCGTGCGTTGCTTTATCCTCTCCCGGATTATCCGAGTAGACCTCAATAGCATGATTGACCGCACGGTTATAGTCCTGTACCTTTTCCGAGAACGATTTGACACCGTTCCCGTCAATAAACTACTATCGTGTTTTTATCCATAGAGATAAAGCCTATTAAATCGCTCTGAAATTCACATTGATTTGCGCGAACAATAACAAACACTCGCTATAATTACTTTCAGAATATCCCTGCTCCTTCTTTGCGCGGAGTTGTATTTACGGTAATAAAAAAACACAACAACCTTTTTAATGGGTCGTTGTGTTTTTTTATTGCCGGTGGTCGGGGTAAAGTTAAAAGCCTTCGCCTTTTAACTTTGGCGTTCGGTCGCTTCGCGCCCTCGGCTGAGCGAACCACTCGCTGTGCCGCTTTCACGTCTTGTTTCTTTATCGGACGCTCGCCGTTTGCCCTCTCGCACTGACACAAAAAACAAATGACGACCGCAAGGGTCGTCATTTGTTTGGTGCCGGTGGTCGGGGTCGAACCGACACGGTATTTCTACCGCGGGATTTTGAGTCCCGTGCGTCTGCCAATTTCACCACACCGGCATGGTTTCCGCGAAGTATATTACCACATTCGCGGAAAAAAGTAAAGCGTTTTTACAAAATTATAACGTCAAGCGCGCGAAGCACTCCGAGCGCTTTATCGGGAGTCGAAGTCTTAAAACCGATCTGCGCGCGTCCGCTCTTGCCAGCGAACGAATACATATACTCGATATTTATACCAGCGTCGTAAAGTACGATCAGAATATCCGCCAACGCGCCGGGACGATCGGGTACTTCGATACCTATAAGCTCGACAAGCGACGCAACAAACCCGGATTCCTTAAGCGTCACAAGCGCTTTTTCGTTATCGTCGGTGATCAGACGAAGTATACCGAATTCCCGCGTGTCGGCTATCGACATGGAATTGAGATTCACTCCCGCCTTCTTAAGCGCTCTGCAACACTCGCTGACCCTGCCTTCCCTGTTCTCGAGAAATACCGCCAATTGTTGAATCATTTTCCCTCCTTAAAGCCCTTAAAGCTTTCTGAAATCGGTAATGCGCTTGCTCTTTCCCTCGCTGCGGGCTACGGTACCCGGCGAAACAAGAGTTATCTTTGCGCTGACGCTGAGTGCGGACGCCATATCCGCGCCGAGCTTTTTTCTTATCGCTTCCACGCCTTCGACATTATCTATGGAAATGCCGGGCGACAATTCCACGACTATTTCCATAGTATCGAGATTATTGACACGATCTACGTTGATATGATAATGCGGCTCGATATTTTTGTTGCCGAGAAGCACGCTTTCTATCTGCGACGGGAACACATTGACGCCGCGGATAATAAGCATATCGTCGCTTCTTCCCGTGATCTTATTGAGTTTGACTGTCGTTCTTCCGCACGGGCACGGATCGTTATTCAGACTTGCGATGTCACGAGTGCGATAACGGAGCAACGGCATGCCCTCTTTATCGAGCGTCGTTATGACAAGTTCGCCCGATTGCTTATAGCCGAGCGGTTCGAACGTATCGACGTCGACTATCTCGGGGAAATAATGATCGTCCTGGAAATGCATACCCGTCTTGTATTCGCAATCCGTCGCAACTCCGGGACCCGCAATCTCGCTCAGTCCGTAAATATCGCAAGCCCTGATCCCGAGACGGCGTTCGATGTCCGCGCGCATTTCCTCCGACCAGGCTTCCGCTCCGAAGCAACCGCCTTTGAGTTTGATGTCCACGCCCGGCTTCAATCCCATTTTTTCGATCTCTTCCGTAAGATAAATTATGTACGACGGAGTGCAACAAATGATATCCGCACCGAAATCGGTAAGCAACTGTATCTGTTTCTGAGTATTGCCCGCAGATGCCGGAACTACTACCGCGCCCAGTTTCTCGCCCGCGTAATGCATTCCGAGACCGCCTGTAAACAACCCGTAGCCGTACGAAACATGGACGATGCTTTCCTCGTCCGCGCCCGCCATAACAAGCGAACGCGCCGCGCATTCCGCCCATACGTCGATGTCTTTCTGCGTATACCCGGCAACTGTGAGTTTACCTGTAGTCGCACTCGACGCATGCAAACGTACGAGATCTCGCCGAGGCGCCGCCATCATGCCGAACGGATAAGCCGCGCGAAGGTCGGCTTTGGTCGTAAACGGCAATTTCGAAATGTCGTTTATCGTCTTTATGTCCGACGGCTTGAGCTTGATCGCGTCCATTTTTTCACGATACGGCTTCTGGTTTTCGTAAACGTATTTTACCGTCTTGACAAGCCGTTCGGACTGAAGCACGAACTTCTGATCCGCGCTCATCGTTTCGAGTTCTTTCTGAAAATATTTCATATTCTCCCCTTTGATTTTCGGGCGTTTATTTGACTCTGTTATATCCTATGTCGAAAGCGTGCAGATTCAGTTCGCGGAACTTTTCGGGAACGCACGCCGAAACAGCCTGTTCCATAACGTCGCGGTCGAAACCGAACAGACGGCACAGACAACCGAGCATAACTATATTCGTCGCTTTTCCGCTTCCTGCCGTTTCCGCCATTTCTTTTGCCGGAACGAAATACGCGCGATTGACTTCCTGCAAAAGCGACGATTTCAGTCCCGAAGGATATTCTACCGCGCCCGTTATGCACGGCATAGGCAAGATCCGCTCGTCGTTGACAAGCAAAATGCCGTCCTTTTTGAGAAAATGCTTGACACGCGCCGCTTCGAGTACTTCGAATGCGATTATCATATCCGCACCGCCTTCCCAAATGACGGGAGAATGTATCTTTTCGCCCATGCGGACATGCGTGGTCACGCTGCCGCCGCGCTGGCTCATTCCGTGAACTTCGCTGAGTTTACAGTCCATTCCCGCGAGCTGCGCGTATTTCCCGAGCACACGGCTGGTCAGAAGAGTTCCCTGTCCGCCTACTCCCGCAATAAGAATATTCATCATATCAGCGTCCCTCCTTGTCGATCGTTATGCACCCGAACGGACAAACCTGCGCACAAAGTCCGCAACCCGTACACTGAGCGGGATCGATCGAAATACCGTTCGCGCCTTTGACTATAGCGGGACAGCCGAGTTTCATGCACTTGCCGCATTTTCTGCAACCGTTTACGACGGCTTTGGGCTTCGGCGACTTGTCGAGCAGAACGCACGGACGCTGAGCGATGATGACGCTGACCTTATCCGACGCTATTCCTTTTTTGACCGCTTCTTCAACCGCGGCTATATCGTATGCGTCCACGACGCTTACGTCTTTTACTCCGCATGCGCGGCAAAGATCGTCGAGCAACACCGCGGGCGCCGGCTCTCCTTTGAGATTCTTACCCGTAGCGGGATGTTGCTGATGCCCGGTCATACCCGTAGTGGAGTTGTCGAGAATTATAAGAGTAATACCGCTCTCGTTGTACACGGCGTTTATAAGTCCCGTTATCCCCGAATGAATAAAGGTCGAATCGCCTATTACCGCAACGTTATTGCTTACGCCTTTGGTCGCTTTTTTGAAACCGTGCGCCATGGTGACCGAACCGCCCATGCAAAGTACGGTATCGACCGCCGCAAGCGGAGGCTGCGCGCCGAGCGTATAACAACCGATGTCGCCGTTGACAGTCAGTTTGAGTTTATTAAGAACATAGAACACGCCGCGGTGAGGACAGCCCGCGCACATGACCGGCGGACGGGGCGGAACTTTATCGGGGACGGGCACTGGCAGACGCTCGAATTTCTCGAGAATTTTAGATACCGAAATTTCGCCCTGAAGCGAGAAAATATCCTTGCCCTTGCACTTTATACCCGCCGCCTTGAGCTGATCTTCGATAAACGGCTCGAGTTCTTCTATAACGAACAGTTGCGATACTTTCTGCGAAAATGCCTGAATGGCTTTCAAAGGAAGCGGATGCACCGTACCGACCTTAAAGACGTTCGCGTCGGGAAGAGCTTCTTTGACATACTCGTAAACCACGCCCGAACATACGACTCCGATCTTACTCTTGGTATACTCGGCACGGTTGATATCCAACGTGTTTACATACTCGGCAAGCTCGCTGTCGCGTTCTTCCACGAAACGGTGACGGACGATCGCATTCGCAGGCATCATCGCATACTTTGCAACCGATTTTTCATACGGGCGCAAAGGCACGTCCTCGCGCTCGCCCAGTTCGACAAGACTGCGGGAATGCGCCACTCTCGTAGTAAGACGGAGAAGAACGGGCGTATCGAACTTTTCGCTTATTTCATAAGCTATCTTTACAAAATCCTTGGCTTCCTGCGCGTCGCTCGGCTCGAGCATGGGAACGTGAGAACTGCGCGCGTAATAGCGGGAATCCTGTTCGTTTTGCGACGAGTGCATTCCGGGATCGTCCGCAACGACGATAACGAGTCCGCCGTTGATTCCGGTATAAGCGGAAGTAAACAGAGGATCGGCGGCGACATTAAGCCCGACGTGTTTCATGCACGCCATAGCGCGCGCGCCGGCGACCGCCGCGCCGCAAGCGACTTCGACCGCGACTTTCTCGTTCGGAGCCCACTCCGCATAAACTCCGTCGAACGTGACGAAATTTTCCGCGATCTCGGTACTCGGCGTACCGGGATATGCGGACAATACGCGCACTCCGGCTTCGTATGCGCCGCGCGCGACCGCACGGTTGGTAAGCATCAATTCTTTTTTTGTATTCTGAGTCTCTTTCATATCTTTAATATTGTCTGAGGTCTACGACCCTTTTCGCTTTGCCTTCATAACGTTTAAGCGTCATATGTTCCACTATGCTGAGTTTAACGTCTATCTGAAGCACCGTCTTGAGCGCGTGTTTTATATCGCGGCTCAGTTTTTCGAGCCTGCCGTAATCGCCCACTATACCGTCGTCTACAAGTTCCACCCGCACCTCGAGCTTGTCCTTATAATCCTCGCGCGTGACGACGATCTCATAAGTCCCGCCTATCTCGGAGAACGAAAGCAATACCCCCTCGATCTGCGACGGGAATACGTTCACGCCCTTTATAATGAGCATATCGTCCGTTCTTCCCTTAAGTTTCGCCATACGCGCCGTAGTCCTTCCGCACTCGCACGGCGTATAGTCGACAGTAGTGACGTCCTTCGTACGATAACGTATCATCGGCATGGACTTTTTGGTCAAAGCCGTAAGCACAAGTTCGCCGTATTCGCCTTCCCCGAGAGGTTCGAAAGTGGAAGGATCAAGAATCTCGGGATAGAAATGATCCTCGTTGATATGCATGCCGCATTTTAATTCGCACTCGCCCGAAACACCCGGACCGATCAGTTCGCTGAGTCCGTAATTGTCGGTGGGAAGCAAATGCAGTTTGCGCGCGATTTCCGAGTGCATCGCTTCCGAACTCGCCTCGCTTCCGAACATACCGACGCGGAGTTTGAAATCCTCCGCCTTATATCCGAGACGCTCCATTTCCTCGGCGATATGCAGTGCATAAGAAGGGGTGGCGACGAGAGCGGTCGATTGCAGATCTTTCATAAGCATGATCTGACGTTCCGTATTTCCCGTAGACGCGGGAATGACCGCCGCGCCTATTCGCTCCCAGCCCTGATGAAGACCGAGCGCGCCCGTAAACAAGCCGTAACCGAAGCATATCTGGACTATATCGTCGCTTCGTCCGCCCGCCGCGGCGACCAGTCGCGCCATGCACTCCGTCCATACTTCCATATCTTCGGCGGTGTATGCGACCACAGTCGGTTTGCCGCTCGTACCGCTCGACGCGTGTATACGCGAAATTTCGGACAGCGGAACGGACAACAGTCCGTATGGATAATTATCTCGCAGATCGGTTTTCGTTACGAACGGAAGTTTCTCAATATCCTTAAGAGTATGTATATGCGAGGGCTTCACGCCCGCTTCGTCGTATTTTTTCTTATAAAACGGCACGTTATCGTAAGCGTAAGCGACAATTGCTTTGAGCCGTTCGAGCTGAAGTTCGCGCATTTCTTTACGCGACATTGTTTCGATCTTTTTATCGTAAATCATCTGTTGCCCCTTAGGTCACACCCGTCAATCCTTGAATTTCGCAAAAACTTCGTCGCGGTCGGTATCCTTGACAAAACCGTTGAAGCGACAAACGCAAACGGTCTTTCCTTCGGCATCTGCGACCGTAACGTCGCTGACCGTATTATGTCCGTGCCGTACCGTTTCGACGGCGGTAGCCGTTATTACGTCGGTATACGCCGCAGCGACATAAGAAATATTGCCGCATTGCGTAACAGTGATCGGGTGGAGAAAGTTTCCGAGTACGGCGAACGCGAAATCGGCAATCGTATAAAGCATACCGCCCTGCACGCACCCGGTTGCATTCAGGTGCATAGGTCGAATACGCGCGCTGACTACGGCGCGCTCGGCATTCACTTCGACGATCTTTATATCCGCGGTCTCGACAAACTTGTCCGCGGTAAAAAATTTCCGCATAAGCTCTTCGTCACTCATACGAATATTATATCATACCGAATTGCAATAGTCAATGTAAATGCAAAAAACGAATTGTGAAATTTAGTAACAAATATAAAACGGTCTTACGTTTGCGTACTTTTTACGGCGAGGATAAAACTCGTACCGACGACTGCCGAAAAAGATGAAACGGTATATTGCGCAAATCACAAAAAACCCGACCACAAAACAAAAGATTCGATAAACAAAACAATCGATTAGCAAGCGGAAAATAAATAAAAATCACGCGCTTGACTTGAAACGCGATTTAATTTATAATTAACTTAATGAGCGGAAAGAGTAAAAAAATACTGCCGATCGCCGCGCTCACGGCGTGCGTTGCGGCTGTCGCAATCATAATCGTCGCCGAAGTGCTTAAAGCTACCGTTTTCGGCGGCATTATGCCGGTTATCGGAAACCTGATCGCGGGATCGCTCGAACGCCTGTTTCTTGCAGCGGCTTGCGTATTCCTGATGATCATGTACGGTTTCGTCTCGACGCTCCGCCCGAAACTCGGCAAAGGGCTTTTGCCCGTGCTCGCGGGGTTCGCCGTCGCGCTCGCGAATTTTCCGTTTTTTACTCTTATAAGCGGCGAGCTCGAAATAACCGAAAGCGGCGGCGCGGTAACATTGTTTGTCTTTCACTGTCTGTGTGTGGGACTATTCGAAGAAACGGCGTTCCGCGGATTCGTATTCCCGCTCGTTCTCGGCAAGCTGTCGGACAGAAAACACGGAGCGGCATTGTCGGTGATCGTAAGCAGCGGTATTTTCGCACTCGTACACCTTTTGAATTTGTTTTCGGGCGCGTCCGTAGGTGCGACGATAATGCAGGTCGGGTACACTTTTCTCATCGGCTGTATGTGTAACGTTATACTAATCGCAACCGAATCGCTGCTGTTTCCCGTTCTGATTCATGCGGCGTTCGATATAGGCGGCACGATAGTGTCGCTCGGGGTCGCAACGGGAAGCAACTGGAATACGCCGTCGATCGTGATCATGGCTGTGATCGGCACGCTTGTCGGAATATACCTGATACTGCGATTCTTCACGCACGAACGAGAAGCCCTCGAACTGATCGAAAAACAAAAAGAATAATCGACGAAAAAAGCAAACTGCGACAGACGATCGTCTGTCGCAGTTTTACTGTTACGTATTATTCGTTTTTCGGCTGTACAAGATATCGTCTCGCAAACCCTTCTTCGTCAGTATCGTTGAATAAACTCCAGTCCGTATGCGTTAGCAAATGATTGCGGATTGTACTGCGACCGTACATGTTATTACCTTTCGTATTTTTACTGTCGGAATAATACTCGGACTCGCCCAAATCATCGGCAAGGTACAATGTCATGACAACATTTTCATTTCCGTCGATATTCGCAAGCGTCAATGATGCGACCGTCCAATCTTTGCTGTCCAACTTCACGACCAAACCGTCGTTCGCGCTGCCCACCTTCGTATTATCGATTGATTATACGAATGTAAACAGCGTATCGAACACTCGCGTTCCGTCTGTTTTGAATGCCGAAACGTAATACTTATTTTCGCCTGCCGAAGCGCGGTAAAGTTTCAGTTCGTCGCCCTCGTAACTCTGCGCTTTGAAAGCAATCTCAAACGAAGTCATACGTTTTTCGTCAAGCTCCGACGAACAGAACGCATCGCAAGCAAGACGCACATAAGCGGTATTATTCATATGTACGTTCATATCGAGATCGCTGACTTTGACGGTATATCCGTACGCGAAATCGGTGTCATCGAACTCGGGAGAAAAGCGCGTATACTCGCCTGCCGCACGTCCTTCGCGATGAACGAGCGACAGCGGATAACCGGTCTGAAGCGGACGGCGCGGTCTGCCCGTCGCGTTATCGAGCAAAACCCATTCGCTCGACAGTCTCGCAAGCGGTTTTCCGCCCGTCGTCATAACGGCTTCGCGTTCCATACGCACAGCGCCCGGTGCAAGCGGATAAGTATCGACTTCGACGACATCGTGCCACTTCGCCGTATCGTCCATATCCACGCGGATATGCGATATTATCCAGTAAGCTCCGTACTTCTCGTATACCGTGTTCGCATCCACTTGCAGTTCGAGCGCATGAAAATCCACCGCATCGTGGAAGTGACGCAAGAGCGCGCACAGCGTATAGCGTTTTGCATAATCTACGTCCGAACCGTTGATTATATAAGATTTTTTAAGCGAATTGTTCACGGAAGGATTCCTCCGACCTCAAGCCCGTAAAGTACGACGAAGGCAACCGCCATCGCCGCGGTAAGGATCATCACGACCAAAGCTTTCGGTTTACGCGAATACAAAAAAGTATAAGCGAATTCGGCAATGAATGCGACGATCCAAAGCATAGCGACTTTATCGTAAATATCGCCGCCGAGCGCAAAGCCGATTACCGCCATTACTACGATCAGCGTTATGCATGCGCAAAGCGCGATCAGACCGCCCCACTGCGCAAAAAATTTCTTCACGGGATTGACTTTGCCCTTATCCCGTACGGACTGTTCCCGTTCGTCATCCGACGTTTCGGGCTGCGACTCGACAGCTTCGATCTGCGACTCGCCCGTATGTTCGGATTCAAGCGCGGTATCGTCCGCATACGCGGTCTCTTCCCGCTTGATTTCTTCGTTCTCGTCTTTTTCTTTCATAGCTTATATTCCCGACCGAACGAATTATTTTATGTTTATTTCCGCGTCTGTCGGAATATAGTCCGACATTCTGCCGCCGAGGAATTCGTCGTACGCTTTCATATCGAAGTAACCCGTACCCGTCAGACCGAATACGATAATTTTCTTCTCGCCCTTGGCTTTGCACTCGAGAGCCGCGTCGATAGCACCTTTGATTGCGTGCGAAGATTCGGGAGCCGGCAAAGTACCCTCGATGCGGGCGAACTTAATCGCCGCGTCGAAAACTTCGGTCTGCGTATACGATTTTGCCTCCATATATTTGTCGTCGTAAAGTTTGGACAAAACAGGGCTCATACCGTGATAACGCAGTCCGCCGGCATGGTTTGCGCTCGGGATAAAGTCGCAACCGAGCGTATACATTTTCGCAAGCGGCGTAGTCTTTGCGGTATCGCAGAAGTCGTAACGGTACTGTCCGCGGGTAAACGACGGGCATGACGCGGGCTCTACCGCTATTATGCGAACGTCCGATTTGCCCTCGAGCTTTTCCGCCATAAACGGCGAGATCAGACCGCCGAGATTCGATCCGCCGCCCGCGCAACCGACGATTATGTCGGGTTTTACTCCGAGCTTGTCGAGCGCGGCTTTGGTTTCGAGTCCGATCACCGACTGATGCAAAAGTACCTGATCGAGCACGGAGCCGAGAACGTATCTCGTATTATGCTCGGGGTCGCAAAGAGCGGCTTCGACGGCTTCGGAGATCGCGCAACCGAGCGATCCGTTCGTGCCGGGATGTTCGGCAAGTATCTTTCTTCCCGCGTTTGTAGTATCCGACGGCGAAGCGACGACCTGCGCGCCGTAGACGTTCATCACGTTGCGGCGAAAAGGTTTCTGCTCATACGACACTTTGACCATATATACCTTGACGGGCATATCGAACGCCGCACCCGCCATGGCGAGCGCCGTGCCCCACTGTCCCGCGCCGGTTTCGGTAGTCACCGCCTTAAGTCCCTGCTCCTTGGCATAATATATCTGCGCAGCAGCCGAATTGAGTTTGTGCGAACCGGACGTATTGTTACCCTCGAATTTATAGTAAATTTCCGCGGGCGTGTCGAGCGCCTTTTCCAGTCCGTATGCGCGTACGAGCGGACTCGGACGGTACAGCTTATAAAAATCGAGTATGGGCTTGGGAATATCGATGTACTTGTCAGTCACGTTAAGTTCCTGATCGACGAGCTTATCGCAGAAAACGGGCGTAAGATCCTCTTTCGTGCACGGTTTCATTGTTGCGGGATTGAGCAACGGTTCCGGCTTATTCTTCATAAAACCTTTTATATTGAGCCATGCTTTCGGCATCTCGCTTTCGTGAAGGTAGGTTTTGTAAGGGATTTCCGACATATTTGTATCCTCCTGTATAAGTATTTTTATAAAAAAATCCCCGAGTATTCGTAACGAATACTCAAGGACGAATTATTATCGCGGTGCCACCTTGATTCGGAAAAAATTTTCCGCACTTAAGTTTGCTTATTTACGCAAAGCATGCGTCGCGGAATACTCGGTCATTCTTTCCTCCGCGCCCTCGGCGGCCCATTTGACGAACTGCATACTGTCGGCTCTCACCTTCCCGACTCTCTGTAAGCGCGCGTAACGTCTTTACTCCCGCGTCAACGGTTTTTATTTGTACACATTATATAGCCGTATGACGACAAAAGTCAAGCGATTTTCTGTTCGTCGTCCGCATTTTTTTCGGTTTTTTCCGCCTTGACGTATTTGATACGATCGTAATTCGACTCTACGGCATGCGCGCACATCGCCGAATAAACCTCGTCGCGGAGCTTTTGCTTGTTTTCCGCAAGCGATAATGCGGGATCGGTATAAAACGGACCGTCCACATACACGATGCACTTCGGAGTCTTTCTGAAACGGCGGGATTTAAGCACCGTTGTCGTGGAGAACACCGGCGCATTCTGCATCGCGGGGTACAAAAACGAATCGGACTTAAACGGACGTATGCCCGTATACATCGGCCAAAGATGAGCTTCGGGATATATAATCACGGCATGACGGTGTTCTATACGATCCTTGATCGCCGCGGTAAAATTACGGTAACCCGTTTTGCCGCTCGGAAGCGGCATTGCGCCGAGCATAACCACGAGCGTCTTTATAAACGGTATGCTCGTCGTATCGGGATGAACGACGACGAACGCTTTTCTCGGAAATGTCACCAAACTGGGATGAAAGGCGTCGCCGAGCGTAACGACATGATTGCCGTATACGAATATACCTTTGCCTTTAGCCTGTCTGATCGCCTTTTTGTTTTTTATTTTTACGCCGTAGCGCAACTTGCTGATTATCCAGGCGATCGGGACGACGATAATACGATATACGATAAACTCGAACAACAGCCATACCGGATTGCGGTGTATGTACTTGAAATTCGGCGGCGTGGGCTTGGTTTTTATATTTCCGCCCGCGAAGTCGTCGTTCAGTTCGTCCGAGTAATAGCGGATCTCCTGCTTCATTCCCTGCGCCCTCCGACACGCGCGAGATTATCGACGGGTTCGAGCGCTTCTACGGACGAATTACGGTAATTGTCGATCGTATCGATAAACATTTTTTCCATTTTATCCATACAATCGCTCGCCGCTTCGACCTTATCGTACCCGGAATAATATGCGGAGCACTCGGCAAGTTCGCTTCTGTGTTCGATCCAATAGTCGATCTTTGCTGCAAGATGCTTGGCGCTTCCGGCTTTGAACAGATTGCGTTCGTCGCGCGCAAGCGCTTTGGGAGCGGCGCGATCCGAATCGGCAACGAGTATGGCGTTACCGCAACGGATAGCTTCGAGCACGGCGATGCCTTCGAGTTCGACATCCGCGGGATGAACGTAAAGATCGGCGTAAGACAACACGTCGGTCATTTCGTCGCGGGAGAAAAATTCGAACGACGGCTCGACGAGTTTGTTCCTTTTCGCCAGTTTTGCGAATTTACGGTCGAGTACGCCCTTACCCGCGAGAATGAGTTTTATATCGTCGCGATGCTTCGACATTCCTACGGCTTTTATGAGCACGGATTGGCATTTCTCTTTGGAATATCTTCCCGTGGATACGATCACGAATTTATTTCGGAGCAATACCGGCTTCTCGGTACGTTCGGGACGGAAACGTGCGGCAACGCCGTTGCTTATAACGACGCCCTTGGTAGGCGCGGTCTTGCGCTCGAACAAAGTGCGGATAAACTGCGAAGGATAATGCACGCAGTCCACCTGTCCGAAAACGGTTCTGTAGTACATACGATAGACGTAATTGTTGAGCGGCGTAAAATTTTTCATAAGGACATAGCTCGAAAAATTCTCCGCCTGACAATGGAAACCGGCGGTAACGGGCTTACCGAGCTCGTGCGCCATTGCGACGGCGGCTTTGGTAAGCGCGAACGGAAGCATACAATGTACGATGTCGGCGCACTCGACAGCGGCGCGGATAACGCTCGGGACGGGTTTGGCAAGTCGAACGCCAACATGATGAACATAACCGTTGAACGGTCCGAAACTGCGTTCGGGGCATACGAAATAACCTTCCTTGCCCATTTTATCAACATCGCAACAAAGTATATTCACGGTATGCCCTTTCGCGCGCAAAGAGCGCACGAGGTTCATAGTCGTGACGGTCGTGCCGTTATTTTCCTCGCCGAGGACGTCGCATACCATTGTGATCTTCAAAATATCGTCCAACCTTTTCGTCGATTTCGCGTTTTACGCGCTTATATAATAACATGCGCGTGCGCCCGAGCCAAGAGAATACCCCGAAATCGGTTCTCCGCACGGGAGAATAGGGGTATATTAGTATCGCCTGCGTAGAATTGCCGCTTCTTCTACGCAATAGTATACACAAACGTCTGCGTTTTGTAAACCTTAAAAACGCAGTAAAATTTTTCTTCATGAAATTTTAATCTTCAAAAGCAAAGCCCCGGAAATTTGTCCGAGGCCTTGCTTTTGATTTTTCAGTCGCCGGTTTATGCGACTTTATTTTTTTTGATTATCGTAAGCACGAGCATTACCGAGCCTGCTACCGCAAGCACGCCGAGAATAACGTCGAGCGTCACGAGAAGTATCTGCCACCATGGCGTTACGGAAACGACTCTGGACGATGCGGAAAGACCGTTCATGACAGCGCTGTTGACTGCGGTATACAGCATTCTGTGACAAGCCTCTCTGGCAGCCTCGAGCAATTCGGCGTCATTGGGAAGATCGCGAGTCAGAATGGTATGGAAAGTATCGGTCGAAGACATCCATACGTCGTTACCGGCAAGAAGTCCGGTCTTTACGTTCATCCAGGTTCTGTTGATGTTCATATCCGTAATGGTATGTCCGAAGAATCCCCATTCGTTGCGAAGAACCTCGGTCATAAGTCCTTTGTGCGCGCCCGACCAAATACAACCCACACGGTTGAACGAACTCATGAGCGCCGTAGCTTTGCCTTCTTCGACCGCATATCTGAACGGTTCGAGATATATTTCGCGAGCCGATTGTTCGTTGAAGAACGTATTTATTCCGAGACGGTTGGTTTCCTGATCGTTAAATGCGAAATGCTTGATCACGCAGACAAGCCCTTTGGACGAAGCGCCTCTGATTTCGGCCGCCGCCATTTTGCCCGCGATAAAGCCGTCTTCGCTGTAATACTCGAAATTTCTGCCCGAATAAGGAGTACGGTGCGTGTTCATTGCCGGTGCGTACCAGAATACCTGACGTGCGAATTTGCCGTCGGACGTCGTAACGGCAAGACCGTCTTCGCCCACGCATTCGCCCATTTTTTCGAGAAGATCCACATTCCAGGTAGAACAGGTTACGACTTCCGTCGGATATACCATGCAGTTTTTACCGCCGGTGAACGTACCGCTCATTCCCGTAGGTCCGTCCTTCGCCACCGAGCCCGGATAACCGACGCTTTCGAGTTCGGGTGTGGAATATCCGCACTTACCTACCACTCTCGCCATATCGTCTATCGTAAGCTGGTCGAGAAGAACTTTCCATTGATCGTCGTTGTACGGACGCCCCTGCATCATAATGACTTGGTATTCGGTGTCTGCGCCTACGGTTATACCCGAGGTATCAGTTTTCTTTGCCGTATAGGTATCGCCGTTTGAGTAGTTGAGCGCTTCGACCATCTTGTCCGTATAGTCAAGATCGGTATAAGTAGCAGCCCATGTAGCATTCCAGTCGTTACGGCTGAGGTAATCGAGTTTTACGCCGTAATAGTTGAGATCCGCATCGTCGAAGCGATTTGTGATTTTATGATTGTTCGATGTTGCGTACGTCGTATCGTCAAATCTGTTATTTTCCCAAAGATACGCCTTTTTATCATCGCCGACACTCTTCCCTTTTTTTGCGAGAACGTTATTCAAAGCATCATGCGCGCTGTCTCCGATGGCAAAATAGTATTTACCGTTCTCCAGGATATACGTCTTTGCCTTGTTGGAATCATACGCGGCAAGCTCTCGCTTGTCAATCTCTATGGTAACCTGTTCTTTATCGCCCTTTTTAAGGACATCCGTCTTTGCGAAACCGCAAAGCTCTATGGCCGATTTCTCGACCTTGTTTGCAATGTCGTAAGGAGTATATTCGGACTGAAAATAGACCTGAACAACGTCTTTGCCGTCCGCGCCGTCAGTATTTTCGACGGTGACTTTGACGGTAATTTTGTCGTTTCCGACGTCTACGCGGTCAAGCGTCTGCTTAAAAGTCGAATACGACTTTCCGTATCCGAACGGATATGTTACTTCGTCGTCGTAATTCCAGCTCGTTTTGCCTTCGGCAAACACGCCGACATTTGCCGAAGCGTTACCCTTACCGAGAACGGTATCCTCGTACCTCGTTTCGTAATAACGATATCCGACATAAATGCCTTCCCTCTCCACTACATAGTTTTCGGAAGAAGCATAACCGTTTCCGCCGTTCTCGTACCACGCCTGTCCGAGCGCACCGAGTTTCGATTTAAGCGTATCCTTATTCGCGAACGAGCGATGCCCGAAGTTCTGGAACGCCGCCGACGAATAGGAATCCGCGGCATAAGTATCCACCAGTCTACCCGAAGGATTTATCGTGCCCGCGAGAATGTCGCCTATAGCATTACAACCCGTCTGCCCGGGTCCGCCTATCCAGAGAATTGCGCCGACCTTGCTGTTGCTTTCCAGCCACTCGAGTTCTACGGCGTTCGAGCTGTCGATAATTACGACCACCTTATCGAACTTGGCGGTAACCTTGTTTATAAGTTCCTTTTCGACATCCTGTATGGCGTAATACTTGTTACCGTCATTGAACTCGTATTGAGGGACGTCGGTTCCCTCGCCTCCCGCTCTTCCGAGGACAACGATCGCCGCGTCCTTATAGCTTTCGAACGTACTGTCTACGGTGCTCTCGATCTCAGAGTAAGGAACTTCGCCGAGCTGCGTTTTTTGCTTTGCAACTTCGACGCTGTCGCGCATGCCCGCACTCGTTCTCTGATATTTCGCTTCGCTCTCGAGCAAAGTCTTATATCTGTTCATAAGCTGTTCGTTGACATTAAAGCCCGCCTGTTTCAGACCGCCGCCTATGTCGACTGCGGTACTCACATCCACCGATCCCGAGCCGGAACCGGCATATACGAGCGCCGCTGTCGTCTTGCCGCCGTACTGATACGCCGGAGCAGAAGATCTTCCAAAACAGCTTACGTTCTTGCCCGATCCGAGAGGAAGTATGCCCGTATTCTTGAGAAGAACCGCACCCTCGCCCTCAATCTGTTCGCAAAGCGCGTATTCGTGCTCCTGTAATTTGTCCACAGACTCAAAAGCGCTCTTAAAGTACTCCGTGTCCTGAACTTCGTCGGGATTCGTCTCCACGATTTTACTCGTCTGGCAACCGAGATATACGTTTATTATGGTAGAATAATAAAACGCAATGCACGTTCCGACAATGAGTGCGACAGCCAAAACGCCGCAAATCGCGGTCACGAGAATCCAAGGTAATTTCTTCTTGAAAAGAATATTTCCCATAACCATTTGCCTCCTGAAAAAATTTTCGACCGACGGTAAAATACTCCCGCCGACCGAAAACATATTAGCACGGCAAATTTTTTCTCGCAATATGATAGTCGCAAACTGATTTCAAACTGTCGTAAGTTGCAAAAAAGCGCCGCGTCGAAAATGAAACGACACGACGCCGAAGCATCACCCGACAAGCGGAATTATTACGTCGAGATTGAAAATATTGTCGTCTACGCCTACCGTAACGTGACCGCCGTATTTAGACGCGATATACCTTATACTCTTTAATCCGTAACCGTGATACGCCTTATTCTTTTTCGTAGTCACGGGCAAACCGTTTTCGAATTCGGGCGGTTTTTCGACATAGTTGTCTACATGAATGGACAGAAATCCGTTACCCGATTTTACATTCACGCTTATGACGCGTTTTTCCTTATCCGGCACATTCATCACGCTTTCGAGCGCATTGTCGAGCGCGTTCCCGAACAATGAGTAAAGATCGACGTCTCCGACCGCGTCCAGCCTGCCCGCATCCACTATATACGAAATCTTTATACCGTGCTTTTCGCATTGCAGACTCTTTTCGGTAAGAATCAGATCCAGAGTCTCGTTGCCCGTCTTGGCTACGTTATCGTATATAAGCACAGCCTTTTCCACATCTTTCAAGCTCTCTTCGATCTGCTCGTGACTGTTCATCGCCCTTATTGCGGCTATCTGATGCTTTAAGTCATGACACTTGATATTTATTATGTCGATATTTTCTTTGGACACGCGACGGAGTTCCTGCTCGTCGTGCAGCATTTTCTCGATCTCGTCGCGCTCGCGCTTTTCTTTGCTGCGAACGAACAAACCGAACTGCAACGCAAGCAAAAGCAGACAACATACTATGGAATATATTTTGCTTGTGTAATAAGATCGCTCTGCGCCCGACATTACATACACACCGAGCACGGTTACGATCGACATCGTTGCGACGGATAGCGCTATGATGTACTTGTTTTTTATATCGATACTGTCGTCTTTTTTTATTCTCCGCACGAACAAAAAATAAAACAACACATAAAGCGGCACACTCACAAGAAAAATTATGAGATACCAACCGAAGTCTTTGGAAGAAACTCCGAATAAATTATTCACTATCGTTCCTGCGTTCCGTATGGTATGTTGCATCGCGTAAGCCGCCGTACCGTAAAACAGCGTATCCATAACGCCGACTTTGAACGTTGCAAAAAAACCGATCATACACATTATAAACGTCACGATCCAGTTCATATTGAACCAACCGAAGACGAACGGCTTAAACCCGTAAAGCCGCGAAACATCGAATCCGACTATCGCATACGGAAAAAGCGAATAAATTACCGTATAAAGTGCAAGACGTATCGGAAAATAACTGCGCGTTTTGAGTACCGGAGCAAACATAAGCATCGCGGCAAAAAGCTGCGTTGCGAAACGGCTCAAAAATTTTACGACTGCTTCTGCCACGATCATAGGTTATACCCCTCCCCGACCGCAGAAATGCGCAAGATCATCGAGAAAGGCTTTCCGCTTCGGACGTGAGATCTGCAGTTCTTCGTCCGCAATCAAAACCATATTTCCGCGTATGCCGCGCACCGCGCGAAGATTTACGAGATAGCAATGATTACACCGCGAAAAATCGTATTGCGATAACTTGTTTTCGGTTTCTGTAAGCGATCCCCGTGCTTCGTACTTGCCGTCGTCGGTATGGTACACGAGCCTGTGATTTATTACTTCGATGTATCTTATACGCGAAGTATCGAGACGCATAACGCCGTTTTCCTGCGGAACGTTCAAAAACGCTTCCGCAGATCTTCCGAGTTTCTTTATCGCTTTTTTGAGTTTGAGTGCAAAAGTAAAATAACCGACGGGCTTGACCATATAATCGAGAGCTTCGACTTCATAACCGCGTATAGCGTACTGTTGCATATTCGTCATGAATATGATTATAACGGCCGAATCGAGTTCACGCAATTTTTTCGCCGTTTCCATCCCGTCCAAGTCGGGCATTTCTATATCCATGAATATAATATCGTATACGGACTTGTATCTGTCCAGCAGCGCAAGACCGTCATGAAATACGGTTACATTGAACGTCTGCCCCGATTCCTTTTCGAAATCGCGGATATAACGTTCGGTCTGTTCGATCTGACGTTCGTCGTCTTCCACTACTGCTATGTTTATCACATTCCACCTACCGTACACTTATAGTTTTCGTCCCCGATATTTTAACCTGTTGGACATGGCGAAATCAATACCGCCGTCGTAACCTGCATCGCAAGCGACGTAACCTGTAGTATGTCTCGCATAATACCGTAAACAAAAGCCGAATTGTACTTTTTATGATAACATACTATGTGGGTTTCGTCAATACCCGTCAAATTACGACTTTACGCGATTTTCTCAAAGTACTGTGAAGGTTTCTCTTATATTCGTCAAATTACGACCGGATCAGAGTCCGAGCTCTTTTATAACGCCGCGAAGCGTTTGCGCGCCGTTTTCGAGCGCGGCTTTTTCTTCGTCCGAGAGCGACAGAGGAACCCGCGTTTCCACCCCGTTCGCTCCCACCACCGCTGGCAGGCTGAGCGCGATGTCTCCGAACAGACCGCCCACCGACGACACAGGCAAAACCGCTTTTTCGTCGCGTACTATAGCTTCGCAGATACGACGCACGGACATTGCGATCCCGTAATAAGTCGCTTTTTTACGTTTGATGATTTCGTATGCGACGTTGCGCACCCGCTCGCCGATCACGCGCATCGCCTCGGCGGAATTGCCGCGTCCGCGAAGAGAACAAAACGCGTCGATCGGGACGCCCGACACGTTCGCCGAACGCCAAGCGACGATCTCGCTGTCGCCGTGTTCGCCTATAACGTAAGCGTGAACGCTTCTGCTGCTCACTCCGAGATAAGCGGACAATTCGCTTCTGAGCCGCGCCGTGTCGAGCACGGTACCCGAACCTATCACGCGATGCGCCGGAAAACCTCCGATCGTAACTGCCGCGCGGGTCAGAACGTCTACGGGGTTTGCGACGACAAGAAGAACGCCGCCGTAAGAACGCGACGACAGCTCGGGCAGGATTTGTCTGAAAATTCCGACATTTTTCGCCGCGAGATCGAGCCGCGTTTCGCCTTCTTTCTGATTGGCTCCCGCCGTCAGGACTATGACCGCCGAGTCTACGATGTCGTCGTAAGTCCCGGCGTAAATGCGTGTGGCGTCGGCGAAACAAGAGCCGTGCGAAATGTCGAGCGCCTCGCCCTCGGCCTTGCCCTCGTCGACGTCGATAAGCGATATTTCCGTAAACAGACTGCTCTGCATAAGCGCGAAAGCGGTTGCCGAACCGACAAAGCCGCACCCGATTATTCCGACTTTTTTGGGATTTATTTTCTGCATTGTTTTTATGATGACCTCCGATAAAAGTATTATGTGCGATCACGACAACGTTTACGCATAAGATACGGAAAGCGTCGCATACTAAGTCACGGAGGAAGTTTATGGAACTCATAAAAAGCAAGACTTACGAAAATCTCGCAAAAGCATTTGCGGGCGAAACCATGGCTCGCACAAGATACGTATTCATGTCGTACGGCGCGCGTCAGGAAGGCTTTACTTACATGGCAAAGCTGATCGACAACGTCGTCACGCAGGAATTCAATCATGCGCGCATGTTGTACACTTTCATTCAGACCGCGACGAAAAACGAAATCCCGAATATCGATATCGCTTCCGGTTACCCTTTCAAAGAAAAGTGGAACCTTGCTGACAATCTGAAATTCGCAGCCGAAGACGAAAAATTCGAATCGGAAAAAATCTATCCCGAATATGCGCGCACGGCGGAAGCGGAAGGCTTCCACGACATCGCCGGACTGTTCAACAATCTGTCCAAGATCGAGAACTGCCATCACATGCTTTTCACCGATCTGTACAATCAGCTCACCGGCGGTACGCTGTATGCGAAAGACAAACCGGTAAAGTGGAAGTGCGCGGACTGCGGATACGAAGCGACGAGCAAAGAAGCCTGGACGGAATGCCCCGTCTGCCAGACGAAACAGGGTGCGGTAAAAATTCTTCTCGAAGAATAAACCGCGAGATAATATATAACGCGGAAACCGAATGAGGTTTCCGCGTTTTCTTTATTGCAACATTGTCATTGCTTTACAATAGATTTCGTCTGTTCGATTGAATACGACTCACACCCCGACCGTTCGATGTCGCTTGTATGCCGAAAACGAATTCGCTTTCAAAAAATTAAAACCCTCTGCCATGATGCCGCACGCCGAACGTACGGTATCCGGTATAAACAAAACACGATCATGAAATTCGCCACACGAAAAAAAGCACGGAGAACCGCGCTTTTTTTCGGCGAAATCATATAGTTGCACATTTTATCATATGAGCATATTTCAAAAACATAATTTCGACTGACGCAAAATCAATATCAGCCTATGACCGCGCCGCTGTCGATATCTTTTTCGGGAGAAAGCAAAATGACTTTGCCGTCTTTTTCGGCGCAAAGAAGCATACCCTGACTTTCGATGCCGCACATTTTGCGCGGGGGAAGATTTGCGATGAGCACGACTTTTTTACCGACCATTTCTTCGGGAGTATAGTACTTTGCTATCCCCGAGCACACGGTACGGATCTCGTCGCCGACCTTGAGCGTTTCTTTGAGCAGTTTATCCGATTTTGCGACGCGCTCGCAAGCAATGACTTCGGCGACGCGAAGATCGAGTTTGCAAAAATCATCGATCGTGATCGGCGGAAGCGGTTTGATCTCCTCGTCCGTCGTTTCTTTTTTATTTTCTTCTTTCGCTTTTGCCGCAGCTATCTCGTCCAATTCCTTAAGCTCCTTATTTACATCCAATCTGGGATATATCGTTTCGGCTTCGCTCGTTTCGTAGTTCTTTATTTCGCCGTACTTTGTTTCGCCGAAAGTTCCGCACGATTTAAGCCCGAGGGCGGCAAGCGCCTTTCCCGGTCCGACGCGGAAGAACGGCAACAACATAGTCGAGCAAACTCTGATCGTTTCGAGCAGATTATACATTACGCGCATAAGACGCGGCTTTTTCGCCTCGTCGCGGGCGAGTACCCACGGCGCCGTTTCGTCGATATATTTGTTGGCACGCTTTATAAGCATGAAAATATCTTCGAGCGCTTTGTTTACGATCAGCTTATCCATATCGTCGTCGACAACGCCGCGAAGCGCGTCGATCATTCCGATAAGCTCGCCGTCCGGATCGGCTGCTTCGCCTTTATCGCTCACTTTTCCGCCGAAGTACTGACGGCTCATGGCAAGCGTGCGTTTGACGAGATTGCCGAAATCGTTTACGAGATCGTAATTTATTTTCTTTATGAGCAGTTCGTTGGAGAAATCGCCGTCGGAGCCGAAAGGCATTTCGGAAAGCAGGAAATAACGGAGCGCATCCACGCCGTACCTTTCAGCAAGTATATACGGATCGACTACGTTGCCCGTACTCTTGCCCATTTTCTGCCCGCCGAGTTTGATCCAGCCGTGGCCGAAAACTTTTTTCGGAAGCGGAACGCCGAGCGCAAGCAAAATAGCCGGCCAAATTATCGAATGGAAACGTACGATCTCTTTGCCTACGACATGCACGTCGGCAGGCCAGTATTTACGGAAGTCCGCATCGTTGTCCTGTCCGTACCCGAGAGCGGTTATATAATTCGACAACGCGTCGATCCAAACGTATATGACGTGCTTATCGTCGAACGGAACGGGAATTCCCCACTTGAATGTCGAGCGCGATACGGCAATATCCTGCAATCCTTTGTCGATGAAATTATTGACCATTTCGTTGACACGGGACTGCGGCTGAAGGAAGTCCGTTTCGGTCAGAAGTTTACGCACTTCGAGCGCGTATTTCGAAAGACGGAAAAAGTACGATTCCTCTTCGGCGTCTTCGACGGGTCTGCCGCAATCGGGGCAACAACCGTCTACAAGCTGACTTTCCGTCCAGAAAGATTCGCACGGTTTGCAATATTTACCCTTATATTTCGACTTGTAAATATCGCCCTTTTCGTATAACGTTTCGAATATTTTCCGTACGGCTTTTTTATGATAGTCGTCGGTCGTACGTATAAATTTATCGTACGAAATATCCATAAGTTTCCACAGATCTTTTATTCCCACAACGAGATCGTCGACGAATTTCTGCGGCGTTTTTCCCGCCGCCTTCGCCTTTTCTTCGACCTTCTGTCCGTGTTCGTCCGTGCCGGTAAGATAAAATACGTCAAATCCCTGCATGCGCTTATACCGCGCGATCGCGTCGGTTGCGACGGTGGAATAGGTATGACCTATGTGCAGATTGCCGCTGGCATAATATATGGGCGTGGTTATATAAAAAGTCTTTTTGTTCTTGTTCAAAGCCGCCTCCGAAACGGTATCACGATTTTTCTTACATATTATACAATAATATTTCACGAAATGCAAACATAATTTATTGATATGAGTACCATATGGATCATTATTATGCTCGTATCGATCACCGTGCTGATTTTTACGAATCCGTCGGCGGCGCTCGAGGCGATGATAAAAGGCGCAAACGACTCGGTCGCGCTCGCGCTCAATCTCGTCGCGCTGTACGGAATATGGCTCGGGCTGTTCGAGGTACTCGAAAAAACGGGTATAGCGGACAAACTCGCGAAACTGCTCCGTCCCATCGTGCGTAAACTTTTCCCGG